>JAGVWA010000018.1 GCA_018304505.1 Nanobdellati archaeon
ATAAGCAACAAGGGCGGCTTGACCCTGTATAACCTTTCAAGCTATACAGTGACGAATGCCACGGGTGGCAAAATCGTGTTGCCTAGCCCGGTTTACAAACTGGTTTTCACGGCAACAGATGGCATCCAGACGCAAACGAACGAAGTCAACATTTCTTATCACGAGAGAAATAAGTTAGTAACCGGAATGCTGAAATGGCCCATAACGCTTCAAGGCGAAATCAACTTGACGACTGAAATCGTGCCTGTGGAGATGTTCGCTGATTCAAACATCAGCAACAATAAGAACGTTACGACCTATGGCGTCAAAGAGGAGACATTGCTTGCGCCAAATTGCCTTACGCAGCCAGACGAACATGGCTTCCTGGATTTGAGGGCAAGGGCGGGAGTCTATGATAATGATGGGAACTTGTTCTGTTCAGACACCGGCGTTTCAGTAACCATTGACGGGCAAACCCATGGGCTGAAACGCTATGCTGGCTGCACATACGCAAAGTTAGTTCAGCTGCCAGGCGGCGATTACACTGCAACATATGAAGCAGAATTCCTGGATCATCCAAAGCAGCAGGCAGTGTGCACATATACCTCTGAGGAAGAATCAGCAGCGGACGTCATTGTTTATGGAATAGGCCGGGGCTCAATAGTTAGGGCAGGACAGAACATAACGCTTGAAGCAGTGGCCACAGTGAGCCGATCCAAGGTCTCTGGGGCTACCATATCTGTCGGCCTTGCAGAAGGAGACCAGGTAGTTGAAGCAAAACAAATGACTGAAAACGCTAGAGGGATACACTCTGCAGAAATGTCAATCCCGACACAACCCGGTGAGTACTCATTTGTTTACTTGATGGAGTACCAGGGCTTTACAGCAACAGAGATAATAGGGTTCACAGTAACAACCGACCCTGCAAAGGTTACGTTAGAGGAAATCACGCTAGGGAACAGGATGTTTATTATTTATCCCCAAGCAAAGGAGTACACAGTGGGGCAGCGGCTGCCGCTACAAGTCGAGGTAATAGATGACCGCGGAGCTGCCTTGACTGACATCACGATGGTTGCAGAGGTCTACCAAAACGGTGCCCTGCTAGACTCAGTTGCACTGCCGATTCACAGGGACGGCTTTAGGGCCTTAAGGGAATTCACGCAGCCAGCAAACTACGACGTGGTGTATAAAACCGTAGTGCAGGGCGTTGAGCTGTCAGAGCGGGTCTCGTTTGTAATGGGCGAGCCAACGCAGATCGCGCAGGTAGCTGAGTTCGCAATACAAGTGATATCGCCGCAGGAAGACGTTTACGCTGAAAACTCGGAACTCATTGTCAGGGTGCAAGTAACAGAACAAGGATCGCCGGTAGCAGATGCCAATGTCAAGCTGGTTATTGACAACACTGAGCTGCAAATGGCCTACGACAGCTTCGGCGAATACGAAACGGTAATAGGACCACTGGAAAGCGGCGAGTACAACATCCGCGTCGTTGCGTTGAAGCAAAACAAGGTTACAGAAGAGAGGATTACATTTATCATCAGCGACAAGTTCATTACCCTCGACGTGGTGAACCCAGTACCTAAAGCTGATCTAGAGCTTGAACTAGGGCAGCCAGTCGCGCTCAGAATAAAGGCGCTTGACGAAGCATCAGACGTGGTCTCTGCTGTAATAGTGCGCGGCTCGATTCTGGAGCCAAGCGGCAGAAAACTGACGTTGCAGTTCACACAAGACCCAGTTACTGGAGACTACACATCTGTCTTCTATCCAAATGACGAGGGCATATACAAAATCGACGTCAGGGCCACCAAGCCGGGCTTCATTTCAGACGAGATCTCGAGCACGTTCAACGTGAACATCCTCGTTGAAGAGACGCAGCCATTAACAGTCGACACAAGCACCGTGCTCACAATCGTCGTGGCCTTGGCGATCATCATCGCGCTAATAACAGTAATCCGCATGATCCTCTAAAAGAATCAGAAGAATAATCAGAGGCCAGAACATGGGCATGTGAAAAGCTTTAAAAACAACAAAGCACACAACAGACACAAGGCAGGGGGAAATCGGTATGACAAAAAAGCAACAGGACGAGGTACTCGTATGGCAAGACGCAGAAGGAAAGTACAAACTTGGATACTCCCAGTACTTGGACATGCAGAAACTTAAGTGGCAGAAGTTTATCTTCGCAGCTCTCATTGTCTTGATTGTGCTTTTAATAGTTGGCGGCGCAGTAGCCTGGAATCTAGTGCAAAGAATCGACGCCCTTGATCCTATAGGAAAGCTCGCAGCGCTGCGATAAACTCGTTTCGCTATAAGGCGGCTGAACAGCTCTATTAACAGCTAATTTTATATACAAAGGGGGGTTAGTGCAAAGTATGCAAGCTAAACGAGCTAGGATAATACCACAAGGCAATGAGCGCACAACCCTGGAAGAGTATGTCCTGATATTCATTACCATTGTAATCCTGCTGCTTTTGACGGTTGTTATTCTTACATTCCCGACTATAGGAAGCTAGGTTCGGCGCTAAACATTTAATAAGGCGCGTTTTGTAATCAGACACAATGAAGGCACTATCCGCGTTTCTCGCAATTCTCGCATTGTCGGTCATGATGGGCTGCACGTATTTCCAGCCTGCTGAAGAACCGATGCCCCCCGTGGCTATTGAGCTGCCGGCAAGAACAGTGACTATTAATGTTGAGGATCAAGATGGAAACGCATTTGAGGGGGCTGTGATAAGCATCGATTACCGAAACATGACGATAGAGAACTACATTATAAATGGCACACATGACATCGAAATCTTCGACACAGCGCCTTTCATAATCCTCACGTGCCCAGAAGGCACAGATGGCGGATTTACACAAAACCTGGACACCACGGCAACTAATAACTTCACACTCATGTGCAATCTCCAACCAAGAGAGGTGTTGGCAGGGATTTTCGAAACCGGGATGGAATTCGACATCACTACATGGGGCTACAGGAAATCGCACGAAGGAATCGAGGTGCACCTTGGATTAAACCCCGATGGGTCAGTGTACCTTGCAATCATTGGCAAGGACAGGGAAACAAACACTGAATTTTCGATATCCCATGACCTTTCAGCAGAGCCAGGACAATACATGCTGGCACAGGGCGTGGTAAAATTCAATGTAACCATACACAAGATTGAGAAGTTGTATGAGCAGTACAAGGCATCCATTACCCTACAAACCACGCGCGAATACTTCGATTATGGGGAAGAATTCGAAATCAACTTAAGGGAAGGCCTGCTTTCGCGCGACACAAACGTAACGCTAACAATGTACCAAATCGACGGAAAATATTACCTGTATGTCACAAGCACCCGCAGTCCGAAGCTCTATGATGAGCTGCTCGACATGTCCTCTGCCATAGTTGAAACTGCAAAAGAAGAAAACAGGATTTCTTTCGAAGTCATCAAGATTGATGAGCAGAATCAAAAGGCAGTCATAAAGGCCACGAAACCAGTGTACATAAAAGATGGTGAAGAATTCACCCTGAAGGAAAACGAGTCCATTAGGACAACTGACGGCTACGAAATAAAACTCGAAAAGGCCTCACAGAATTTCCATATTATTAGGAATGAAGCAACTCAACTAGAAGAGACGGAATTCATTCCAGTTGCAGAGGTAACGGTTTCGCGATACAATGTGCCGTACAGTACAGCGTTCAGGGAATACAACTACGATAAAACGCGCTACACAATGACGTCGCTTAGTACAAACAGGCTGTTCCTCCTGTCGAGCCATGGCAACTACACCAATCGTCATTACTTCGACTCGCTGTTTTTCACAGACGAACGCAACGTCGGCAAGGCCCGCGTCTTCTTGAAAAACGTAACCGGCACAGAGAAAAACGCGACAAGCAACAAGACCGTAACATTATCCCTAACTAGAAACGACTTCATTGCCCCGACAGGCACCCTAATCGTGCCTAGGTTGAATTACGCGCCAAAGGAGTCCATTAACGTCACATACACAGTTGATGACCAAAGCCAGGTAGGTGTAATTTATTTGGTCATGAAAAACGTGAGCGCGTCAGGCGAAACAATTACTTATCATTACATTAATTATGACTCGGCCAACAAGTACTATAGAGGATTGTTTAGGCTAGTGGGTGCCTTTGTTCTTTTTGAAGTGGTTGCATACGACAAGGCAGGCAACAAAGGCGTAATAGGCGGCCAGCTCGGAGGCCCACTCAAGATGACTGAAGACCTAACTATCCCTGTCTAAAAAGCCTCTGCCTAAAACGCACACTTTAGCAAAACATCGTAAGGCGCGTCAGTCTTTATGCCATAGCCAGAAAACAGCGTGCCAGAAGCGTGAAAACCATTAGCCTGAATGGCCTTTACTATCACCGACTTTTGCTTGTTCTTCTTATTTAAAAATTTTCCAAGTTCATGCAAGTCATAGTAGAATGGCAAGTGCGCCTCGCTGTTGATTTTTTCAAACAGCGTGTGCTTGTAAGTCAGGTTTTTCAGAAAGTCAGAATCATACGTCCCCCCTAAGTAAATCGGGCCGCTGCACTTTAATTGATTTCCACATTTACATGTGCTAAGGGCGCTTGAATACAACCCGCGGGTGTGCTGGCGTAGGCACTTTTCGCACTCTGCAACAAATCCCTGCTGCTCGATTTTTTCGTCAGTGCGTTTTCTGCTGTCAACGGTTTTTAGGAACACCCGGTAGTAGTGCAGCCTGTGGTAACTAAATAATGGCTCAAGGGCAATGTTGAACTTGGCGGCCTCGCGCATTGCATAAGTAATCAGGAGTCGTAGGCCAAGTTCATGCGCAAAACTTGTCTTGTGCACAACGCTTCCATATTTCCTGTAACAAGCATTCTGGAATGTGCCGCTCAAGCTTCCGATGTCTGTCGCAGTCAGGCAAAGTAAACCGTTGTTGCTCTTAAGTGCTCTGAAGGCATTAAAAGTGAACTTTCCCGGCGATCCGAACGGGTCGATGTCGATGCAGTCAAAGTATTCCCGTCTATGCCCAGTTAAGAAATCGTTAGCCTCTTCATTTGATATTTTCAAGTTGACCTTGTTCAGGTCTGCATTTTTCTCGATGAGCTTGACAGCGCTTGGCTGCACGTCGTTTGCCCATACCTCGAAATCGTTGCCCTCGACTGCATAACGCGTTGCTCGGGATCCGGTTCCCGACAGCAAGTCCAGTACCTTTGCCCTATTGGGCAAGTACTGCCTTAGCAGCAGTGCAGAGATGTCCCTGTCGTAACTCATCTTGGGGTTATAGAAAACCAAGGCATGCGCGGGATCGTCCAAGCCTTCTTGCCGTGGCACCTCGAGCTTTGTCTTCCCTTCGATGACTGTTTCTTTTTAACGCTTTCGTGAAGTCTTTATATTCCAGTTCTGCTTACGCATATCAATGAGAATCTTAGGCATAGACGAAGCGGGCCGCGGTCCTGTTTTTGGTTCATTATTTATTGGGGGCGTTTTGATAGACGACTCATTAAATGATGAATTGAAAAAAATCGGCGTCAAGGACTCCAAGTTATTGACGAACCAGCAGCGTGAGAACCTGTACAGGAAGGTCAATGAAATGGCCGATGAGGTTCATTATGTCGAAATCACTGCGAGCGAGATTGACGACAAGAGAAAATACATGTCCCTGAATGAGATTGAGGCCATGAAGATGGCAGAATGCATTGAAATGTTTGACCAGTCGAAGATCGACAAGGTCATTTTCGACTTACCTGAGCCCAACGGCAACCGATTTATTGGAAAGGTGCAGAAATACTTTGATTTCCGTCAGCCGGCGATTGCAGAGCATAAGGCCGACGTCAATTACCCTGCAGTTTCCTGTGCCAGCATTATTGCCAAGGAACGCCGAGAACGCTCACTAAAGCCGATTTATGACCAGTTCGGGTTTTTCGGCAGCGGCTACACCCATGATCCCCGCAGCATCGAATTGTTAGAGCGCTTAGCAGATCATGCAGAGTATCCTGATTTTGTCAGGAGATCTTGGGACACGGCGATACAGGCGAGGAACAGAAAGAATCAGAGCAGCCTGATGGATTTTAACAAGTCTAAATAATGGTTCAAGATAGCGAATTTGATTGTGAATTTGATTGTTACTTGCTGCTTATTCTTCTTCAGGAAAGTCTTCTTCGAGCTCTTTTTCAAGGTCCACGATCGGCTCCTCTTCATATCCTGGCGGTTCTGGAGGTTTCTCTGATGGCTTGAAGGCTTCCTCTGGCCTGAACAGGAAGTTCATGAATTTTTCAGCGGTCTCTGCTACTGCTTCTACAGCGCTTTGTTTCTGGCTGTCGTATAGGCACTTGAACACGATTTTTCCTGTCTGGGCTTCAAAGTTCGCGAGCGCATTGTAAAACCCATCGAGCGACTCGTGGTTTTTTTCGTAAGTATCGACTACAATGACAAGTTGATCAAAGTCTTGCCATTTTTTCAAGTAGGCTAGGACATCAAATATGTCGATGACGCGCTTCTTTTCAAAATATATGTCCTGTACTTTGTACTTTGTGGCGTCTATGAAGATGTCCGAGAAGTCTCCGCCGTACTCGATGATGCCGACTTTCATGAGTTACATATGGGTTTTGAGAATAAAAAGAAGGGGGTTGGGAATTGTTACATTCCCATTCCGCCCATGTCTGGAGGCATGCCTCCTGGAGGCATTCCACCGCCGCTGGCCTTGGTTGCAATGATGTCGTCTATCTTGAGGATCATTTCTGCTGCCTCGGCTGCTGAACTTATTGCCTGCTTCTTGACCTTCATTGCTTCAATGACGTTTTGTGCGCTCATGTCCTCGACCTTTGCAGCCATGACGTTGATGCCGTGGTTCCTGTTGCCCTTAGCGTGCTGGTTTCTTAACTCGACGATTGAGTCGATTGAGTCCATGCCTGCGCTCTCTGCCAATGTCCTTGGAATGATTTCGAGTGCGTCTGCAAATGCTTCGATGCCCAACTGTGCTCGGCCGCCTTCTTGTCTTGCAAAAGTGCGTAGCTGCTCAGCGATCTCGATTTCCACTGCGCCCCCGCCGCTAACGATCTTGCCTAGTTCCAAGGCGCTTGTTGTTGAACCGATGCCGTCCTCCACTGCCCTTTCGGCCTCGTCAATCACGTGTTGCGTGCCTCCGCGTATGAGGACTGTAACTGCCTTCGGGTTTGTGCAGCCTTCGACAAAGGTCATTGCTTCGCCCGAGACTTTGCGTTCCTCGACTGTTTGTGCTTTGCCAAGGTCTGAGTCGCTTAGGTCTTTAAGGCTTGACACAATCTTTGCGCCTGTCGCTTTTGCCAATTTGTCGAGATCTGACTTCTTAACTCGTCTTACTGCAAAGACCCCTGCCTTGGCAAGGTAGTGCTGCGCCATGTCATCAATGCCCTTTTGGCAGAACATGACTGTTGCTTTGCTTTCAACGATTTTGTCCACCATGTCCTTGAGCATTTTTTCTTCTTGTTCTAGGAAGGCTTGCATTTGGTCAGGGCTTGTGATTCTAATTTCGGCATCTGTCTCGGTGTCCTTGATTTCAAGGGCCACGTCTATGAGCGCGATTCTGGCGTTCTCGACTCTTTGTGGCATTCCTGAATGAACGCGTTCTTTGTCCACGACGATGCCCTCTATCAGCTGTGAGTCTGTGACCATGCCACCTTCTTTCTTTTCAACCTTGATGTAGTCCTTGTCCACAATTGCTTTCCCGTCTCGCTTTTCAGCCACTTTTATAATGGCGTTAACAATTATCTTTGACAAGTGGTCCTTCTGGTGGCCTATTGAGCCTTTGCTGGCCATGGTTGTCGTGCATACGTTTATGAGTTTTTCCTTGTCGTCAATGCTTATTGGCTGCGCGATTTCTTGCAGGATCTCCTGCGCCTTCTGCTCTGCGCTCTTGTATCCGCGGACGATCATTGTCGGGTGAACATCCTGATCAAGTAGGCCCTCGGCTTTTTTCAGGAGCTCCCCCGCGATCACTACTGCTGTTGTCGTTCCGTCTCCGGTTTCAGCGTCCTGTGTTTTTGCGACTTCTACGAGCATTTTTCCAATTGGGTGCTCAATAGACATTTCTTCGAGTATTGTTGCTCCATCGTTTGTTATTGTGATGTCTCCGATTGAATCGACGAGCATTTTGTCCATGCCCTTCGGCCCAAGTGTGGTCTTTATAGCTGTTGCCACGGCTCGGGCAACGAGAATGTTAATTCTCTGCGCGTCTTTACCTAATGTCCTCTGGGCACCTTCTGGTAGTATATATACTGGTTGCCCTGTTAGCTGCGTCATTTAAAAACCTCCGATCTGTTTCTATTTTAGTTATTTACTATGATAAGAATAACTTAGACTAAGGAATTGATTTGTGGACATTCACTTATATAAAGCTTTTGCCTACCTATGGCCTATATATACATGCATTCCTTTTTTTAGAGCATGGACTCGGGAAAAATTGACATGTACAAGACAGCGCTTTACTTGCTGTTGGCAGTCATTGTGGCAATGCTCTCAGTGATCTTTGTGCCAATTGAACCAAGCTCGGTGATACAGAGCAACAGAACTGATGTAAGTATACAAGGCGTTTCGTTCAACATCAGCGCAACTGGCACGGCTACTGTTTATCTCAACCCTGATGAAGTCACGGTAACGCTTGGCGTGGAAACCCTGGACATGAACGCGCAAGCGTCACAGCAGCAAAATACGCTGGCCATGAACGCTGTAATTGATTCACTCAGGGGGCTTGGCATTCATGACGATGACATCAGGACCGTGACGTACAGCCTTACCGAGCAATACGACTACACCAGAGAAACTCGGGTATTTGCTGGTTACAGGACAGCGCACCACGTAACCGTGACAAGTAATGATGTAAAAAAAGCAGGGTTGATCATTGATTCTGCTTCAAAGGCTGGCGCCAACTACATTGGAGAGATAAACTTTGGCTTGCAAGACGAAACCCGGCGTGCGGCATTACTGCAGGCTGTCACAGAGGCCACGCGAAACGCTTACGTAAAGGCCGAGGCCTCATCAAAGGTCTTCGGAGCAGACCAACTCAAGCCTGTAAACGTGCGCGCAGAACAGGACATCATTTATCCATTGTTCAGGGAATCGCTTGTAGTGGATGTGCAAGGCGCGTCTACTGAGGTAAGTCCAGGCCAAGTATCCGTGTCAGCAACCGTCACAGTGGACTTCCACGCAAGCGACCTTGGGATATAGCTTAAACTGTTGAATTGCAAATGTTTAAATAAAACGAGGGGTATAATGAGTTGCATGATTAACCAACGCACATGTTGCTGTTGTACCCAAACGAGGTAATGGTTAGTTCTAGCTCTGTTTCTCTGTTGAGATGAACGCGGGCTAGTGAAAACTTTGAAAATGCAGGGATGGCAGAGTCTGCGTTGAACTCGTTCAACGAGCTTTCAGCGCGGCTGCAATGGCCATGCACCCGGCTGCAGTTCAGTTCTCTGTAAACTGGAGGACGGGACAGGAACCGGGAGACACGGATTCGATTTCCGTTCCCTGCTTTCATCTTATCGGGTAATTAAAATGAATGGTTTAAATCAATATGACGGAAAAACCTTGCCTGGGTACACAACACCTGATGGCGAAGAGATAGTCATACGCGTAGTGACAAGGTCAGATGTAAGCAAGCTGTATACGTTTTACAACAAAATGATAGGCACTGCCCCGTTTTCAAGGTATTTCAATCAATCGGATTCAGAAGAAAAAAAGAAAAAATGGATAAATGATTACATTGAGTCAGACTACCAAACACTTGTGGTTGCAGAAGCCAAAAATGAAATCATTGGCTCAATAGGATTAGAGCTTACAGATGTGCCCGGCGCAAGCCATGTCGGTACATTACGGGGCATATCGGTAATTGAAGCTTGGAAGGGCAAGGATATATCGCGGCATATTGTTGCCGGCGTACTCAGTCTCGCGAAAATTGTTGGTCTTGAACTCATAATTTTGTCAATTAGGAGTGGGAACAACCTTGCTATAAGCCTATTTATCTCTGCAGGGTTTACAGAATATGGTAGTCTTCCCCAGGGGAGGAAAATTGATGGCAAGTACTATGATTCAATAATGCTCTTCAAAAAATTGTGATGCAAATGATCAAACTTTACAACACGCTTACACGACAAAAGGAAGAATTCAAGACAATAAACGACAAGGAAGTCACTTTTTATAGCTGCGGGCCTACGGTTTACTGGTATGCGCACATCGGCAATCTAAGGGCGTACGTGTTTGCAGACCTTCTAAAGAAAACCCTGGAATACAATGGCTACAAAGTAAGGCATGCCATGAACATAACCGATGTTGGTCACCTCACAAGCGACAGCGACACAGGCGAGGATAAGATGGAGAAAGCCAAAAAGCGCGAAGGGAAAAACGCATGGGAAATCGCCAAGTTCTATGAGGCCGCATTTTTCATGGACACTGATCGGCTCAACATCGCGCGGCCAACAATAACGTGCAGGGCAACAGACCACATCAAGGAACAGATAAGCTTAGTAACGGCACTGGAAGAAAAAGGCTACACGTACCGTATTGAAGACGGAATCTATTTCGACACGTCCAAGTTATCTGATTACGGAAAGCTGGCAAGGCTCGACATTGAGGGCTTAAAGGCCGGCGCGCGCATCGAACTAGTTCCGGGTAAGAAGAACCCGACGGACTTCGCCCTATGGAAATTTTCCCCAAAAGACGCACAGCGCGACATGGAATGGGACAGCCCGTGGGGCATCGGGTTTCCAGGATGGCACATTGAATGCAGCGCGATGAGCATGCACCATCTCGGTAATCATTTTGACATACACACAGGCGGTGTTGATCACATTCCAGTACATCACACAAACGAGATCGCGCAGTCAGAAAGCGCAACAGGGGAACAGTTCGTGAATTATTGGCTCCATAACGAGTTTGTTAATTTTAAGGACGTGAAGATGAGCAAGAGCAGCGGGGACATTTTGACATTGGACGTCCTAATAAACAGTGGCTACTCTCCAATGGATTACCGCTACCTGCTTTTGATGAGCCATTACAGAAGCCAAGTCACGTTTTCATTAGAAGCAATGGACAATGTAAAGAACACCCTCGAGCGGCTAAAGCGGCATGTTGTAGAACTCAGAAAGTCAGGCACAGGAAAAATTAACGAAGCGTACGTGACAAAATTCGTTGAGAAAATGAATGACGATCTCAGCACGCCGGAAGCCCTTTCCGTGATGTGGGAGATGGTCCGCGATGATTCCATTTCAAGTAGCGATAAATACGCCACGCTCCTCGATTTCGACAAAATCCTATCATTGGGCATTGCGGAAATGCAGGAAGAGAAAGTAGAATTGACTCCCGACGAGCAGGCACTGGTGGAAAAACGCGATAAGGCACGCGCAGAGAAGGATTGGAAAACCAGCGACGAAATTCGGGATGAATTGAAGAAGCGCGGCCTGCAACTGCTTGACACGCCAGAGGGTACCAAGGTCGAGCAGGCGTAGTGTAAGATGTTGTGGCTTAGAAGCTTAGGACGGTTAGGTGAATAACTTCATTAAACCTTCGCAGCTACAACAGTAATACTTGCTTCAGCGATCTTTGCCTTTGTCTCTTCGCCGGCTAGCGATTTTTTCTCAACAACATTTATTGAATCAGAGTTTGTGGTCTTCTGCACTTCATCCAACGCCACCGAGTTCTTGAAATCGCGAGGCGCGATCACTTCGACCTTGATGTGGTCAGGCTCTTGCAAGCCGAGTTGTTTCCTCAGTTGCTGCACTGTCCGAATTAAATCGCGCGTAGCACCTTCTTTCCTCAACTCGTCATTGAGTTGCTTGTTCAAGTAGACCGTTCCTGACCCGAATTGCGCTTCTGCATAGTCCCCCTTTGGCGCTTCTTTTGCATGTTTTATTTCGTGAACATTCAGTTGCTCTTTCATTATGTGCTCAACGCCAGCCAGAGGAACTGGCGAATCGCTAACTATAACAAGGTCTTGCAATGGCTGCCTGACTTTCATTCCAATCTCGTTCCGCAATGCTAGCGCTGATTCCATTATCTGTTTCATCCTTATGAATTGCTCTTCGAGTTTCTCGTCGTGCATTTCATCATTCGCTTCTGGGAATGTTTCCAAGTGCACTGACTCGTTGCCAGTCAGGTTTGTGTAGATTTCGTCAGACGCAAACGGCATTATTATTGATGAAATAATCGAAGTTTCCCTGAGGAGCTTGTTCAGCACATCAAATACGGCTTCATTGTTGCGGTTTTCCTTTACGCGCGAGCGTATGTATTTTACGTAGTCTCTTGACAAGTCATTCACGATGAACTCATGCAAGGCCCTTGCAGGTATAGACGTGTTAAGCTCTTTTTCGTAGCCCTGCACTGTATCGATTTTCAGCTTCTGGAGCCTTGAGAGTATCCACTTATCCTCGATTTCAAGCTTTTCTGGCAGTGGCTCTTTTGGCGTATATCCATTCAGCAGCATGAATTTGACTGCGTAATTGTAGACGTTCCAGTAGGTGTTCATGGCGTTTTGTATTATCCTAATGTTGTCTTCGTCCCACTGCACGTTATCCCATGGCGTTGATGCCCACAGCAAGAACCACCTCACAATGTCAGGCCCGAATTTCTCAATAACGTCAAATGGCGCAACAACATTGCCCCTGCTCTTGCTCATTTTTTCGCCCTTCGCGTCCAGCACCAGGCCATTGACAAGGACCGAGTTAAACGGTGCCTCGTTGAAAACAATTGTGGATTCAACCAGCATAAGGTAGAACCAGCCCCTTGTTTGGTCTAGCCCTTCGGTTATAAAATCAACGGGAAACCATTTCTTGAATTCTTCATTTCTTGGATAACCAAATGGCGCCCAAGTGTCAGCACCAGCGTCGAACCAAACGTCGGTAACGTCCGTAGTGCGATGTGATTCCTTGCCACAGTTTTCACACTTTATGGTTACCTCATCAATATACGGCCTGTGCAGGTCCATACCCGCCTTGTAATTTGTGGCCTTTTCTCGTAGCTCTTTCACACTACCAATGACAGTGAGTTTGTCACAATCTGAGCATTCCCATACCGGAATCGGTATGCCCCAATACCTCTGCCTGGAGATGTTCCAGTCCCGGGCATTGGAAAGCCAATCATGGAATCGCTTCTGGCCGGCCCAGTCTGGTACCCACCTTATTTTCGAGTTCAGGTCGAGCATTCGCTGCTTGATCGGCTCAATTTTGATGAACCACTGCGGCGTCGTTATGTAAATCAGTTTAGTTCTGCACCGCCAACAGTGAGGATAGCTATGCGTAATTTTCTCGGTAAACAAGAGTGAGCCTTGATGGTCCAGCATTTCATTTATCTCGTTGTTGACCTTCAATACATTTTTTCCCTTTAGTTCGGGGCCCGCTTCTTCATTATACTTTCCAGCCCGGTCAACGGGAGACAGTATTCTCAGATTGTATTTTAGTCCCGAGTTGTAATCGTCTGGCCCATGCCCTGGGGCTGTGTGGACAACGCCTGTGCCGTCTCCAGTTGTGACATATTCTTCTGTAATTGTTTTGTGCACGAATTCCTTGTGCACAGGCACCTGGTTTTCTAATGGATGTACATACGTCAGGTTCGTCAAGTCCGCTCCCTGCATCTCCTCAAGAACTTCGTAGACATCATGGCCGAGTTTTTTCATCACGCTTTCAACTAAGTCCTTGGCGAGTATGTATACATCATCTTGGACTTTGACCCTGGCATAGGTAAAAGTTGGATGCACTGCCACGGCAACGTTGCTCGGTATTGTCCACGGGGTTGTTGTCCAAACCAAGAAGTACTCATTGTCCTTGTCGTTTATCTTGAACCTAAGGTATATCGAGGTATCGGTAACGTCCTCATATCCCTGGCTGACTTCATGCTGCGCTAAACCGGTTTGGTGGTGCGGGCACCATGGCGTAGAGCCCTGGCCCTTGTACAATAAGTCTTGAGCATGCGCTTTTTCAAAAAAGAGCCACGTTGAGTCAATGTAATCATTTTCAAATGTTATGTATTTGTTGTCTAAGTTCCACAAGCTCGATGAGCCGAACTTTTCATAGAATTCACCCCATAAATCCAGGTACTTTAGCGCGTGTTCCCGGCACGCCTTGTTGAACTTTTCAATGCCGAATTTCTCAATGTCAGAGCTGTCGAGTTTCAGTTCGTTTTGCACCATTGTCTCGACTGGCAGGCCGTGGGTGTCAAATCCAGGCTGGAGCCACACATTCTCCCCCTTAAGCAATCTGTATTTGCAGATGGTTTCGCGCAGGGTCCTGGTAAGGGCATGCCCCATGTGCGGCGGCGCGTTGGCATATGGCGGCCCATCGAGGTAGAAAAACTTTTTCCCCATTGCGTTTTTTTTCTTGCGCTTTTCAAGTAACTTGATGTCGCGCCATCGCTTGATGAACTTTTCCTGCAATTCAGTTGCGTTGTATTGTCCAACAGATTCCATTGTCATCTTCCGATATCATTATTTTATGTTGTGCATTATTACTAAGTCATCTTTGAACAGTTCTAACTCTTCAGGTATTTTAATGCCCGTGATTTCTGCTTTTAATGAAATGCCTTTTTCTTTTTTTGTTTTCCAAATCATTGAGTTGAAGTCCATCAATGCTTGCGTTTTTTCGCTTAGAATTTGTGGCGTTTTCGCATCGTATTCTGGAAACGTCTCGTTGTGTATCAATCCGCTGTACAGCTCATTGTAAACCTTGTGCGTAACAAACGGTGTTATCGGCGCTAGTAGTTTAAGGACGCCCTGTAAAACGTAATGCAGCGTGTACAATGCCGAAGCGTCGTTGTCATAAGCCCTGTTCTTGACCATTTCAACATAGTGACTCGCAAACTGGTTCATGACAAACTCCCTGACGCGGTTTGCCGGAACGAAGAAATTATAATCTTGGTAGCCTTTTAGCGATTCCTTAACAAGGTTGTTGAACTCCTCCAGGATCCACTTGTCTGTGCCCGTTAGTTCTTTTGGTTTCTCAGCCTGGGCGAACATGGAAATCAGTTTTGAGAGGTTCCAGAGTTTTGTAATGAACTTTGCCGCTCCGTTAATGCGGTCTTCAGAAATCCTGAAGAACTCCCCAACATTGGATTCGCTGGCGGCCCATAATCGCCATGCATCGGCCCCGTATTTTTCTAGTATTGGGTTTATTTCCAGGTAGTTGCCTGCCGACTTCGACATTTTCTTTCCATCTTCTGCCAAGCCGAGGCCGTCGATCCACACCTTTTTGAAAGGCGCTTCATTCAATAGCTGCAAGTTGCGGAGGATCGTATAGTACAACCAGGTTCTGACGATTTCTGGACCCTGCGGTCGAATCGAAACAGGAAATGCTTTTTTGAACAACTCATCGTCGCGCGAAAACCCGGAGATGTAAAGGCTGGACAAGGATGAGTCAACCCACGTATCAAATACTTTATCTTCGCCAATAAACTCTGTGCAGCCGCATTCTGTGCATTTCGTAAACGGTGCCTTGTCCTTCCACGGCCTATAGTACGGGCCTGGCTCTGGCAGCATAGGGTGATGATTGTCCTTGCAGTACCACAACGGAATCTCAGTGTGATAGTACCTGCGTCGTGATATCGGCCAGTCGATTGTTATCGAGTTTATCCAGTCAGTAAGTATCTGCTTGTTTTTCGCTGGCAGGAACGTCATCGCGTCTGCCTTTTTCCTAACGTCATCTAGAAATTCGAGTTGTTTGATGTACCATTCCTTCATGCTGACGAATTCTAGAGGGTCTTTTGAGCGCTCGCACGTCGGAGTCCTGTGCGTCATGTCTTCTTGTTTCACGAGCAGGTCTTCATGCTTAAGCTTTTCAATAATTGTCTTGCGCGCCTCTTTCACAGTAAGACCTTTCAGAAATCCAGTGGCTTGTGTCATTAGACCGTCTTCGCCAATGCCTTGCACTGGCTCCAAGCTCAATTCTCTGAAGATCTGCACATCGCTTGTGTCGCCGTAGCTGCATATCATTACGATTCCAGTGCCGAATTCAGGCTTGGCGTAAGTGTGTGCATAAATTGGAACTTCAGTTCCATACAATGGAACGATTGCATGTTTTCCGTGTAAGTATTTGTAGCGCTCGTCGTCTGGATGGACTAGGATTGCTTTACACGCCACCAATAGTTCTGGCCGTGTAGTACCAATTTCGATTTCGTCATTGGTTTCCGTTACCTTGAATTTTATAGTATTCATTTTGCTTGGCAATTCTTCGTAAACAATTTCGGCTTCCGCTATCGTTGTCCTGCAGCCGGGGCAGTAGAAGTTTGGCCGTAGGTGTTCGACAATTTGCCCCCTGTGCCACATTTCAATGAACATGGCTTGAGAGAAAGCCCTGTAGTCGTCACTGTCTGTGGCGTACGCGTTTTTGAAGTCAAAACTCATTCCGGAGCGCTTGAAAATATCAATGATACTTGTACCGATTTTGTTCATCTCGATAACGCATTCTTTGACGAAGAATTCCCTGTCCATGTCATGGATGCTCTTCTTGTGCTTTTTTTCAACTAAGAGTTCTAGGTTTATGCCGTTCCTGTCGAGGCCAATTGGAAAGAGAACATTGTAGCCTTGCATCCTTGCGGTGCGTCCGATCATGTCGATCTTGCAGTAGTGCGCCAGCTGTCCAGGATGGGGATCTCCAGAAGGATACGGCGGGGGATTGTCTATTGAAAACGTTTCCTTGTCCGAGTTCCTGTCGAACGAGAAATCGTAGTCAATATCGAATTCTGTTATGAGTTCTTTTTCGTTTTCGCTCGTGAATCTCTTTTCAGTCAGTTTCGCTTCAGCCAATCAATTCACCATAACTCGTTTTAATAGCAACTCCAAAATGTTTGTTAGAGTAGCTATTTAGAAATAACTACTACGGGTTGAGGTAAAGAAATTATTTCTATTATAACTTTTGTAAGGTAGTACATGAGTCTCATTTTGCCCAGATAAATTAGCAGGGATTTGGTATATATTAATTGTTGCTCTCTTCCTGCATACTCACGGGTTTTGTTTCAAAAATGTCTTAGTTTGCTTTAGGAATTCCTTTAGCGTGAATTCTGTTAGTTTCGATCAAGGATTCGAAGTAAGGCTCTCTCTAGTGATATGTTAAGCAGCGGAAATTCATTATAGTCAAAACGTTAATCGAATCCATCAGCTAGGCATAAATTTAAGATGGTTTTTAAAACTATGCTTTAGTAATGCACAAAAGCTTGCATTAGTAATGCACAAAAGCTTGCATTAGTAATGCATGAAAATATGTATTGCCCCTGCACAATTTAAAATAAGGTTAGTATGCCTTGGCAACGTACATGACGTGCTTGGCTTCTTTGCCACAACCAATACATTTCGCGCCATTGGCAACTCTTTCTTCTTTGCCAAACTCGATAAACTTAGTGCCTCGAACTTCGGCATGGTATGCTTCGCCGATCTTGTCCGCGCATTTCAATCCATCCTTCTCGCGCGAGCAGAAATTCACCTTGACGAAACCGCCTTTCTCTAGCTGCTTTCCGAGCTCTTCAAAATCCGTGGCCTCGTGAGTGTTTCCTTCAAACCATTTCATGGTTTGATCCTTTAGTGTTTTCAGAATCTCAGGAACTGCTTTTTCAATGTACGTTTCCAAGTCTTTTTGCTTGATTGTTTCCTTTTTTCCATTGTCCCTGCGCGCAATCGTTAATTCATGCTTTTCAAGTTCCTTGCTGCCGATTTCAATCCTCAGTGGAGTGCCCCGCGCTTCCCAGTAGTAGTACTTAGAACCTGGGCGCTTGTCACTGTCGTCGACCTCTGTTCGGTAATCAAGTTCCCTGAGTTGCGTTTGCAAGTCATAACACTCCTGAAGTAGGGTGGTGCTATCTGCGTCGGCCTTTAAAATTGGAACGATAACGACTTGTGTAGGCGCAAGTCCAAATGGCAGCCTTAGGCCCTTGTTGTCTCCATGCACTGAAATCAGGGCTGCATAGATTCTGGAAATGGCTGGCCCGAACGTGGTCTGGAACGCATATTTCTCCTTCTCGTTCTCATCAAGAAATTTTATGTTGTATGACTTCGCGAAGTTCTGCCCGTAGAAATGTGTGCTCGGTAACTGTAAAACTTTCTTGTCTGGCATCAACGCGTCAGCAGCGAAACTGTGTTGCCCGCCTGCGAACTTATCCCAGTCAGGCCGGTGAAAGAAAATAATCGGCAACCCCCATTTATCACGCAATACATCGTAAGTCATTTCCATGTCTTCCTTAACCTGGTTCCAGGCTTCTTCTGCGGTGGCGAAAACGTCATGCGCTTCTATCCAGTGAAATTCCCTGTCACGTAAGAAAGGTCGCGTGTGCTTTGTTTCATACCTCCAAACTTGGCAAGACTGATAAATCTTCAACGGCAGGTCCCTGTGGCTGCGTATCCATTGCGAGTACGTGTCGTACATCGCGGTTTCAGATGTTGGCCGCATTGCCAGCTTTTCTTCAAACTCGTCATCCGTGCCACCTTTTGTCACCCAAAACACGTTTGGGGCAAAGTTCTCGATGTGCTCTGCTTCCTTGGCAAAGTAGTGCTCTGGAATCAATGAAGGAAAACGCGCTGGCTTGTGGCCATGAGTTTCCAGCGAGGATTCCATGTCTGCATACATTCGCTTTTCTGTAATTGCGGCATTTGGCATGTGGACTATGAAGCCCTTCAAGCGGTACCTTTGGTCTGCCAGCTCGGCGTAACTGACGATTTCAGTAAACCATTCTGAGAAATTCTTTTCCTTATCGATGTTAAATCCCTTGTCTTCCTCTGCCATGCAATTGATTCAGTCAAACTGAGTTTAAATAAGTTTGGAAGTGTGGTACGCGTACATTTATAAAGTTTGAGTTCAATAAAGGCTGCATGAAGAAAGCAGTGATGCTGGTACTTTTAATTCTGTTAATTGCAGGCTGTACCAGCAATTCAAATAGCCAAACTTATTCTACAAGTTATTCTACAGACATACTCAGTTCACAAAATGAAAGCATTCAAGTAAACACAAGCTCAAATGCAGGAGAGGATAAAATGACAAATGAGAAGACAGCACAAAATGGCGACACGGTCAAGGTGCATTACACTGGTCGGCTCAAAGATGGCACTGTGTTCGATAGCAGTGAAGGCCGAGACCCGTTACAAGTTACCCTAGGCAGCAGCATGGTGATTCCAGGATTCAACGACGGAATTCTTAACATGAAAATTGGGGAGAAAAAGACTGTTGAGATTCCAGTAGACCAGGCGTATGGCCCTGTTGACCCAATGAGGTTTATGAATGTTGAGCCGGCAGAGCTCCCGGGTGCAGAAGTTGGCAGGATGATCCAGGCAAACAACGGCATGATCGGAGTCATTACAGAAGTGTACCCTGACAGGATTGTGGTAGACTTCAATCATCAGCTTGCTGGCAAAGACCTGATTTTCGAAATCGAACTGGTTGAAATCGCATGACGCAATCGGGACTTATAAATAACTGAATTGTGCTGTACGTTTTCTCTTTGCGTACATTAAAAAATCAGAATTGAGATCTCTGAGTTGATATATAGTTGAGAGAGGATGCTTAACTATTTGACACGCTGCACGAATCGCTGTCCCATGACAGCCTGTACCTCGACCTCTGACCCCGCCTGTATCTTGCTTCTGAATTCGGCAGGTATCTCGGATTCGTAGGTCTCGAAGCTTTCCATGTCCATCAGTTGCCATTTTCCATTGCCAACATCAGCCACTGCTGATGCGGTTTCTTTCTTTAGAACAGGCACCTTGACCCTGTGCCCTGTCGGCGACAGTAATGTCTTCTTTTTGCCCGTAAAAAGCGAGACGCCCTCAATACGCGCTTTTGCTTCCCCATGCTTTCCTGGTTTTGAAATAGAAATGCTTGTAACCCTGCACGGATCTTCTTCAATGATAATGTAGCGTCCTTCCCTTGCTTCCTTTGCTTCGATTACTGTATACTCTTCTGGCATTTTGTTCTCCCCCTATTCGTTTTCATCGTATTTCTTTATTCCTAGATAGTATGATGAAAAGAGCCCGCCAAAGGTCAGCAACCAATATGAGATGAGCCTATCGACCATTGTAGCGGTTCCTGCTAATAATAATGAAATGCCGGACGAAGTATAAATAAGTATCATTGCGCCCTCAACCAAGCCCAACCCGCCGGGAAGCAATGGGATCAAGCCAGCAAGCGGTGCAAGAACCAACATTATTAGGATGAGCTTTGGGTTAACTGCTGCGCCCAGGGCGAGGAAAACAAAGTACACGCGCAATACGTCTGAAACCCACATTATGCTTGAGTAGAAAATGCCCCAGCCCCAGAGGCGTTTCTTTTTCAGGAAGGCCTTAACAGTTTCAGAGTACGCCGACACGTCATCTTTGAGTTTTTTTCTCAGGGGCTTGAGCATATCGAATTTCTTAACAAAGAGAGAAACAATACCCGAGCTGATGTCATGCGTTATAGAAAGGTATGTGATAAAAAACATTATCAGTAATGTCAGAACTAGTGACACTGTCAATGCGATGCTGACCCAGTCCGGCAAAAAGAAGCTTGACAATACAAAGAACAGCGTTATGATTGTAACAAGAAAGAACGAGAACTGATCAAATATCCGGTCAGTGATGATAGTTGCTAGGCTTTGAGCAGTGTCTGCTGTGCTGTGTTTCCTAAGAAAAAATGTCCGCACTGGCTCTCCGCCAAGGCGGGAAGACGGGGTTATGTTGCTAAATGCTATGCCTGAGAGCGTTGAGTTAAACAATTTCCACCGGTCGGTTTTAATTCCGTCGTACTCAACGATCTTCGCCCAGCGCATGTTTGTGGCCCATACTGCTATGACCTGGAAAAACAGCGCATACCCCAAATAGGCCGGCTGCGCATTCCTCAGGACACTCATGATGTTTTCCACGCCAAAGCCTGCGCCAAATGCGAATGAAATGACGATGCCGGCAACCAGCGTGTAGACTATGAGCCTTTCCGGCTTCATGAGCTATTAGTGGAAGTAGTATTATATAAACTCTATCAGTAATTCAGGCATGATCGACACGCACTGCCATCTTGACGTTAAGCAGTTCAACAAGGATCGCGATGACGTTATTGAACGGGCAAGGCAGCAGCTACGTTATGTAATAAACCCCGCGACTGATTTTGGGTCGAACATTAGGGTCCAGCAAATCCAAAAGCAGCATAGGGGATTCGTGTTCGCGTGCATGGCCCTTGACCCAGTGAATTTCGTGAAACAGCAGGACCGACAAAATGAATTTATCGAGCTGGCGAGGCAGCACAGCAACGACATCGTGGCGATTGGAGAAGTCGGTTTAGATTATTATTGGCTGCCCGACAAAAAGGGGGTACAGCAAAGCAACTTTATAGCTATGATAGAGCTCGCGAACGAGCTCAAGAAAACGCTTGTGATACATTCACGCAACGCAATGGAAGACGCACTGGAAATATTGGAGCGGCACGCAAATACCAGGGTTGTGATGCACTGCTTCTCAGGCAACAAGACGCAGATGAAGAGGTGCTGGGACAGCAATTACATAACCAGTTTTGCAACAAGCATTTGCCGCATGGGCAAAGTTTTAAGTAAAAGCCTTGATTTAGACAAGATTGTAGTGGAAACCGATTCCCCGTATCTGAATCCTGTAAGCACCGAGCGCAACGAGCCAGTAAACGTAAAGTACGCGATTCAAAAGATCGCGGAAAAAACAGGAACAACGTTTGAGGAAATCGAAGCCATTACTGATAAAAACGCTATGAGGGCCTTTAATTTGTAGGGATAAAAATGCTGTTTAGAACATTTGGAAATTTCTTAAGAAGAAACACGCGAAAACGAATCGGGGTGCTGGTTGACGGCCCCAACATGCTACGCAAGGAATTCGACTTTGACTTTAATAAGATAAAGCAAGAGCTGCACCAATTCGGGGACATAAGGATAGCCCGGGTCTTCCTCAATCAGTTCGCGCCAGGAAAACTGATAGAGGCAGTGACAAACCAGGGCTTTCAGCCGATCATGATCACTACCGGGGACGTGGATGCGCCAATGGCTGCAGAAGCCATGGAAATAGTTTACAATAACAACATAGACATGCTTTGCTTAATGACCCGGGACAGTGACTTTCAACCAGTGCTGCAAAAGGCAAAGGCCCATGGTAAGGAAACAATCGTGATTGGGGGAAAACCATTTTCAGTAGCGTTAAAAAACACGGCGGACCACATAATAATGCTTAAGGATCTAAGCAAGTGACAATTAATGATCAACTATATAAGTGATGTATTTTAAGATGTAATTTAAGTGATGTATTATGAACATAGCAGCGGGGACAGAACTCGAAACCGGCAAGCAGATCGGGAGCTTCGATGCAAAGTCCTATATTACACGCTTAATGGCGGACTCATTCAGCGGATATTTGTGCGCAACAGTAGAAGAAAAGCACGGATTTGAAGAGGGCATCCTGCTATTTAATGCCGGGCAACTAACGCTGGCAGAGTACGAGTACTTTCACTTTTCAAGGGTCTACAAGGGCAAGGAAGCGCTAGACCGGGCACTTAATGCACTGACCGCAAACAGCGGCATAATGGATACTTATTCGCTGACGTCGCAGGAAACGCAACTCGCCATGTCCTTAAACGCTGAATCGATCATACCCCAGATAATAACAGTACGCGATTTCAAGATGCCTCAAGCTTTTTCACGGACATATGAAGAGCAGTTGTTGGAGCAAAAGCAGGAAGAATTTGGAAAGCAACAATTATTAAAGAAGATGGGCATAACTAAAAGGAGAGAAGTGACAAACGAACAGCTCCTCGACAAGTCAAGGGACGAGCAGAAAGAAGAAATCGAAATGTCCGAAGCAGCGGAAACAGATGAATCCGGGGCAATGCAAGACGATGAATCTGAATCATAAAATATGAATTCGAAACAATGAACAATTAATTCGAAACAATGAACAATGAATTGAATCAACACATGTGATTGAAAATGGGCGTATTTTTGTCAAAACTCATCGGGAAATCAACACGCGCAGAGCGCGAAAGGAAAAAAGCTGCATTCATAAGAGAGCTATTAAGAATAAAGAGCCTGAGAAACCAAAAGGCAAAGCCGGATGAATACATAAAGAACCTCGCGCATGACTTCCTGATTGATGAGATGACCGTTACGAAAAAAGATGGCTCTGTATTGCTGACGACCGACAAGACGAATGCATTCAAAAAAGCAGTAGCCAGCTCAAGCGTCTATGAATTCATAAAGTCAGAATACCCTGATTCTAAAATGCTGACAATAAAAGACGATGACCATTACAACATAATCTACTCAGAGGGAAACCTTATCTACATAATGAAAAGCACGGGCGAGATAACGCCCATAGAGACAAAGAAAATCGTCGAGTACGTAAATGGAAAGCTAAATAAAGCAGCGATAGCATAATACAACAAGGAATGCAGAATGCACAACTTGCGCGCAGAAAAATAAAGAAAAGATAAACATGACGAGAACAATCGCAATCGTTTCTGGAAAAGGGGGAGTTGGAAAAACAACCATAGTGGCGAACCTAGGCCTTGCGCTTGCGTCACTTGGAAAATCAGTAATACTTCTGGACGCTGACCTGGACATGGCAAATCTTGAATTAGCCCTGGACATGGCTGGCAGACCAATCACCATGCAAGAGGTGCTAACAGGGGAATCAACAATAGCAGACGCTACATACGAGGTTGCAACCAACATGAAATTCATACCCGCGGGCGTGTCAATCGAGCAGTACCGACGCGTGGATCCTGAAAAACTCGCCAAAGTCGTTGCAGAGGTGTCGACGCAAGCTGATTTTGTGTTGATAGATTGCCCTGCAGGCATTGGGCGAGACACCATGGCGTGCCTCAGCGCAGCCAAGGAAAACATCATAATCGCAATGCCAGAGACCATGAGCGCAGTCGACGCGTTCAAGACAAAAATGACTGGAGAAAAGATGGGCTCAGAAACCATAGGTCTGGCAATCAACCAGATACGAAAAATCAGGGGTGAGGAGTCTGAACGAGACATGCAAACAATGCTCGAAGCGCCAATAATAGCCAGGATTCCTTATGATAACGATTTAAAGATATCTATCCTTGAAAAAAAACCGCTGTTTACCAGAAAACCGAACTCGCCGGCAATGATCGAAATTGCCAAGATAGCTGCACACCTAACCGGAATCGAGTTCAAGCCCCCAGAGAAGGGGCCAGGATTGCTTCAAAGTATCCTCTCAAAATTACCATTTGGAAGAAAGACTGAAAAGCCAAACTCGCAAGCAACACAATCCGCAAAGCAAACACAGCAAGCAACAAAGCTAGCTATGCAAGCAAAGGTAATACAAGGAAACAAAAAATAAAAAAAAAGAGGAAGGAGAGAATGAACGACATGAACATAAGCAGGCCGTTCGATTTACTCAACAATGCCATAGGAAAACCAGTGCTCCTAAAGCTAAAGGGCAACAAGCAATTCAGGGGAAAGCTCCAGGCATTTGACCAGCACATGAATGTGGTGCTTGAGGAAGTCGACGAGTTAGAAGATGGAAAAAAAATAGAAACAATAGGCAAGGCGCTCATCAGGGGAGACACAATAATTTACATCGCTCCATGAATCAACAAGAGCAACTGTTTTTAAGGCCAAAAAGCACAATGAATAGCGAAAGCAATTTGGCGAAAACTGGGCTCGTGGTTCAGCGGAAGAACGCTCGGCTGGCAGCCGAGAAGTCGGGGGTTCAAATCCCTCCGAGTCCATAAGAGGGGCTTCGCTTGCAACGAAACTTCGTTTCGTTGAAGATTTGAAAAACAAGTTTTTTCAAATTTGGCAAACGCGAAGCATTCTGCGTGCAATGAAATATCGCACGGGGGTATTAATATCGATATGGATTAGACGCGCCTGTTTCTGGTTTTCCACGTAGTGCCTTGGCGTCAGCAAGAATGCGCCGCACTTTTTCAGGATCTGTAACCCCTATAGCTGTGAGGCCTGCAAGCAAATCCCGCGGGGTGCTTGGCCGTTTCCCGGTTTGCTCTTCAATCTTTTTGGCGGTTGTGATGTACAAATCCCCTGGGCGTGGCTCCCCTTTTTTGATTCTCGCCTGAGCTGTTGCTCGCCGCTGCGCGTATGGATCAATTACTGCCATATTAGAATCAAGTTACAGGCATTAAAAAACGTTACTATGCACTGATTGACCAAGCCGCGACGATTAATTAAGCTGCAGGTGTGGGCACGTAATTCTTGTTTGGCTTTACTTCAATTCTGAATGTACCGGGGAGTTTTCGTGCCGCCCTTGCTAGGCCTTCACGCGCTACCTTGTCGTGCTTTTCATCAGTGTAGATAGATGCAACCGGAGTCCCTGGACGCAGTCGCGCAGCCCTGCCCTTGACCTTGCCAAATGACAACCTCATTCCAGTGCTCAGACGGTCAGCGCCTGCCCCTGAAGCCATTGTGTGCTCCCTAATAACCTCATGCGGAAACAAGCGCATCTTGTAGTAATAATTCTCCTTCAAAATCTTCTTTTCAAAAACCTTGTTAGAGAAAGTACGTGCTGCTTCAAGCGAGTTATCCCTCGCAAGGATAGTCACATTCGGCATTAAATTATATTGCATGCTGAACTCCGACAGCTTTGTAGGGCTCCCTAAGTCATACTTCCTGATCCGTGAGTCAGGTACACCTCGGATGAAAGCCTTGCGCTGCTTTTTCCTCGCAGTCCTGCTCCATGACCTCAGTAACCCTCTTAAGGTGTGCGCTGGTCTTAGTCCCATTTTGTCTACCTCAAAATCTACCTATAAAAGTAGTGAATACTTTGTCATTCCTCAAATATAAAAGCATTGCGGTGTTCCTACTGCCATTCTGAAATGATTTAATCCTGTATATCGCTCTGTATATCATTCTATATTCTCTTCAAAATTACTTTTGAAGGTTTGAAACACTTCCTTAACATTGGGTACATGCTTCATCATGTGTCGTTGTTCGCCGCGCCCAAAAATCCAAAAATTCCGCGAGGGGGACGGCGTCGAAATTATTATGGTTCCAGAATCCCTATTGAACAACGCATCAAATGCGCTCTTGTGAAGTTTTATGTCCTTTATTTGGCTGAAGCTGATCCTTTTTGGGTCTTCCCATGCCCCCTGGAGCACAGCACCCTTATTTGTAATCAAATAATGTTCATTTTTATGGTAGTATAGAATAAACCAGATTAAAAAAAGATTGAGTAGAAGCTTAAAAACGAGGCTAGGAGATAGTGATTCCCATTTTAGTTCCCCTCCCTCTGGCAAAATAAGATTAATCACAAGCACTAAAATGAATATTGGCACTATGGCGTTTTTAATAAAGAATGGCCAGAACTCGGGTTTTCCTTTCCAAAGAACCGTTTCATTAATGCCTACTAACCCATCGATTTCATTCATCCCACCTACTTTGGCATACCCTATTTATTAATCCCCCATATTGACGTGGCCCTAAGGAAAACCTTTATATACAAACAGCTCCACAAGAAAATCACTCATTATCGAGTAACATCAAATGTTCGCCGAAAGAGCGAGAATGATGACGAGGGGAGATGAAAATCACATGGCAGCAGCTAGCAAGTACATAATGCAGTCTTTCCAGAAATCAGTAAGCGGAAAGGACAAGGTGCTAAGGGACGCTTACAAAAGCAGATTAATCACATGGCGCAAGGAACACGTCGTCGAACGCATCGATGGCCCAACAAACCCAGTCCGAGCCAGGTCATTGGGGTACAAGGCCAAGAAGGGCTTTGCAGTAGCCAGGGTAAGGATCCGAAAAGGCCGTTCAATGAAAACTCGTCCAAACAAGGGGCGCAGGCCAACAACGATGGGCGTAAAGAAACTTAAACTTAACAAGAGCACGCAGCAAACCGCAGAGGAGAAGGTGTCTCGAAAGTTTCCGAACCTTGAGATCCTCAACAGCTACATCGTAGGCGAAGATGGCGTTAGCAAGTTCTTCGAGGTAATCATGATCGACCCAACAAGGCCAGAGATTATGAACGACAAGGACATAAGCTGGATCATAACAGAGACAAGAAGGGTCTTCAGGGGCAAAACCTCTGCAAGCAAAAAGACTCCAGGTAGACAAAAGTGAGAAAGT
Organism: Nanobdellati archaeon; assembly: GCA_018304505.1. Lineage (GTDB taxonomy): Archaea > B1Sed10-29 > B1Sed10-29 > B1Sed10-29 > JAGVWA01 > JAGVWA01. The sequence goes on from JAGVWA010000018.1 coordinate 27,000, forward strand.
TTAACTCCATAACCATAGAGCTGTTCGAATACCCGACAGAGCAACGTAGGTTAGTAGAACACGCTCTGAGCCACTTGTTTTCAAATATTGATTACAGCGCTGAAGAGAGCAGGATCGAAAGTTATTATGGCCCTGAAATAAAAAGAATTGAAGTAACTGTGAAAAAACAGCAGGAAATCACGGCGTTGTTAAGCAATTTATTACTGAGCCTACCAGAAGCCGAGAAAAAACAGCTTGCTGCGGAAGCGAAAAAACGTATAGACCATGAGGGGGCTTTCCACTTCAGAATCAGCAAGCAGCACCTTGTTGACGGGCAAGTACGGATTCTTGACTCTGGAGACATTGTGAAAATCAAGGTAAGGGCCGCCACATATCCAGCAAGCCCAGAGAAGGCATTACGAATAATTGAGGAAGTGTTTAAATGACTGACTACTACGACCTGCTGGCGCCGGACCAGGAATTTGCGGAAAAACTCGGCTTTTCCAAAATTGACGTGAGCAAAATAAATTACATTGAGCCAAGGTCAGGAAATGACATAAAGCCCCAAAAGAACAAAATCAACATAATAAGGGGGGGTGACGAAAAAATAAATCAGGAGGCGGTACGGACACGGAACGTCCATGTCCTGCTTGATCCAGTAAACTGGGAATTTGGGAAGTTTGACACGGCCACAGCAAACATGGCCAAGAAAAATAACGTCGCGATTGGAATTTCTCATGCCACCTTTATTGAGGCAAAGGAATCGCAGCGCGTCAAGCTGATGTTGAATTTACAGCGCATGGTCAAGGTCACGAACAAGATAAAGAACAGCATCGTAATCGTGTCAAATTCAAAGGGCAAGTATGGTATGCGAGCCCCACTCGACCTCGTTGGCATTGGCGCATTTATCGGATTGACTGAAAATCAAGCCAAATGGGCAATATCTGAAGTGCCAAAGTCAATTTTTGAGGTGAAAACATGAAACCATATCCCCCGACCCTGATGGACAACGACCGGTACATCCAGTTCACGGTCCACTCTGACAAAAAATTCAAACAGGCAGATGTCTGGAAAGCGATTTACAAGATAGCCAAGGAAAACATAGGCCTCAAGGGCATTGCAGATGCGAATCTGGCACTGATAGACTTCAATGAAACCGAGCAGAAAGGCTTAATAAGGACAAATACAAAAAGCATATATATAGTGAAAGGAGTAACAAGCATGTTGGCCGAAATAGAGTCAACCCCGGCTTTTATCCAAACGTTACGTGTTACAGGCACAATAAAAAAATCTAGAGGTGTATAAATGTATCCTGGAGCGGCAACGCAAGCATACGACCGAGCAATTACAATATTCTCCCCCGACGGACGACTTTTCCAAGTAGAGTACGCCAGGGTCGCGGTAAAGCGAGGAACAACCGCAGTCGGCATTGTCTATGGCGACGGGGTTCTTTTGGCTGCCGACAAAAACGTTACAAGCAAGCTCATGAAAGGAGAATCGATTGAAAAGATTTACAAGCTTGATGCACACATAGGCGCAGCTACATCTGGTTTAGTGGCAGATGCACGCAGGCTAATTGATTTTGCAAGATACGAGGCTCAGGAAGAGCAAATCACGTACCAGGAGCCTATTGAAATTGAGACGCTGACAAAGCGGATATCAGACGTAAAACAGTACTACACCCAATGGGGAGGCGCAAGGCCATTCGGAGCCGCGCTCATCATCGTCGGAGTAGATGACACGGGGCCAAGGCTGTTCGACACTGACCCCAGCGGGGCCATAGGTGAGTGGACTGCAGTTGCCATAGGCTCGGGAAAACAGGAAGCAGAAGAAGTGTTCGAAAAAGACTACAAGGAAAGCATGACACTGGAAGAGGCAATTGAATTAGCATTAAAAGCCCTAAAACAGGTTGGTGACAAGAAGGTCACTATTGACACAGTAGAAATGGCATATGTACCGGTGAAGACAAGAAAATACACGAAGCTGACAGAAAGCCAGCTATCGAAGTACATCGGCCCACAAAGCAAGAAAAAGTGAGTAAAAAATGATTCCATTAGAAGACGCCGTGATAGCACGATACAGCCACAGCGGATCGCACTTTGAGGTTCTGGTTGGCCCAGATGCAGCCCAGGAGATCAAGAAAAAAGGGAGCATATCCGACCTAGACGCTTGTTTTGCATCAGGTGAAGTCTTTAGCGACTCAAACAAGGGGATGCGCGCTGCCGAAAGCGACATAAATCGGGTATTCGGAACAATTGACTTTTCAGAAATCGCAATACGGATACTGCAAAAAGGCGAGATCCAGCTAACAACCGACCAAAGAAGAAAGATGCTGCATAACAAAAAACAGCAGATCATTACACGCATAAGCCGCTTTGCAGTCGACCCGAGAACACACACGCCACATCCACCGCTAAGGATTGAAAAAGCAATAGACGAAGCTAAGGTGCACATTGACCCATTCAAGACCGCTGAAGAACAGGTTGAGGGAATCATAAAGCTGCTGAAACCAATACTCCCGATAAGCATGGAAGTCAGCCAGGTAATGCTTAGAATACCAACGGAATTCACTGGGCGTGCGTACAGCGTTCTCAGGGAGCACAAGACCATCAAGGAAGAGTGGCAGAACGACGGCTCACTAAAAGCGGTTATCGAACTTCCAGCGGGCTTGCAAGGAGAATTTTTTGACAAATTGAACAAAGCAACACAAGGAAACGTGCAAAGCGAAGTCGTTCCAACGCGCTAAGAACATTAAAACACGATAAATAAAAACAAACATAAAAAAACAGGATACGAAATCAGAATATTTAAATCAAGAATCACAAAGGAGAAATGAAATTATGAAAACAATTGTAGTTCCGGGGGAGAAACTATCCTCGGAGACAAGATTCAATACATATAAAGACAATGGCGAAACATTCTCGCTCGTCTGCGGAGTTTTCAGTGAAAACGACAAGGGCGGAAAAATCGTCCCAATAAAAGAAAAGTACATCCCAAAGATAGATGACCAAATTATCGGCGTCGTCAGCGAACCAAAATACGGGGGGGCTGTCATAGACATAAACTCGCCGTACAGCGCTTTTTTGCCTACAAAACGGGAGTATAAGCACTACGAGATCATCAGCGCATCAGTAATGGAAGTTGACGAGACCAATAATCCAAAACTTGGTTATGAAAAACTGCTCACGGGCGGGGAGGTCATTAGCGTGGCCCCTGAAAAAATTCCGAGGATCATTGGCAAGAATAATTCCATGATCGACGCCATACGCAACGGAACAGGCTGCATGATCATGGTCGGCCGCAACGGCAGGATCTTCATAGCAAACGGGGACATCGAAAAGGCAAAGCAAACCATAAAGAGGGTTGAAAAAGAAGCGCACAAGTCAGGTTTAACAGATGAAATAACAAAATTTTTAGGTGAAAAACAATGAGTAGCAACACAGATGTACAATTGATAAAAAACGGAAAAAGGTTGAGCGGAAGAAAGCTCGAAGACTTAAGGGAAATAAAAATACAGCCAGGGGTGCTGGACAACGCGGACGGCTCATGCTATCTGGAATGGGGTAACAACAAGGTCATCGCCGCTGTGTATGGCCCAAAGGAAGCCATGCCACGGCACACGCAAAACCCGCTAAAGGCGGTCATGAATTACAAATACAACATGGCGCCGTTTTCTGTAGAAGACAGGAAACGCCCAGGCCCGGACAGGCGGTCAACGGAAATTTCAAAGATCTCAGGGGCGGCCCTTTCAAAGGTGGTCCTCCTGGAGAAATTTCCAAACATGCAAATCGACGTGTTCGTTGATGTGCTGCAAGCAGACGCAGGGACGCGATGCGCCGCACTAAGCGCAGCTTCTGTTGCGTTGGCAGACGCAGGCATTCCAATGACAAGTTTGATAGCCTGCTGCGCTGCTGGAAAAATCGATAACAAGGTAGTTGTAGACCTGGACAAGCCTGAGGACAACCACGGCCAGGCTGACGTGCCGATGGCAGTGATTCCTAGGACAGAAGAAATCGTGCTTCTGCAGATGGACGGGCACCTAACGGCAGATGAATTCAAAACCGCGATGAGGATGGCCATTGACGGCTCCAAGAAAGTTAATGAAATACAAATACAGGCACTAAAAGAAAAATATCAAGGTGAATTAAATGGAGACTAGCGAAGTATTATTAGCATTGCAAAAGCCCCGATTATATGAACTCGCAGCAGCGGGGGCGCGAATCGATGGGCGCAAACCCGATGAATACAGGCAGATAACAATAGATGAGAATTTCATCGCCTTTACAGCAGAAGGCAGCTGCAGGCTCAGAATGGGCAACACCGACCTCATAGCAGGCGTGAAACTCACTACCGGCACCCCGTTTCCGGACACGCCAGAAGAGGGGGTCCTGATGACTGGCGCAGAACTGCCGCCATTGGCGTCATCTGAATTCTCGTTTGGCCCGCCAAGCCCGTTCGCCATAGAAACAGCGAGGGTCATAGACAGGGGCATTAGGGAATCCAAAATGCTCGACGTTAAAAAACTCGTGATAGAACCAAAAGAATCGGTGTGGATCGTAAACATCGACATACAAGCCCTAAACTACGACGGCAACTTGATAGACGCAGGCCAGTTGGCTGCAGTGAAAGCTTTATTAAGCACAAAAATACCCAAATATGAAGATGGCAAGATTATTAGAGAAGAGTCATCTGGCAACCTGCCAACACAAGACAAGCCCATATCGACAACCTTTGCCCAAGTCAACAAGCACAACTTCTTGGACCCAAAGTTCGAGGAAGAGCGCCTTGCAGATGCCCTCCTAACAATACAGAGCACAGAAAAAGGCGCGCTCTGCGCAATGCAAAAACAGGGCACTGGGTCATTCATGCCAAAGGAAGTCGAGGGCCTTGTTGAAGAGTCAATCAAAAAGGGTAAGGAAATCAGGAAAAAATTCCTATAACCAAAATGATTAACCAACGTGATTAAAATGGCAAGAAAAAAAACGAAATTGGGAAGCGCAAGCCGCTATGGCCCGCGATATGGGTCGCCTCTAAAACACCAGGTCAGGAAAATTGAGGAAGTGCAAAGGAGACCGCAGCAGTGTCCCCAATGCGGCCGCAAATCACTGCATAGGCAAAGCAACTCAGTTTGGGCATGCCGAAAATGCAATGCTGTTACAGCCGGCGGGGCATACGCACCAACAACCACAATCGGTATTGCAGCCAAGAGGATAGTAACAAAAACAGGCCTAAAAGAAGTGGGTGAGTAACAACATGTGGATATGCATAAAGTGTAACAAAAAAATCACGTCAGCAGAAATAATAAAGTGCCCAAGTTGCGGCTACAGGCTGTTCAGAAAAGAAAGGCCCCCGTTCGTAAAAAACGTCCAAGCAGTATAACATGACACTAATAACAACCAGCAGAAAGCCAGTGCAGAACACCCGCACTTTTTCAAAAGCCCTCGGCGCACTGCTGCCGATGAGCGAATACAAGGCCCGTGGCAAATCTGCACTTGAAACAATAATCGAATACGCAGGCAGCAGGGGCCATGGCACCGTCATCATAATAGAAGAAAAAAACGGCAATCCAAAATCAATCAGGTCACTGAAAATCCACAACCATGAATGGGACTGGCAGCCACGATATCTTGAAATCCTCGGCTACCGACTCGTCAAAAAATCTGGACCAGTAAAAGATATTGAAGTATTGGGCAGCAGCACAGACGCCATAACCGAGCTGTTCGGCATAGAATCAACAGACGCAGTTGAAGTTTCACTTAAAGCTGAAGATAATGAGCTAGTGTTTGCCAAGAATGATGAACAATTAATGAAGGTACGCATAAAAATACAAAAAATGGAGGTATAACCATGGCAGAGCAAAAACAAAAGGCGGAAGGACAAAGCGCAGCAGACATTACAAAGAAACTATCAGAAATGCAAGCACAACAGCGGCAGCTGCAAGTAACGTCAATGCAACGACAGCAATCTGAATACGAGTTCGTCCAAACAGAATCAGCAATCGCCGCACTTGAAACTTCAACTGGTACGGCTTACAAAGCAATTGGATCTATCATAGTAGAGGGAAAACCAGAAGACATAAAGCAAGAACTGTGGAACAGGAAAGAAACCGTGCAGGTCCGGATAGAGTCGTTTAAAAAACAGGAAGAGCGGCTAAAGAAAAGCATCGATGAGCAACAGGCTGAATTGCAAAAGTTCCTTGAAAGATCAAAATGATGCGACAAAAAGCAAAAAGCAAAACTTTAAAAAGCATCATTGCCTTATCCACACAGGTGGGAAAATGAACCGAGTAAGCGACATATACGGAAGGCGGATATACAACCAAAATTCAGAGTTCGTTGGCACAGCCAAGGACCTGCTAATTGAACCTGAAACAGGAAACATAAAATACCTATTAAAGGCAGAGGCCGAGTCGATATTCGGAAGAGATGCCAAGGAAGCAAAGAACTTCGCCCGCGAAAACTTCATCCCATTCACGAAGATAATCGCTATCAGCGACATAATCATAATCAAATAACGTACACACTTGGTAGATGCACATGACAACACCCGTTTTAGGAAGCAAACTGCGACAGAAACGAGTCATTTCAGACAATGGCCTGGACATAGGATACGTCCTAGACGCTGAATTTGACGCAAGCCAGGCTAAACTGACCGCAATACTCATAAAACCAGAACATGAAACAAAGGAAATAAAGGAGTACGTAAATGAGGACCATGTGCTCAAGATCCCATATGAAAGGGTGTCTGCAATTGGCAGGCACGTTATAGTCAAGTTCCCGTTTTAAGGCAAGTAAGAAATGGGCAAATGTCCAATATATACCACATAAACTGGCCATGTTGCATGGGTATTGGCCATTTCACCCCTCAAACTGGCCATTATTTGGCTGCCGCAACCTGATTTTAACCTGATTAGCCAAATCGAAAGCTTTATATATGAGATGTTTCATAAAATGATATGCCGCGAATTTTCTGGAGAGGATAGGGACACGTACTGTTTATATCCATTGGCTGGGTGAGTTCATTCTCCTCCTCTCCAACCCCACTTCATATTAGCCCTAATTTTTTGGTTTAAAATCACAAAAGCGATAGCAGTAAAATTAAAAAACAAAACCACTAACAGACACAACACGCCAAAAATAAGCTCAAAGGTAATTAAGCATTAGGGATGTCAAGGCCCAGCCGATCTTTGAGTTCCCTGTATCTGTTTCTAATAGTTACTTCTGTCACGCCAGCAATGTCAGCTACCTCTTTCTGCGTTTTGCGTTCGCCCATTAAAACACCCGCGATGTAGACTGCAGCTGCCGCCACGCCAGTTGGCCCCCGACCTGAAATCAAGCCCTGTTTTATGGCCTTGTCGAGAATCGTGGTGGCCTTCTCTTGAACCTGCCCTGACAAGCCAAGTTCAGATGCAAAGCGGGGGATGTAATGAATTGGATCCGTCAAGGGCATTGAAATTCCAAGATCGCGTTTCAGGAATCGGTATGTTCTGCCTATGTCCTTCTTGTTGGCTCCAGAGACTTCGGCGATCTCGTCTAATGTCCGTGGAACATTGTATTGCCTGCATGTGGTATATAACACAGCGGCAACAACGTGCTCAATCAGCCTGCCCCTAATCAGGCCTTTTTCAACAGCCTTTCTATACAAAAGGGCACTGGATTCCCGAATGTTGCTTGGCAAGGACAGCATTGAAGAAGTCCGCTCTAGTTCCGCAAGCGCAATGCTGAGGTTTCGCTCCATGCTAGAGCTTATCGACGTGCGCTTGTGCCATCGCCTGAGCTTGTACATCTGGCTCTTTTGCTGTGCGCTTATCGGGACACCGCGGATGTCCTTATTGAACGCGTCAATTTCAGTGGAAAGGCCTTTGTTGGCCCTTGTGAGCTTTATCGGGGCCCCTGTCCTGGCCCTTTTGGCTGATTGATCTGAGTCGAAGGCACGCCATTCCTGCCCAGGGTCTACGATCTGCTCGTCTATAACTAAGCCGCATTGGTTGCAAACAACCTCTGCCCGAGTATAATCATGCGAAAGGCTCACCGAGCCACAGTCTGAACACTTATCTGCCATAATGCTTCAACTCAAGATTTCATCCGTAAAGGTCCTTGCCGTAAAATGGCTCTGGTGCTTTTTTCGGGCTGATCAATAAGTATGGCCCCATTGTCGGGCCGAAATAATCGATAACCGTGCCTACAAATGCGCCTTCTTCGTCATAGATCTTGGCGCCGATTTTTACAAGCTTCTCTGTCTTGAGCACCAGCTTGCCTTCGTTAATGCTTTTAACAACGCCCAGCTTCTTCATGTATAAACCCCCCACTCAGCATGTGTTTTTTTGTCAAGAACTAGTTAGGTATTTATACTTCTTTGATTTCTTATATATAAAGCTTTTGGTATCCATACGTTGATTGCCGTAAATTGGGCTATGAGACAATGCCAGTTACAGCAGAGTAAAGCCCTTCTACCGACGTTGGGAAAATGAATTGCAGGCCGAGCATTGGCAGCGCGTACAGGACAAGCATTAGCGCGATGGCGATCCAGAACGCCCAGGCTTCCTGTACAGTTAATCCGGTTATCTTGTCGATTTTCGTCATTATTTTTCCTAACTCGGTTTCGCTATATAAATGTTGGTATTGATGTTTCTAAGCAGTTAAGCTGGTAATCATTTATATACCCCAAAAAATGTATCTAATGAAGCAAATTAAGCAATTTTTGTCAAGCCGAGGTCGCATAGACTGCAAAGGAGCAGGGCTCTTTGAATCTGCACCTTGCAGGTGCAGCGGTATTGCGCTGGTCTTGAAAACCAGTCCCTCTGGGATCGTGGGTTCAAATCCCACCCTCGGCGCTCTCACTTTTTTCTAACTTCCTTTTTCTTGAAATCAAGCGCGGCGCTGTTGATGCAGTACCGCAAGCCCGTAGGCTGTGGCCCGTCGTTAAAAACGTGCCCCAGGTGGCCTTGGCACTTGCTGCACAGCACTTCTGTGCGCGCCATGAGCATTGCATTATCCGATTTTGTGTCAACGCTATCTGCCTTTGCTGGTTTGTAGAAACTCGGCCACCCGGTGTAAGACTCGAATTTTGTTTCAGAAGAGAAGAGTTCCGCGCCGCAGGCTGCGCAAACATACATCCCGTTGTCCTTTTTGTTCCAGTACCTTCCAGTAAATGGAACTTCAGTGCCATTTTCCCGCAGGATCTGGTATTGCTCTGGCGTTAGGCAGGTTTTCCATTCCTGCTCTGTCTTCTTTACAGCCGTTTTCATAACCCTTAATATACCAAAGCTACATAAATACTTTATGTGGCAGAGCGACAGTGCAGTGCATGGGGACGAACCCGAGGCTTCTCAAAAACCGCAGGGCCAAACCCCAGTAACAGAAGATACGCCAAAAAATGTAGAAATACCGATAGACAGGGGCACGGATCCGAAAGACCACTACACCCTTTTGAAGCAAGAGTTTTCGTTTTAGGCCTTTGACGCACGCGCATCGGCACGCGGAACGTTTTTAAAACCCTTTTCCTTTCAGATAAGCATGGGCGTAGAACTCGGCGAATTGCTTGAAAAGGAAAAAATCGAGCTTTCGTCGTTGTCTGGAAGAAAAATCGCTATCGATGCGTTTAACACGCTCTACCAGTTTTTGTCGATCATCAGGCAGCCTGACGGCACGCCGTTAATGGACTCCCGTGGCAGGGTGACATCGCACCTATCAGGCTTGTTGTACCGCACGGCAAACGTAATAAAAGAAGGCATCTATCCAGTATACGTTTTTGACGGCAAGCCGCCTGAGTTGAAGCACAAGACCATCGAAGAACGAAAGCAGGTTCGGAAAAAGTCAATGGAAAAATGGGATGCGGCGCTAGAGCGGGGCGAAAAAGAAGAAGCCCGCAAGTACGCGCAGGCCTCGTCAAGACTGACAAATGAAATGATTGAAAACTCAAAGCAACTCCTGGACGTGTTAAATGTTCCGTATGTTGATGCGCCCGGGGAGGGGGAAGCGCAGGCAAGTTTCATGGCACGCAAAGGCGACGTGTGGGCTAGTGCGTCGCAGGACTTCGATTCCTTGCTGTTTAATTCACCAATCCTCATTCGGAACTTGACCATAACAGGACGTAGAAAATTGCCGCGGCGCAACGTTTACGTCATGGTTGAGCCTGAAAAAATCATCTTGGACGCAAACCTGCAGAGGCTTAAAATCACTAGGGAGCAGTTGATTGACATCGCGTTGCTGATGGGCACAGACTACAACGAGGGCATAAAGGGCATTGGCCCAAAAACCGCGTTGCAGTACATCGAAAAAGGCATGACTGCCGATGATGTTTACAAGCAGAAGCAAGCAAAGCCCGAAGTTGACCTGAAGCAACTACGGCAGCTGTTCCTGAAACCAGATGTTACAAAGAAGTACGCGCTGAAATGGAAAAAACCCGATGACGAAAAAGTGCTGGACTTGATGGTTAACGAATTTGACTTTTCACAAGATAGGGTGCAAAGTGCCCTTGAAAAAATCCACGGGCACTTAGAAACAAAAGGGGCCCAGTCGAGGCTGGACCAGTGGTTTTAGCTTAAGACATTAGTGTCCTATTTTCTAAGCAAGCTTGCAATTGCGTCGTCGCAAATCATACGTTCTGCTGATGCTGCGCCGCCTGTTAATTGCATTACATCCCTGCGGAATTCACCCCAAGACCTTAGTTCCACGTCTCTGTTGAGCCGCTCTTGCTCTCCTGGTAGCTGCCTTGTTAAGCCTGCCACCTGTACCCGTAAATGAACGGATTCTGGAGCACGTGCGCGTCGGTCTTGCAAAGCACTCAGTTGTGCCTCGAGTGGCGTTGCATTTGCATCTATAAATTTGTCCCACATGTATTTTTTCACCTCTGTTAGGTTATTACAATATATTTGCAGGTCTTCCTATATAAAGGTTTCCTTACACAAATGTAACGATAACTTTATATATCAAAGTAAATTAATATTACAATATGATTAAGGAAACCCGCGTTAAGATAGACCTTAGGATCGACCTGTTCCTGAACAAAATAGTGACTCAGGCGTTGAACATTGCGGTACTCACCGGGCTGGCGCTGCCGTTCATAAGCACGTCTACGTGGCGCTTCGAATTCGACCAGGCCCTGATAAGCAACGACAAATACATAATCTTCATTTTCGTCCTCGCCTTGCTCAACTACTTATGGCACAGGCAACACGAAAAAGCCAAAGCTGCAACTGGAAAGAAGTAATTTAAACCTCCTCCACTTTTTATTAATCCATGGAGCCAATAACAGAAAAGCTAATTGACGAACTGCTAAAAGAGCTGGTTTTCTACATAGAACAGAACAACACGACAGAGCTCAGGGAGCTCAGCAACCGCATAATCGAACGAGCCCTGGTATTCGAAGATTCAAGGCTGATCGACATTTCGCTAACAGCCTACGCACTGTCAAAATTGCTGTCAAAGCCACACATCATGGATCAAAAGGGCTTCAAAAAACTCAAGGTCCAACTCATCAAGCTGATCGAAAAAGAGGTCAAGGAAGAGCAGACAATACTGCACATGGAGCACATCCTAGAAAAGGTAATGAAGCTAATCAGCGAATATGATGACAAGGAAGGCAACTACCTCCAGGACGTGATTGAAAAGGCGCGGCTAAAACAGGCAAGCCGAGCCTACGCGCTAGGCCTGAGCTTAAGACGGGCGGCTGAACTAACAAGGGTAAATACAGCAGCGCTGCTGCCTTATGTCGGCCAAACAAAAATACACGACAGGCCGTACACGCAATCAAAAGGCCTCAAGGCGCGATACCAAAGCCTGAAAAAGGTGATGCAATGAACACAATCGTGTGCGACGCAAGCTCACTAATTTCGCTGTCAGACAACTGCCTGTTCAAGGTGCTCTTGGGGCTATCGAAAAACGTAGAATTCATAATCCCGCCAGGTGTCCTTGGCGAAATAATAGAAAACCCCATGCACTCTAAGCGTTTTGAACTAAAGGCCATAATGATGAAGGACTACCTGACAAGCGGCGCAATCAAGGTATCAAACAACAAGGGCATACAAGATAAAACTGAGCGGATAATAAACGTGTCTAATCAGCTGCTCATGCACAAGAAACGGCCAATAAAGATAATTCACCAGGGCGAAGCAGAGGCCATAGCGTGCCTGCAGGACCGCGATTTGCGGTACCTACTTATTGATGAGCGCACGACGAGGCTCTTGATTGAAGACACCGACCAGCTAAAGGACTACATCGAAAACCGCACCGGGCTCAAGTTAACTGTTAATGAAAAATCGCGAAGAGAACTAGAGCCATACATAACGGGCATTAATGTCGTCAGGTCTGCAGAGCTGCTTGCCTATGCGCACGAGCAGGGCCTTCTCGAGGAATATGGAAAACACGGCTTTGAAGCAGCATTGTGGGCCCTAAAATTCTCCGGGTGCTCAATAACAAATTCAGAGATCGATGAATACCTCCGCATGTTCTAACCAGCAGAATGTTCTAACAAAGGTTTATTTAAACAACAACATCTAAAAGTGGTACTATGGCGGGTTTAGATGAGTTAAAGAAGAAGCTCACAGAGAAAGAGCCTGAAGACCTAAAAAAGCGCATGAACAAAACCGGCACAGAGAACAAGCTCGTAAAGAAATTTGAGGGCACACCCCTACTGGTGTCCCAAACTGAAAAAAAGGCCATGATGTATATGGACAATGACACAATTGAAATTAATAGTGCCCCAGAAAATCCACGGGAATCCGGAATGGCGTACTTAAAACGGCACAACATAATGCTTGGCGAAGAGGCCCCATTGGAAGAGGTGATGGCTAAAAAGCTAGCCAAGGCCCCAGTTGCGGAACCAATCATGGTTGCAGAAGAGATCCAGGCGCAAATGAAAAGACAACAGAGCCAAAAACTAGAACAACCGCTGCCTGCACAAGCCCAATCCCTAGATAAAGCGCCCATGGCCCGGGAGGCAAGGCCATTTAGGAGCAGGCTTTTCTCCATGCTGACAAAGTCAGAAAAGCCAAAGCAGCAAGAAGAAAATCCGATCATGACTGTTGAGGAACACATAGAATCGAAGAAGCGAGAGCAGATGCTGCCAATGCCAAAACCCGAAACGCCAAAAAAGCCGCGCCAGGAGCCGGTTCTTGAGCTCACAAAACAAGGCACCTTCAGGGATGCGAACGAGCCTGTGAAGACCCAAGGTGTTGCAGCACCTGAAAACCCTGAGCCACAATTACAGCAGCAGACCGGGAAATTGATTACTGAAAACGAGATCAACACGGCTCGCGAGGCAATGCGCCACGGCATTCCGCTGCACGAGATCTACGACGCCCTCGACCTGGACGGATTCAACAATGCCCAGATACGCGAGATCATAAAAAAGGCGAGTGCGCAACAGCTCTAGCCTCACAAACTGAAAAACAAATAAAAAAATAGTTTGAAGAGGGCAGCACTTTTGCACAGCCCCCCAAATTCTTGGTTTTCATGCTTTTTTGGTTTTACTTCTTTTGCTCTTTAATCTGCCCGAAGAAGTTGTCAAACACCCGTTGGTTCTTTTTAGCTGCTGCAGCTATTGAGTCTTTTAAGCCCAAGCCAAACGCTATTGCCAAACCAAAGCCTATCGCCACGGCTGCTGCTCCAATGAAGAGTTCAAATGCCCTCTCCAAAATAGCGACCTTGACGCCCGGCAATATCAACGGCAATGCAATGACCAAAGCTATATACGCCACAAACAGTTGTACTACAGCCGCCACCATGTTCGTAATTGGCATGCTGCTGCTTCTCTTGATGAGTCTTGCAATGTAGTCTGAGAACAGCAAACCGACCACGAGTATGGCCACACCTTGGATCAATGTTGGTACGTATATTACTGCCAACTTTATCAAGTCGGTAAACAATCCTAGGTTGACGACTTCCGTTGCTGTCCCTAAGAATGCGAGTACCACAAAGATCTTTACCAAGGCGGTTGTTATTCCTGTTAGAGTGAAGCCTAGCAGTACCCTGTCGAGTTTTTGTCTTCTAATGCGTTTCTCTACCTCGATTTGTTCAAACACGCGGATGATTACCTGATTTACCACCCAGGCTACAAAGTAACCGAGCACTAGAAAAACAGCGATCACCACGACAGAGATCAGGGCATTCACCAGTTGGGCTATAAAGCTGCTTAGTGTTTCTGTTAGCTTTGAAAATGTTTGTGTTGCTAAGTCTGCCATCTGGAATTACACCTCCATCTAAGGGAAACAGCTTTGGCTTTATAAAGGTTTCCCTAGACTTACCTATAAAATTAACGTCAAGTTATACTCACATTTTTTAGTTCACAATTTGACCTTTGAATTGCTTTCGCGGTAACCCGAATTGTTTGGAGACCTAAACAACTAAGATAAAACTCAATAAATAAAAACCGATGGATAATTAAGACTTAATAGCCTCTTTTATCTTAGCAACAAACTCTTTCACTAGCCCAATCCCCTGCATTACATCAAAAATCTGATCAAATGTGATATCAAAATATTCATGCGACAAAAGATTTCTGTAAAACACTAGCCTACCCAAAGAACTGGACATCCTGCCGTCTATTACATTGTTTTTATTCAAAATAGTGAATATCTCCTTTACTTTTAATGCTCAGCCTATCAAGGTCATCAAAATACATCTCAATATCGCTTAGAATCTTGCCGATTCTTTCAGCATCATACTTCAATTTAAACACCCACTGCAGCCAAATGACGTTCTATTGTTGGCTTAAAGTCGAGATAATGCCTTATTGCTTCATTAATTATTCTATTAGTCCAGCCCTCATCTTTATTAAAAAGAACTTTTCCTTCTTTTAAGACCCTGTATCGCATGTTAACTGGTAAATCCCAAAATAACGAGACATCAAGCTTTTTTGAAGAATAACTAAGAATCTCAGCCCAGGTGTCTTTTGAAACATCTTTCGCTGTTATTACACATATATCTACGTCTGAATATGGCCTTGCTGTACCCTTTATTGAAGATCCAAACTGAAGAATAACCTTTACACCCTTAATCTTTCTAATGTCATTTACAATTGAATTCAACTGCATTACATTTTATAAGGGTAAACATGTTAATAAACATATAACTTTTCATTACCAAGCTATTTTAGAGGCCACTCTACTTCAACCAACTTGCGAATTTGACTTAACTTCTATCAGCTAAGTATAAGTATCCCTACTGACTTGTGATTTTCATGTACGAAGTCTCGATCGCTGTTGCAGTGCTTCTGTCGGTTATTCACCACATGGCAGACCACCTAGCAGGGCACGTTGAAAAATACAAGAGCAAGCTAAGCAGTTTCAACGCAGGCCTTTTCCTTTCAATCATATTCCTATTGTTCCTGCCGGAAATCACTATACGGAACCCCAACCCTAGCATGTGGATTTTTGAGATAATCCTCCTGGGCTTTATAGCCTTTAGGTTTGCAGAGAAATACATCTACATCCACATACCAGACAGAAAAATGCGCACAAGGGACCTCGATGAGTTGCACGTTGTCAGCTTCTTCGCCGACAGCTTCGTCATTGGATTCAGCCTGGTGTTTTTCGAAATCGTTGGATACACGTCCACATTGAATTCAATAGTGATCCTGCCGTTTTTCCTACACACCATTGCCGCCACGCTCTCCATCCACGTGCTTGTTAAGGGCCTGAAATTAGGCCATTTAGCCAAGCTGGGTTTGTCTTCATCAACAATTATTGGCGCACTTGCGGGAATAGCCATTGGCTCAACGGCATTGACAAGCCTCTTCTATCCTATCTTTGCATTCATTACCGGCGTCTTGATTTACATTGTTGTTCGGGAACTAACACCACCAGAAGTACGGGGAACCCCAGGGTTTCTTGCCCTTGGCGTCCTTGTGGGGATTTTGTCCCTTGACGTGCTAAGAAATTTGTTCACGGTCTAAATTGACGCAGCGCCTTGATGCGCTTTGCTGTCAATGGATGAGACATGAAAATTTCGACGAAGCCGTGTTTTTCTTCTTCAGCCATCCTGCCCTCAACGTCATGCAAACTCGTGGCCTGATCAAGGATGTAGAACGAATTGAGCATGGCATTCCCCGGAACTGGTTTTGACCTTGACAAGCCATAACTGATTTTTGCCAGTGCACTCCCGAGCGCGTCAGGATTCCTGGTTGCCCTTGCAGAGTGCTCATCAGCGTGGTACTCCCGAACCCTTGACAAATAAAGCACAAGCAGTGACCCTATGAACTGCGCAATCAAGCCCCCAAAGTAAGCGCCGAGCCAGAATCCAATGCCACCATTGTTCCTGTCCCTGCCGCCCGCCATCATGCCCCCGAAGTAGAAAATGTAGAACAGCAATGTCGGGAGTACCGATGCAAGCGTCATTATAATTACGTCCCTGTGCTTTATGTGCCCGACTTCATGGGCAATAACGCCCCTCAATTCATCCTTGTCCAGCAAATTCAGCAAGCCAGTGTGCAGCGCAATGGAACTTGACTTCTGTGTCCTACCAAACGCGAAGGCGTTGGGCGTGTGGTTCTCGACAATGTAAACCTTGGGTGTTGGAACGCCGGCGTTCTGCGCCTCTGCTGAAACCATGGCAAGTACACCCGAGTCATTGCAATCCCGCATCCGGGTCATGAATTTAATAAGCCATGGACCGATGTACCACTGTAGCCCCGTGAAGAACAGCACGAAGGGAATCATGTAAACCAAGGCCGATTCTGCGTTGACGCCGAAGAACCACAGCGCGGCTAGATAAACCAAGGACAGCAGTGCAAACAGCACAGCCATTGTGACAGCCATTGCCCCGAAGAGCCGATATGAACTCATTACCTTAATATCTGTACGAAGTTTTTTATAAAGCTTTCTTAAGAAATTAAGGCGACACAGTGAAACGTATGTTGAACTTTTGCATGACCAACGCCTTTTTTCACCCGTTCATTGGTGGAACAGAAAAGATGATGCTGGAACTCGGAAAGAGGCTGGCGAAAAAGACGAATTTTCACGTGCTCACCTCCGCATTGCCAGAGGCGCCGGAAAGCGAAATCTACGAGAACATGACAATCCATAGAGTACCAGCTACGCTGCAGAGAATGCCATACCTCTACCCACCGCCAATGGTCTTCGCGCCACAGGCCCGCAAATACCTAAGGGAACTTGATCAGGAACAGGACTTTGACGTGTTTAACTGCCACGGCAGGTGGTTTCCGGACTTTGCCTATTCAATTAAGTATGCGCACAAAAACCACAAGTACTCAACATTGACCTTGCACAACAAGCGGCCACACGGGATTCAAAAGCGCCTGACCGCAATCGGACTCATGTATGAGTACTGGTACGGCATCAACATAATGAAACAAGCCACAAAGGTAATCGCGGTAAGCGAAGGCGGAAAACGCGACGTGATGAAATACGGCATACCTGAAAGTCATTTCGAAGTTATACACAACGGCGTTGACACCAACAAAGTGAAGCAAGCAGAACCCACATACAGGGAAAAATACGCCGACGGTTTTGACCATGTAATCGGGTTCCAGGGCCGCGTCATAAAGCAAAAAGGCATCGACTACCTAATCGATGCAATGCCCAGCATTCTCGATGAGTTTCCAAAAACAAAGCTCCTCATCGTAGGCAAGGGCAAGATGCTGCCAGAGTTAGAGAAGCAGGTTTCAAAAAACGGACTGCGGGACAACATCACATTCACGGGCTTTATTCCGGAAGAAGAAATCAACAACATGTTCTCAAGCCTCGACGTGTTTGTCATGCCGAGCCTCTGGGAAGTGCTGTGCGTCGCGCTGTTGGAGGCCATGTCATGCGGTGTTCCCCTTGTTGCTACAAACGCCACAGGCAATGACGAAATAGTGAAAGACGGCGTCAATGGGTACGTCGTTCCAATGCGCCAGCCCGACGCGCTGGCAGAGAAAATCAAAACCCTTCTGCGCGACGATGCGCTGCGGAAAAAGATGGCAAAGAACAGCCGCGACATCGCAGTAAAAAACTTCGAATGGGACATCATCGCAAAGCAAACGCTTGATTTTTATGAGAGGGAAACTAATGAGTTCTACAAAACGCGTTAATGAGTCAATGAGAAGAACGTTTTTATACCCTGATTTTCTATAACAACCGGGATAATAACACAAACAAAACACAAAAAGAAAACGGAGGAATAAAACATGTGGGAAAATCAAGAGCCTTCACAACCAGTGCATTGGCCAACAATTGTCGGAACCGACATTCGGAAAGTGACATTGGCTGCCTTGCTGTCCAACGAGAATGAAAACCCCCCAAAACAGATCGGGGCGCATGGCCTGGATTGTTTAAGCACCTATGACTAATGGACCCGCGCGCGTGTTTCAGTGCTCGATTTGTTCAAAGTAGCCCTTCTTAGTCGGTACCTTCTTCACAAACAAATCGTAGTACGCGTTGGCATATTCAATGAACACCCTGACGTGCCCCAGTTGATGAAATCTCCGGGGAGAGCTGTACACCTGCATGTACGGATCAACGTTCAGCTTGCCGTGCTTTTTAATCCGCAGCCCCAAATCAAGGTCTTCCAACGGGCCTAGCTGCTCGTCAAAGCCTGCTTCCTTTTCATAAACCGTCTTCAGGTATGCGCAGTTGTTGCCTATGAACTGGTAGAACTTGATTTGCTTAGTCATCCTGAACATCAGGTTGTTGGTCGTGTAATACAAAACATCATCACTCAAGTCGCCTTTCCACGGCGCGACGACGCCGCCTACCCCAACGAAGCCTTTTTTGAAGTTTTCGTTGATGCGCTCCAGCCAGTCTTTTTTAGGTATTGTGTCCCCGTCAATAAATGCCACAACCTGACCTGTCGCTATTTTCGCGCCTAAGTTGCGTGCAGCAGCAGCCCCTTGCTTTTCATCCAAGACTACCTTGTCAGCGTGCTGTTTCGCGATTTCAATTGTCTTGTCATTTGAGTGCGCGTCAACAACAATTATCTCGTGCGCAGGATAAGTCTGTTCCTTAAGCGATTCAAGGCACCGCTTTATTGTCCTCTCCTCGTTCATTGTAGGCACTATAACTGAAATCTTGAAGTCAGTGCCGTAAGCGTATTCATTAGCCGGCTTGATTGGCTTGTATTTGAAGTGCGTGCTAATGAATTCCGTGTCATGACCTTCAATCGTGCTATAGTACAGCTCTTCAAGCTGCTTCGTCATCTTTGGAACAGTGTACTTCTTCGCAGTTTCCCTGGCGTTTTTCTTCATCAGGGTTTTGATTTTCTTCACCTTCCTTGCCAGGTCCTCAGGATCGTCTGGCTTGAATGTGTATCCATTGTAGCCGTTTTTTACCGCGTCTGGTAATGCCAGTGCGTTTGCGACCACAACCGGTGTGCCACAGGCCATGGCTTCTATTGCCACAAGCCCCTGTGTTTCGGTTTTCGATGCTGAAATGAAAACGTCTGCTGCGCTGAAGTACAGCCTTTTCTGCTCGTCAGTGACAAAGCCAGTGAAAACAATCCGTGGATCCTTGCTACGCTTTTTCAGTTCATCGAGCAGTGGGCCTTTTCCAACTATGAACAGCACTGAATCGCCATCAAGGAAACCATTTGCAGCATCAAGTACTATGTCTATTGATTTTTCCTTCGATATCCTACCAAGGTAGAGATAAACGTGCTTTTGCGTTATCCCAAGTTGCTTTCTCGCTTCCTTTTGCGAAACGCCCTTGAAATCCCCAGAGATCCCTGATGGCAACACCGCTATTGGTTTTTTAACCCTGCTGAGATATTGCTTGATTGATTCGCTCGGCACAATGACGCGGTCATAGTTGTTGAAGTGCTTGTTCACGTAGGCATCGGCGATCTTTCTAAGCGCAGGCTTGGCTCGCGGAGACACGTAATGCGTGTACTCTTGCATCACCGTGTGATATGTCCCAATGGCAGGGATGTTGCGCCTTTTCGCTACCCTCAATGCAAAGACGCCGAACGTAAATGGAGAATGCGAGTGAACAATGTCTAGGTCAGCAACAGAGCTGGTCTTCAGCGGAAAGCCGACCTTGTATTCCGGATACGGCCTGAATGTAATCGACGGATAATCATGCACCATCATGCCATGGTCTTGTTTCACGTTGCTTTTTGGGCAATACACATAGACTTCATGACCCCTGTTAACTAGTTCCTGGCCAAAGCCCTGCATTGACGTGACCACGCCGTTTATCTGCGGAAGGAATGTGTCCGAGAAAAACCCTATCTTCATGCCCATGTTGTATGTATGTACCGTTATGCTTTATAAGCTTGGTTTTTCTTTAAAACACAATGAGGCTAAAGCAAGCATTGGAGAAGATCAAAGGCAACAAGGAAATAAAGGCCCTGGAGAACCAGGGGTACTTTTTGAATTCGTGCATCGCCATGATGAAATACAGCGACGCAGAGCCTGAATCATGGACCCTTACTTATTTCAGCAATGCTACTGAGCTGGTTTCAGCAGTCAACGTCAACAACGGGGTTGATGTAAAACAACCTGCAAGAGCCACGTCGAAGACAACAAGAAAACTGGACTTGAAGCAAGTGAAGGTCTTTGACAAAAACGTTCTAGAGAAGTCCAAGCAGGCTTTTGAAAAGGGGTTCAGGACCTCATCGAAACAGATAATCCTTACCTTAAGCCACACTGGGAACAGGCTGTTATGGAGCGCGAATTTTGTTACCCCAAATCTAGAACTCGTTATAATCAAAACAGATGCAGAAACAGGCGAGGCCATCTCAAAGACAAAAGAGAGCCTCACCGCCCCCGTGTAGCGATTGTTTAGCGCGTAGCTGGCTTGCTGAACTTGGCTTCAAGGTCGCGCTTTATTGACTCTGCGTCTTTGATGATGACGTCCATGTGCGCGTTTAGCCTGTCCTTTTCCTTCTGTAGCTCCTTGACTTGCTTGTAAGGCTTTACAGCCTCTTCAAACATCCTGTAGTCCATTGTCGAGTACGGGTTCTTGTCCATTTCCTGCGAAACATTCTCAACTAGCTCCCCAAGGAACTTGTTCATGCCGACCTTTACGTCTTTCTTGATCTGCTTGTTCTTGTCGATGTACTTCTTCATTTCCCTGACAACTGCGGCTGTTGGAAATGGAAGCCTTTGCTCCGCGTCAAGCGCTTCGTCTTCCACTTCTTCTTCCACTTCTTCCTCATGTGTAAGCTGTACTTCTTCGTCTGCCATAACCCTATCTCACCTTCTCAGCGTTTTTCTTTCCTTTCTATAATTAGCCCTAAGTGATCTCGTGGCCATAGAAATTCGTGTACTAAATATGAAGTTTAGTGAATATAAAGGTTTTGCGCATGCTCAGAATTCCCTGTAAAAGAGGTTTACAAAGTCCCTTGTTTTTAGAATTGGAAGTGATTTTTGCTTGTCAAAATGCTTATCCTCAGACCAAATCACTGCATCCCCCTGACTTAAGGCTGCAGCAATAAATGTAACATCTTCGGGGTCTATATGCTCCATTATCCGCTTTGCATTTTCCCAATGGAACATCACTTCCTCTGTTGGGATCAAACGAATGAACTTAAATAGATTATTCAGGATCAAGGAATACTCTGCCTCAGAGAGCCCTGACTTTTTAATAACCATATTTTCTAATCGTGTGCAAGGAAGGTTCTGGAAAGCAGAAGTCCTGTTCGGTTTTTAGAATGATTTCCCGGGTTGTTGAATCCTTGATTAACGCGGATAGTATGACATTAACGTCAACAATAACGATCATCGCTTGTTCAGCTCTTTGAATGTCTCTGCCTTGATCTTGCGAGACAATTCATCAACGTCCTTCTGCGTCAACTTGCTCTTCTTAGCGATTTTGTCCATCGAATCTAAAAGCTCGACCTTCTGTGTTATTGTTTTTCTGACAACCTCACTCCATCGGATTTCAGAGTGTGCCCTCATCCTTTCCTGTAATTCATTTGGCAATGCAAGTGTAATGTTACCCATTCCGTTCACCTGTGAATTAATGTGTTTTCACATATATAATACTTTGCGCATGCTCAGGTAGTACTGATCTCCAGATACGCCTTGTATCCATTCTCGCTGCAAATGTCATGTACCCGCTCTTCCACGAAGCTCTGCAAATGCTTGCAGTGTGAGAAATCAAGCACGACAAAGACATGCTTGTTTTCCTCATTCAATTCTATGCTTTTCAGGATGCCGAGCTGTGAAATTGAGTCGCCGTTGATGTCCTGTATGCTATTGAGTTCATCATTAATGTTTGCCATTAACTATAGCTAGTGAAGGAAGCTTTAAAAACGCTCGCATCCGAGGGCGAAACCACTGGAAAAGAAGTTATAAAACGTTTTGAAAAGCAGAAATGATTATTCCTGTTTCCAATAATCGTCGCCAACATAATGCAAATTCCTAAGGACCTTGCCTTGCGTCATCTGCTTCATTTCCCCAGACGAAAACAGGGCTTGGCATATGGCCAACGGCTTCTGGTTTTTTTCATCAACCACAACAACCAGCGCGCCTTTTTCAAACTCATCTATTTTCGTAATGCCTGGCCGCATCACATCGGCGCCTTTGGCAACGAACTTCACCGCACCCATGTCGACGGTAACTAGAGGCAGGCCGCTCTCGGTTTTCAATGAAGGCACCATGATGTCTTGCTTTTCAATAAGCACAAGCTTCTTGTCTACAAAATACAACTTTTTATTATCGGCTTCCTGCACTTCTATGCGCGATTTCCTGCCAATAAACCCGTACTGCTCTGCAAGTTTTTTGACTTCCTTTCCACTCAGCTGGTACTGCTTCATTCAATCGGGTTAGCCAGGCAAGTTATTTAAAGCCACGCCCCCTCTCAATAAATGATGAAAATCATTATCGCCCTTGGCGGCAACGCCATGATCCTGCCAAAAGAACGCGGAAGCAAAGAGGAACAAGTGAAGCACATTCGTTACACCGCAAAGAGGCTTGAGTCACTGGTAGACAGAAACCAGTGCGTTATTACCCACGGCAACGGCCCCCAAGTAGGAAACCTGATGATACAACAGGAAGCCACAGGCGAGGTACCAAAGATGCCCCTGGATGTGCTTGTAGCCGAAACGCAAGGCGAATTGGGGTACATGCTGCAACAGGAGTTCGACAATGCGTTCGACAAGGACGTCATTACAATAGTAACGCAGGTTGTTGTTGACAAAAACGACGCGGCTTTCCAGAACCCGACAAAGCCCGTAGGCCCATTCTTCAAAGAACCAAAATCGGGATACAAAGAGGACGCCGGCAGGGGCTACAGGAAGGTAGTCTCATCACCAATGCCGCTTGAGGTGCTTGAGGCTGAGCAGATCAACAGCCTCATTTCAGACAACGCCTGCGTCATCGCCTGCGGAGGCGGAGGAATTCCGGTTGTTCAAATAGCGCCGGGGAAACACGAAGGTGTCGAGGCCGTGATCGACAAGGACCTGGCGTCGCAAGTCCTGGGCAACCAGATCGGTGCAGACCTACTAATAATACTAACTACGGTGCCTTACGCATACCTAAACTTTGGCAAAACAAATCAGAAGCAGATCGAAAAAATGACCATAGACGAGGCCAAAAAATACCTCGAAAAGGGTGAATTTGCAGAGGGCAGCATGGCCCCAAAAATCAGGGCGTCAATAAGGTTCCTGGAAAACGGGGGCAGGAAGGTCATAATTACTGACATTGACACGCTGGACCCGGCACTGAAACTCGAAGCTGGAACGATAATTGAGTAGTTATGTTACCAGATAGTTATGTTTAGATATATGTTTAAATATATGTTTAAACATAGTCTTTGCATGGCATTTAAAACAATAACCATCAAAGAAAGCGTCTACAATGAACTTTTCAACTTCAAATACCCCTCAGAGAGTTTTAGCGAGCTTTTCGAGCGCTTCCTACACAAGAAAAAATTGGACGTGCACCGATTCTATGGGGCTTGGAAATTGACAAAAAAGAAATCAGCAAAGATAGACTCAGAATTAAAAAAGATGCGCGTTGAAGCAGAGAGGGGCTTCAAGAGGAGAACCAATGAAAGTTCTTGACTCCGACCTTTTAATCGGCATAATGAAAAAAAATTCAGACGCCTTTGATTGGTTTGAAGCTTCAAAAAATAGCAGGGAGGACCTTGCGACAACTGCCCTAAACGCCCAGGAACTGTTGTATGGCTCATTGCTAACTATAAATCCATCTGAAGGCTACAGATTAACAGCTGAATTCATTAAAAGCCTCAGCATCCTAGATCTTGACCTTGAATCTGCAGAATTATCATCAAGACTTAGATCAGAACTGAAAAAAAAGGGGCAATCAATCGGTATCATGGATGAGATGATTGCAGGCATTTGTTTACGAAATGATGCTTCGATTGTGACACGCAACACTAAACACTTTTCACGGGTAGGTGGTCTAGATGTCGAGAAATGGTAAAATGAAGAAGAAAGTTGGTGCTGAATTTGGGCGCCTAGAGAATTTATCCGCCATAAACAGACAAAATATAAAATGGCGGATTATGTCCGACAAATAAAATTGGAGCGCAATACATGGAAAAACACAAGCCTAAAAAAGTAATAATAATGGGGGCTGCGGGCAGGGACTTCCACAATTTCCTGAGGTTCTACAAAGACAACCCAAACTACGACGTGGTTGCGTTTACGGCGACGCAGATCAGCGGCATCGAGAAAAGAAAGTTTCCAAAACAGCTTGCTGGCAAGCTGTACAAGCGCGACATTCCAATTTACCCCGAAGCCAAATTAGGGGAACTGATAAAAAAGCACGGCATTCATGAAGTGGTGTTCGCGTACAGCGACGTCTCATACACATACGTGGCTGAGAAATCGGCAGTGGTGAACGCTGCCGGAGCTGATTTTATTTTGATGGGGCCAAACACAACGATGATAAAGGCGCGCAAGCCCGTGATTTCGGTGTGCGCCGTGCGCACTGGCAGCGGTAAATCGCAGACATCCAGATACATTGTTGGGATACTGAAAAAGCTCGGAAAGAAATCAGTCATCATTAGGCACCCGATGCCCTACGGCGACCTCATTAAACAGGAAGTGCAGCGCTTTTCCTCATTAAGCGACTTGGAAAAACACAATGCTACGATAGAGGAACGCGAGGACTACGAGCACCACATCCGCGCAGGCACTGTGGTTTACGCAGGTGTTGACTATGAAAAGATCCTGAAACAGGCAGAGAAGGAGGCAGACGTGATTGTGTGGGACGGCGGAAACAACGACTTCCCGTTTTACAAGCCAGACTTGCATGTTGTGGTTGCAGACCCGTTAAGGCCAGGCCATGAATTAACTCATTATCCTGGATCAGTGAATGCACGCATGGCTGACGTTGTCGTGATTAACAAGGAAAACAGCGCGCGCAAGGGCGACATTGAAACTGTTGTAGGGAACATCAGGTCAGTAAACCAAAAAGCGCTGGTGGTGCACGCTGACTCTTTAGTCAAAATTGAAAAACCAAATGAGGTAAAGGGCAAGCGCGTGCTTATTGTCGAAGATGGCCCAACAATGACGCATGGCAACATGAGTCATGGTGCGGGCTACGTCATTGCAAAGCAGCTTGGCTGTAAAATAGTTGACCCAAGAAAGCACGCCGCGGGAAGCATAAAAGAAACCTTCAGGAAATTCACGCACCTAAAAGAGGTTTTGCCTGCCATGGGCTACTCTAAAAGACAATTAAAGGAACTCGAAGCCACTATCAACGCCGCGCCTTGCGATGCCGTCATTATTGGAACGCCTATTGACTTATCCTTGTTCATGAACATCGACAAGCCGAGCTACAAGGTCTCGTATGAATTGAAGGAGAAAAAACCAGGATTGCTTGAAAGATCAATAGTATCAACACTGGCTGTGGTTTCAAAAAAGGCTTAGTATAAAACCAACCAGGACTACAAGAAAAAAGAGGACGATGAAAACCATTACCATGTCTGCCATGCTCTGCTCGCTAGCAGCGATTTCCTCCTTGCTGGCCTCGTAAGGCGCGTTTTCAATCGGCACCCTCCGGCCATCTTGGGTGTACCCATATCTTGTCTGCAGAAATCGAATGTAAGCGCCCCCAAAGAGCCTGCCCCAGCGGGCCCTTCGAGTCCTTTTCTTGGCGTCCTTGGTTTTGCGTTTGGACGCCCTGATTGCTTCCTTCATCCCTGGCACTGGCTCACCTTCAGAAGAACACTTTCAAGATGGCTCCAATAATCAGTACTGCGAGGACAATAATTAAGATAATAATCATGCTTTCCTTGCCAAGGTACCTCGGCTCCTTGGCGCCATGAAGGTAGGCGGCTTCGCGTGCTTTTGATTCTGCAAGTTTCTCCTTGAATT
>JAGVWA010000012.1 GCA_018304505.1 Nanobdellati archaeon
CGCCGCAATATACAAATACGAAGACCACGCCGGAGTACCCCCAGACGAAAAAAGAAACAACACCAAACGCGACGAAACAGAACTAGACATAATACTCGTATAAGCAATAACTTTTTATACCTCCCATGCGCAAATAATATATGTGGACACGGCGCAGCGACGAGTCTGAGTTTGAGGGACTACTAAAGGGCTCAATTAAACAGCCCATGTTAAAAGGAAAAACAGGGATAACTCCAACGCAAATTCCCCCCATGCCGCCAACGCCAACATCGAAAGAGCCCCCGACAAAACCAGTATGATGAAGAAAAACCTTTATAAATGGAAACTAATTATAACTAGAATATACAATCGATACACCAAACACAATCGAACTAACCAAAACCAACAAAACACGACAGGAGTTGAGCGCACAACATGTGGGACACAAACAGCTCGCGAGAAGCACTTAATACTGAAACTAACGAACCAAAACCAGTTGCACAAAACAACAACATCGGCAGGCTTATTCCATTGAGGTATAGACACATCGTACAAAACCTTGATCTTCACGGACTAAGTATTGGTGCAAGCAATAGCATAGAGGTTGAGGGAATCAAACAGCCAGAACCACCAACGCCAAATGCCCAGTTGCCGCAGTGGTTCCCCCCCAGAAAACAATAACGAAAACAATAACCATACTTTATCAAAATCGCTAGCTTCAACAACAGCTCTTTTTATTGCATAACCATTATAAACCTCTACTTCGAAAGTAAGACACATGGCTAAAAAATTAAACATAATAGAATTACCTGTATTTACCTACAAAGACGGCAAGTACTACGTATCAGAAGTTCCATTCATACATGTTGCTAGCCAAGGCAAAACAATAGATGAATCGATAGCCAACGTAACGGAAGCAGTAGAGCTCTACTTCGAGGGAGAAGACGTAGAGGAGATACTAAAAGAAAAAGTGCCATTAAAAAGCAACGTGTACACAAGCACCATAGCATTTGACAAAAAAACAAAACACTTAGTCGCCACTAGTTCTATAACGAGCTGAGCCAGAATGACAAAAATACCGGTGCTCTGGAAGAATTTATTGACCTTCTCAACTAGCTTATCAAAATCGCTAGCTTCAACGGCATATTACATAACCATTATAAACTCCCACCCCGTAACTAAAATACATGACTAAAAAATACGAATTTACCGTTCTGATTGAAAAAGACGAAGACGGCTGGCTAGTCGGAAAAGTGCCGGATCTACAAGGCTGTGCGACGCAAGCAAAAACCATGAATGAATTGATGAAACGCGTAAGAGAAGCCATCCTAGCTTGTCTTGAAAGCGAAAAACAAGAGCCCCAGCACCTAGAATTAATCGGCGTGCAAAAATTAGAGATAAACGCATGACCCGCTTAACCCCTATTTCTGGAAAGAAACTCTCTAAAATTGTAGAACAGCTTGGTTTCAAACTAGTTCATCAAAAGGGTAGTCACAAACGTTACGTTCATGACGATGGAAGAAAAACCACAATCCCCACACATGGAAACGAAGAAATCGGCATCGGCTTATTGATTGAAATCCTCGGACAAATCAAGATACCAAGAGAAGAGTTTTTAAAACTACTAAAGAAAAGGTAACTACTAGCTTATCAAAATCGCGGGCTTCAACGGCACCGCGTTGCCCGCTTTTGCTTCTTTTGACCCAGAAGCTTTCATCACTTCAACCTCAGCGCCAAAGCGCTGCTTGAAGAAATCGCTAGCCTCCTTGATGGCATCAAACTCCTGCTGCTCAGAAGGCACGTCATCAAGCAGCTCTCCAGCGTGCTTTGATAAGTAACTCACATAAGTCACTGCCTGCTTTCCATGGGCTTTGACATCCTCTTGCTGCATCGCGTTCTTCAAGATGTTCTGTGGATGCTTCATCTGCGCAGCCATCCTATAAACAGTGCGTTTCCATTCCGGCGCAATGAAAATAGTTATGTTCGCCAGTTTGCCTAAGTTGGCGAGCTTCTGCACGTTTTCAATGTCACCCTGTAAACCAAGGAGCATCTGCTCATTCGCCTCGGCTGTTCCATCAATTTTTGTCTCGTCAGCCACTGGGTACGGTTGCTGTACAACAAAGCCCTTGTTGCCAAGCTGCTCCCATAGCTCCTCGCACGTGTGCGGAATTACGGGGTTTATCAACTTAACAAGCGTCTCGGCAGCCCACTTTGCCACCTCCTTGTTGTCGCCATTCCTGGTTTTGTACCACGCCAGGACCTTGAGGCCTTCGAACATGGCCTGATCAATCGCCTTCCGCAGCTCAAGCGAATTGAAGCTGATTGTGGTGCTCTTTATTATTGTGTTTATCCTGGACTCGAGCCACGCGTCTATATGTTTTTTCTTGCTGCCTTTGACTTGCTTCATTTCCATTACCGCATTGTAGAAGCGCTCTGCTTGGCTTTTGTAATTCATCACAGTATCATGAGCCCATTCAATGTCGCTAAACGGGCTGCCGACGTGCGCGTAAAACAAACGCATTCCGTCAACGCTATACTCATCAGCAGGCGGAATCGCATTACTAAAGACGCCGCCTTTGCTCTTGCTTATTTTTTCTCCGCCGCCTTCTGTAACCCAGTAGTTGACGAAGATGCCTTGTGGCCAGTCGTTCTCAGGAAGAATGGCCGCGTGGTTCATGATGTAAACCGGAAAGTGCACTGTCTGGTGTTCCTTGCCGCCAAGGTTGATATCGACAGGATACCAGTACTCAAATTCCTTTTTGACTTGTTTCCAAGTTTCGTTTTTTGGTTTTCCTTTACCTAAAAAAACGTAGTCGAAGAATTCCTCTGTCAAGTCATCGAGCTGCAGCTTGCCTGCGTTGAAGTACCTTGACACAACGTAAAAAGCAGGATACAGCGTGGAATCACTGATGGCCTCGATTGTCCAGCCCTTGTCGAATGGAAATGGGGTACCAACCCAATTGCCTCTGCGCGTAGCGCTTCTATATCCGAACCAGTCCAACACGCCTGGCAGGTTATCCTTGTAGCTTTGGGGGTAAATGTTCATTCTCTTGGCATGCTCCTTCGACTTTTCTTTCACTTCCGGGTTTTTGTAGTCGATCACCCACTGGTCGTTGATTTTCTTTACAACGACGCGTTCGCCACACCTGCAAACAACTGGCTCTGAAAAGTCCACAAACACGTCTGCTTTGCCTGCGCTGATTAGTTCTTGTTTTATCTTGTCTTTGGCTTCCATTACGCTCATGCCAGCGTATTTCCCAGAGTGCTTCGTCATGGTACCTGTGTGGAACCCTGCCTTATATACCTCTTTTTTCGCTTCTTCGAGTTTCGGGTCGTCCTGATTCTTTATTTTGAGGTCTCGGCATATTTTCACTGCAGCCATGTCGCCATAGCCTTTCACTTCCATAATTGGGATTACCTCTATTGATTTTATTTTCTCGTAGTCCAGGCCGTATTTTTCGCAATCGACCTTGGACTTCTGCAAGTCCACGAGACCCATG
Source organism: Nanobdellati archaeon (assembly GCA_018304505.1). Lineage (GTDB taxonomy): Archaea > B1Sed10-29 > B1Sed10-29 > B1Sed10-29 > JAGVWA01 > JAGVWA01. Next base: position 3,480 of record JAGVWA010000012.1, read on the forward strand.
TAATCGATAGGCGCATCGCTTGGCACCGACGTCACTATGCCAGAGCCAATGCCAGGGTCACAGAATTTACTTGGCAGGATAATGATTTCCCGATCGACCCCTGGCGCCTTAGCGTACTGTCCAATCAAGTTCCCGCCTTTGATTTTCTGTATCACCTCAAGGTTGTCTTTCTGATACCTCAGTTTGGACAGAGCTTCTTGGCTTAGTATCCATTCTTCCCCATCGACCTTGGCGAGCGCATACTCGACGTTTGGATCGATCCACAAGTTGGTTTGCCCGTACACGGTTTCTGGTCTGAGGGTGGCGGCTATAATATACCGGTTTGGTTTTTCAAATTCGAACTTCAGCAAGGTGTACTCGTTCTGTTGCGCATTACCTCCTTTGCTCAAGTCGGTTTCGCTTGGGTCTACAGCTACAGAGCCGTCCTTTGGGCAGTAGGCCTCGTACGACTCGATTTGTTTCAACATTCCCAAGTTTTTGAGTTTCCTGAACTGCCACTCGATGAACTTCTGGTACTGAGGGTATTGCGTGCAAACGATGGCGTCAAAGTCCGCCAATAAACCGAAGCGCTTGAATGTCTTCTGGTAATTTTCTGTGAAGTATTTCAAGACAACCATGATGTCCTTTTCGCCATCCTTCTTGAGTTGCTCTATCTGCTTTTCATTGAGGCCGTCGATCTTGAGGTTGTTGATTATGTCTTCCCGGCCTTCTTTTAGTTTGCGGAGCCATGTTGGCGCCACGTTTCCAGAGGCGTGAGTGCCTACTGGAAAAAAGATTGAGTGGCCTTGCATCCTTTTGAGGCGGCAGATCATGTCGCTGTAAGTAAACCCCCGCATGTGCCCGACGTGCTGATGACCAGAGACGCCAGGGTAAGCAAAGTGCAAGTAGAATTTTTTCTCCCCCGTTGGCCCTGACTTGAGTTCTGGGCTAGCATACCATCTTTCCTGCCATTTCTTCTCGATTTGTTTGTGATCAAATTTCATGAAAAAATCACTCCAGGTTATCCTTTCCTTGTTTTATTGACTTTTCTTGAGTATTTATAGCTTTTTAACTCACGTCAGTTTAAACTCGCTCAGGTGGCAAAATCGTTAAATATACTAGATGCTCTTAAATACATTGATGACTATGGCGGATGATACATCTATTGACGCTGGCAAGGCTAGCAGCATAGCAAAACAATACTTGATCGACACGTACGGTAATCTTGGCCAGTTTACATTTAAAATACACTCGATCAAAAGAAATTCAGCTGAACACATCTGGATTGTTGAGTGCGAATCTTATGCGACCCCTAAGGATGAAAAACCAACAGCGTACACCATAAAAGTAAACATCAAAACAGGTGAGATCGTGTCAATCTCATCTATCTAATATCATAATGACCCTAAGCCTTATCAGCAGCGCTATTAGGCAAGGCTGCTTGCTCGGGAGAAAATCCTATCTCACGACCTCTTTGAAGAACTAGGCGTTACAGATGTGGCCCTTCTAAATTGTTCTGAAGACAAAAAGTATTTTGTCATAACAAAGGAACGGCAACTACTTGGACAGATGCGAGCAAGAAAAATGAACACCATCGGCATAGACACGCTAACTGCGTTTTATTACAGCTTGCCCGAGCATGCGTGATCTATAGCTTAACGAGCACGTAGAAGTCAAGCTCTGATTTACCAATGTAGCCTGACGAAGTTGCTTTTTCCGCCAGATACTTTAGCTGGCCGTCCATTCGCACTGGCAATGAAACCACAACAACGCCCCCTGGGTTTGCGTACCGTTCCAGGTTTTTGTTTTTCAGCAAGTGATAAGCGTCGATGCAAATGATGAGGTCGAACTTTTCATCAGTTACGAAGTTATCTGTCACATGGTACTCAATGTTGGGCTTGCGCTTGCCGATTGCCTCATCAGAAACGTCAACACCTACGATGCGCTTGATGCCGTGCTGCTTGAAATCCAAGAAGTCCTCGAACCAGGCCCTACCGATGCCGATGTCCAGCAATGACTTTTTGTCATGCATGTAGAACTCTAGCGTTTCCCACAAGTCTTCGTACTTTTCGAACTGCTTGGGCCGCCAGGATTCGTATATCTGGTTTGAGTACTCCATATACGAATTTTGACGAATGCTTTATATATGAATAATCCTTTTTCTTGAACATGGCACTACAAATAGTACCCGTAAACTACGTAGCTGTTGTAGTAGCTGCGATTGCCAGCATGGTCATCGGGTTTCTCTACTACTCCCCGAGCTTGTTCGGTGGCAAATGGATGAAACTCGCAGGCATTACTAAGAAGGAAGCAGACAAAGCAATGAAGCAAGGCATGGCCAAAACATTGGTCCTTGGTTTCATCACTGCCCTAGTAATGGCGTGGGTGATCGCAATGATCATTGGCAACGTCGGTGCGGCCACGGTAACAGAAGGCGCAATGGTCGGCTTCTGGGCATGGCTGGGCTTTGTAGCCACATTTAGCTACCACGGAGTCCTCTGGGGAAAGCAACCTCATTCACTCTGGACCCTCCAAAACGGCAACAACCTAATATCAATGGTAGTAATTGGCGCAATAATCGCAGCACTGTAAAACTACACAGCTAAAAAACCACTAGACGGGCCCTCAGGGCCCCATCTACTCTTCTTTCTTTTCAAATCTTTGGGTATCCCTATCGTGTAGTTTGTTTATTGTTCTATCAACGCATTCATCGAGGTTAATGCCAAGGGAGTTTGCCATGCAGGTTATAGTTACAATGAGGTCTGCTAGTTCATCTGCGACTTCCCTTGTTTGTTCAGACGGCTTTTTCTTTTTAGGACCATATCGGTGGTTGATTTCCCTGGCTAGCTCACCCATTTCTTCTGTCATGCGGGCCATTATTTCTAGTGGCTGCCAATAAGGAGTTTTAAATTGCTGAGCCCATTCGTCTACTTGCTCTTGCACGTGCTTTAATGTCATTAAGTAGTATAGGGCCTTGATTTATTTAATCATTTTGTTTTCAAATACCCGGCCCATGTCCTATTTAAGTATGCTTAAGCTTAATCAGGTTTCGCAAGCGCACTCGGCTTCCACTTGCTGGCATCCCCTGCACACAGGCATAATGTTTTCATTTCCACAGGGGTGCTCTTCGTCTTTTTCTATCATGAAAGCGCTGCACATCTGGCACTTATACGCCACCGGAGCGTTGCACTTGCTGCACACATCCCCCGAGGTTGTTTGCCACGCCGTCATTTTTACATCACCTTGTCTTGAAATACTCATCAATGTTATTTAAGGCTTCACCAACAGTTCGATAGCGCATGACTGGAAAGCTTCCGTTGCCTGAAATCATCGCACTAAGTCGCTGCCCGCGTTTTGGCCTGTACAAGCACAGGATGCGCTTTTGCATGTCCTCTGCCTTTGCGATCTCATAGCCAACGCCGATGCTCGGCACTGAAACATCGGCAACAACCACGTCTGCTAGGCGCAGCCAAGACATGTCCCGCTCATAGATCCAATCATCAGTGTTCACGCTATCGATTTCGGCCCCATGGGCAACGTGTTCTGTCAATACCTCGCCGTACTTCCTAAGGTGCGCGATGATCTTCTTGTATAGCCCCGTGTCAGCATCGCCACCGCGCATGGACCCTGCGAAGTAAATCTGCATAACACAAATAATGAACACAAAGTATTTAAACGATTCTTGCCTTACTCTGTTATGGGAATGATCGGCGGAATCATCAAAAAATACGAGGCGCAGGGCAAACAGAAACAAAGGGACGCCCGGGTAAAACTAGGCATGGAGCCAACCCCAAATTTGGAGAAGCACTCAGGAGATGGGATTATAGACGCAGAATCGGGTGCCAAGGAGCAGGCTAAGGAAATCGCCGAAGTCAAAGGCTATTCCCAAAAATCATATGAAGTAACCCCCGAAGACATGAAGATCTTCGAGTACAACAACAAACTCGTGGAGTTCTACAAGAACATCGAAAGGGCCACCATCATCTTAAACGACTTAAACCAACACAAGCAAGTCCTGGAACAACTAAACCAGTTGCGTGAAGAAAACGTTTCTCTAAAAGACAGAATTAACCAGCTTGAGCAACGATGAAGATCGAAGAAGAATACGGCCTGCCCGAAATTTATTTTTCAAAAGTCACAGCCGCGAATTACGAAAAGAGCCGCGCAATGCGAAAAATACAAACAGAAATCACGCGCAGGGCATTGGAATTCATAAAGTCCACCGAGGGCACTGCGCTCGACATTGGCTGCGGCACGGGATTTTCTATGCAGGTTCTCGCTGATGCAGGCTTCGATGCTGTCGGGGTTGACGTTTCGCAGGACATGATCGACATTGCCGTCAGCAAGGGCTTCAAAGCTCTGCATGGCACATTCATGAACCTGCCGTTCGACAACAATTCATTCGACGCTGCAGTTTCTATCAGCGCGCTGCAGTGGATTCAGGCAAAATCAGAATCAGAACTAATTAGGAATTACCTCAAGGTGCTCACAGAGATTTACCGGGTTCTAAAACCAAAGGGGGAATGTGTTATACAATTCTATCCAATCAACGCCACTTACCACGATTTGTTCATCAAAGCTGTAAAGAAAACGCCGTTTACTGCTCGCACAGTCACTGATTTTCCAAACAATCAGAAGAAGAGAAAGACGTTCATCGTTCTTGAAAAACGCTAGCATCCGAATTCGTTGTCTATCGGGCAGAACTTCGAGGTCGCATTTGAGCCTTTAGGAATACCCGGTTCTGGCCCAGAATAGATGTACTCCATGACGTCTGTCTGATTCCACTCATGTTCGTGGTTCCAGAGCTGCCAGAAGTACCTCCACTCGTTCCAACCTATGCCGAGGTGCTGTACATAGACTCCATTTTCAGCTAGCATGCCGCCGATTTTTCTGCCGGTCATGCATGGGATGCTGTAGCAGTAAACAATAATGTCCTTGCCTGGGTTTGATTCCTGCAGCGCCTTGAATGAATTCACAATCCGTTCTACATCGCCGTAGGCGCTTGTCTCGGGGTCCTTGTAAGCAGGTATGCTCACTGCGCCGATTATGTGCTCGCGTTCATACTCCTCCTGGCTTCTCAGGTCAACAAGGGCAAAATCCTGACTAGGCCCCATGTGCTTCCGGATGCTGTGCGGGCTGACATGCACTGCGTTTTCAATGTCATAGAATTCCTTGATCAGCTGGTCTTGCGATTTTTGCTGTTGCGTGAGCGCAAGTGTAACTAAAGAGCCCACTACTGCAGCAACAACCACTGCCATCAGCAAAACCTGCATTTGGGGCTTCATAGAGTACTATCCCCAAAACGTCTTTATAAAAGTATCATAACCCTGCGTGCTATAACAATAACCGGCACCGTTACTCACCAGTACCGGATGTCGATTTTTCCTTTCTCTTTGAAGTACCTCAGCAAGAGGTATTGGATTTGCAGCAACAAGCCGACGATGACAGCGATGCCCAGCAAGACCGCATCCTGGAATGCATCGAACGTGCCGAGGTAGAGCTTGTAGAACACGTACACAAACCCAATTAGCATTATCGCGGTGCCCCAGAGTTTGAACCACTCGGGCAGGTTTATCCAGTGCTTCTTGTTTAATATATGGTGCATTGCGTTCACTTCAATGATTTTCCTTTTTGCCACAAGCCTTTTTCGAAGTAGCCTATGTCTGCTTCTACAAGGGCCTTGTCAGTTATATTAATAGCGGCTCGGGTTTTGTCTGATTCAGCTCCCTTTATCGCCTTGCCCGATTGTAGGTTATCTTGTATCACAAATGAAATTGGGATATCCTTAGGATATACTACGCGAACCTCTACATTCTCATTGTTAAATAAGGTTTTCCATGTTTTTGTAGTTGGTTTGTAGTTTAGGAGGTTAATGTCGTCCGGCATTATTAACTTTATTTTTATGTGGGGCTAGGAACCTACGATGACATAATTATACAAACCCGTTTGCCAGAACAGATAATCAGAGACATGGAAAAACTCTATAGTAACATAAAACAAGTTGAAGATTTAAACTTCGAAGATTTAATGAAGATAGCTACTAAAAACGTTCAATTTAGGGTTACTGTAATGAAAAATCCCCAATTAGCAAGACAGAACCAAGACTCTGTAATACAGACATTCAAAAAAGCGCGATGATCACCAACAGCAATCCCCCCGCAAGTTCTTATATACTAAAACAGCATCTATAGTGCTGCGATGACGTCACCAGGCTTGCCAGAACCTCTCTGAGGTGATGATGAAGATCATGAGTGCAGAGCAGCTTATCTGCTTACAGATAGGCGCAGCTTATCTGCTTACAGATAGGCGCAGCTTATCTGCTTACAGATAGGCGCAGCAATTTTAACTTATAGTTTGCAAACATTTATATAGTTTATTGTATAATAAATCTATAGTGATTCTATGGTATCTTATACAAGCATACAAATCTTGCCTGAAACAAGAGAAGAATTAAGTCATTTGAAATCAAGCCCTCGGGAGACTTATGACGAGTTAATCAAAAAATTGATTGAATTGATTCCAGAAGGAGACGAAGAAGGCACTTACAAAGATGAATTTAAAGTTGGCCTTTTGAACGCAAAACTCGATGCCATAAAAGGAAGAACCTATTCGCTTTCAGACGTAAAAAAATCCCTAGGACTGAATAAATGACCTGGAAGATTGAGTTTACAAAAGAAGCACTTAGAGACATCTCAAAACTTGAAACAAAGATTCTCGACAGGATACTAGACAAACTTGAACAGACAAGAGAGAACCCACATCATTATTTTCAACGCTTGGTGGGCCACGATGATTTCAAATTCAGGGTGGGCGATTATAGGATACTAGTGCTCTTATTGCATGACGAGAAAATAATAATACAAAAAGTAGGACACCGAAAAAACGTTTACAAACGTCTCTAAGCAGCAGCTTATCTGCTT
>JAGVWA010000001.1 GCA_018304505.1 Nanobdellati archaeon
AACAGAACAGCGTTGCACTGCAGGGCACAAGAAGTGACTTAATGGAGATAAGAAAATCCCTAATTAAGGAACACGATTCCGTGGTGAAGCTCACCAGCCAAATGGGAAAAAATTACGATGGAACGCCCGAGTTTTGCGACTTCAACAATCCGGGAAGAAAAGCCGCATTGATCAGGAGAGAATTGCAAGCGCACCCTGACGAGTTTTTGGTGGCAGAAGAAAATGACGAGATTCTCGGCTGGCTTCAGTATGCGGAAGAGGAAAAAAACGACACCACGTCAATTCATGACCTAATAGTGGATGCAAAGCACAGAAACAAGGGCGTTGCATCAGCGTTGATAGAAAAAGTCAGCGAGAACAAAAAAGAAATTCGCCTAGAAGTAAATGAAAAAAACACGGGCGCCATCAAGCTTTTCGAAAAACTCGGATTCAGGCCCATGATGAAGAGCATAGGAATGTCAAGAACAGGCAGAAAAAACCAATAGCTTTCAGCCCTAGGGCGCCTTTACAATAACGTCCTTGACGCCCGCTAACAGGGGCTGTTTCCTCTTCCGGATTTTTATGTAGTCAAACTCCACCAGATCCAGTGCGTCAAGGATAATGAAAACAACAACCCCAACGGCCAGTATTCCAACAGACATGATGAATGACTCTGAAAAGTGGACAGTGATGACATCCGTAAATTTTACAACGTAAGACGCCAGGGCGAGGAAACAGGAAATCGCGCCAAGCAGCGCAAGCACAGGCAGCCTGCCGATGTTAACCGGTGACTTGAAGTACATGCACCTGTAGTTATCAGTGAAACGCATCTTTATCAACGCGAGGTTGACGAAGAAGAAAACGAGGAAGATGCTGAAGTTCGTCATCTCAGCCACTGTGGAAATGTCCTTTAAAAACGCGAACGCGCCTGCAATGAGAGTGCTGATAATTATCGCATTTATCGGGGTCCTATTCTTATCGTGAACTTTTGAAAGGAACTTTGGGAACATGCCCTGCTTACTCATGCCGTAGATGATGCGCGCGTTCACGATCAGAATTATGAGGACCGTGTTGGCTGTCGCGAATAGCGCGATCAAACTCAGCAGCCCACCAGTTCCAGGTAATGCGGTTTCCGCCACAAGCCTCAGCGGGGCAGGGCTTTCTCCAAGGGCCTGCCAGTTGACTACTGATACCGCGGCCACTGCGACGAGGATGTACAAAAGCGTCGCGATTAGGATGGCCCCAACTAGCGCCCGTGGGATTGTCTTTTCCGGGTTCTTGACTTCCTCCCCCACGTTGACGATTTGCTCAAACCCAACGTATGCAAAGAAAATCAAGGTGACAGCGCCAATAAGCCCAGATAAGCCATTTGGCATTTCAGCATAATCAATCGCCGGAAAACCATTACCGAGAATAAAAAAGGCCCCGAGGGCGATGATCAGCAACAGCCCAAAGACTTCAATCAATGTGAAAACCATATTTAGGCGCGCTGATTCCTTGATGCCAATGAAACCGATGTACGCGAGCACTATGACAAGAATGGCCGCGATGACTGTGATGGGGCTGACCGTTATCACAGACGCCGACACAATAACCACGCCGGCCATGGCAGGCAGAAGGAGGTCTACGAAATAGCCCGAAAAACCGAGCGCCACGGTCGCGGCTGACGCGACGCCCATGGCGATCATGCTCCAGCCTACGAGGAATGATAGGAGTTTTTTCTTGAAAGCAGCCTCCACGTAGTGTGCTTCTGCCGCGGTCTTTGCCGAGATACAAGACAGCTCGGCATAGCTAAACGCGGTGAAGGTCGCGATAAGGGCAGAGATTATGAATGAAATCCAGACAGAGTTGCCAGCCATGAGCGCTGTCTTGCCGATCAGGGCGTAGATACCTGCACCAAGGATGACGCCAACGCCGTAAACCAACAGGTCCTTGAATTCCAGTTTTCTAGCTAGTTCTGTGTCTGGTGCTGTTTCCATCACTTGGATTTACAGCCATTGCATATTTAACAGTTCTTCTAGCATCATCTTACAGCCTACTTTTTAAATCAAGCCGGATTATTTGCGTCATGAGCCAATTGGTGTACATCGTTGCGAGCACAGCCATTGTGAGCCTCGTATCGCTAGTGGGCATTGTAACACTGTCTGTTACGGACAGGGCATTACAGCGTGTTTTGCAGCCCCTGGTGGCCTTGTCAGCAGGCGCCCTGCTTGGCGGGGCTTTGCTTCACTTGCTGCCAGAGGCTGTAGAGTTAATCGGCAACACAATCGAGGTTTATGCCACGGTGCTAATTGGCTTTTCAATGTTCTTCTTCCTGGAAAAATTCATCCAGTGGCACCATCACCACGGGTCCGCCAAGGAGCACAAGAAAAACAAGATCTCGCCGGTGTCGTACCTTGTCCTGGTTTCAGATGTTATACACAATTTTGTTGACGGCCTAATCATTGCGGCAAGCTATCTCGTAAGCATTCCACTGGGAGTCATAACAACCGGCGCGACAATACTCCACGAGATCCCGCAGGAAATCGGCGACTTTGCCTTGCTGATTCATGGCGGCATGTCGAAAATCCGCGCGCTCAGGGTCAACTTCTTCACAGCATTGTCCAGCGTCGTCGGCGGGCTTGTTGGTTTCTATTTTGCGGGCACAATCGGGAATTCATTTGCGCTGCTGTTACCCCTAGCAGCAGGCCACTTTATTTACATCGCAGCAACTGACCTGATGCCAGAACTGGCAAAAGAGGGCTTCAAGGAAGGCATGCAGCACTCGGCGTTCTTCATCACAGGGCTAGTCATAATGTACCTTCTCACACTCATTTGAAGCACATAACTATTTATAGCAAAACACGGTAGTGAAATGCATGACGATGCTGCAAATCCAGACGCAAGCCGCGGACATTCTGGGTCAAGTAAACGGGCAACAGCTTGTCCAAACGGCACAGGCACTGCAACTTTCGCCCGAGCAGACCTTCGTCATTCTGCAAAACCTCGCAATGTTCATTGTAGGCATAGCGATTTACTCCCTTGTAATATTCTATTTCTACAGATACATCGCTAAGCGGGACTTCCTAGTACTTGACTTGTCGAGATACGAAGGAAAGCGCTTTGGCCTAGCAAGGATGATCATCCCATCTATACTATACATAGTGAGGTACGTCCTCATTGTGCCGGTAACCATCTTCGCTAGCCTATTGATTTTGTCAGGCCTGCTGCTCCTACTGTCAAGGACTACAAACGTCGCCAACGTTCTGTTGATGAGCATGGCCATTATTGGCGCAGTCCGAGTAACAGCATATGTGAATGAGGACCTATCAAAAGACCTGGCCAAGCTCCTGCCGTTCGCGCTGCTTGGCGTATTCATAATTGACGCGACGTTCTTCAACCCGCAAGCAGCAATAGATGCCCTAACGACAGAACTTGGAAACATCGACCTCTGGGTCACGTTGACATACTACTTTGCATTCATTGTCGCGCTAGAGTTCGCCATCAGGATACTACACCTAATTGGATCAAAGCTGTTTTTCAGGCAACCCGAAACCAAGATAAAGAATAAATAAAACCAACAGCATTAATTGAAGCGCATGGAAAAAATCACAGCCAATGGAAAGCAGATACACCTTCTTGGGGTGGCGCACGTCTCACGGCAGAGCATCCGCGACGTCAAGGACGCAATTGAAAAGGTCAAACCAGACACAATCGCGGTTGAACTGGACAAGAAACGCGCAGAGATTCTAAAGAAGAAAAAAACCTGGGACAACAAGCAGCTCTCGCACATCGTCACTGAAGGCAACACAAACCTCTTTCTGACCCAAGTGCTGCTTGGGAACTTCCAAGCCAAACTCGGAAAAGACCTAAAGGTAAAACCGGGCGCGGAAATGCTGGCCGCTGTCCGCGAAGCGGAAAAACGCGACATTCCAGTGGTGCTGGCAGACCGACCGATTGACGTGACACTGCGCCGGGCCTGGGCCGCAATGGGAATTTTCGAGAAATTCAAGCTGCTGGGTAGCCTCGTATCCGGAGTCTTCAGCAGCGAAACCATAAGCAAGGAAGAGATTGAGCAGCTCAAGAAGACAGACGTCATTACCGAGTTAATGAACGAAATGGCGCGCGAGATGCCAAAAGCCAAACACGTTCTTGTCGACGAGCGCGACGCATACCTCGCCAAGAAGATCAAAACCGCGCAAGGCAAGCGCATACTTGCTGTCGTAGGGGCCGGCCATGTCAATGGAGTCAAACAATGGCTCAAAAAGAAAATCCCTGAAGAGCAACCCATAAGGCCAAGCAAAATCAAATACCTGCTCTGGCTCATCCCCCTCATTTTCATTGCGATCCTCTACCAGGGCTTCACAAAAGGCGGCCTAGACTTCACGATAGACTTGTTCATGAAGTGGTTCATCATCAACGGCGCACTCAGCGCCGCAGGTGCACTGCTTGCACGCGGCCACTGGAAATCAGTATTAGCGGCGTTTGTCGCGGCCCCTTTCACTTCATTAAATCCCGGCATTAGCGCGGGCATTGTCGCGGGCGCAGTAGAATTGAAGGTGCGCATGCCGAAGGTCAAGGATGTCGAGAGCTTGAGAAAACTAAAATCATTTTCTGATTATACAAAAAACAGCGTGACGCGGGTAATGATGGTGGCCGCGTTTTCAAACATCGGCAGCACAATCGGCACGTTCTTGGCGCTACCTTATTTAGGAAGCTTGCTCTAACCCATTTCATGGCAGAGAAGCGCATCGTTTTCAAGAACAGCGCCGGGCAAAAACTCGTTGGCATTTTAAATATGCCGAAACCAGGATCCCCCATAGTAGTTTTTGGGCACGGCCTGCACAGTGGCAAAAACAGTCCGCGCAACACCATGATCGCTGGCGAATTGAACAAAAAAGGAATTTCGACATTTCTGATCGACTTGCGCGGGCACGGAGAAAGCGAGGGCAACGTTGAAGAATCAACGTTGGAAGACCTAGGGAACGACCTGGCGAGCGCTGTAAAAGCGCTAGAGGACGAAGATGTTGACCTAACGCGCCTTGGGGGTTCTGGTTCTAGTACCGGCGGCGTAGTGTGTTTATTGAGCAAAGTTAAATTCAAGACCTGCGTTTTCCGGGCCACACCGTGGCAGGACTACTATCAACTTGCCAAGGGTGTGAAGTTTCCATGCCTCTTCATCATCGGCGGCGACGACCAAATCATCCTGGACATGACGAACGAATTCCTGAACAACTTCAAGGCGCCACATGAAGTGCATATAATTCCAAATGCCGAACACTTGTTCGAGGGCCATGAAACGGAAATGCTTGATAAAACAGTGAAATGGTTCACAAAGCACCTGCTGAGTAACGACAACATTAAATAACCCGGCGTCATTATTGAGCATTATGAAGCTACGATGGTACGTGCTGTTGCTGCCAATGCTAATCCTGACGGCACAACTTGGCTTTTCGCAGGCGAGCGTTTGCATTGACTATGAACTAAACGCGACAAATGCGCAATTACTTGGGCAGCAATCGCTGGCAGCGCTGAACTTCGAAAAGGCAGGCCTGTGCAACGCCCAGAATCTTCAACTGACACAATGCACATCGAATTACAAAAAGGCAGCAGACATCTATGTTCAACTTAAGAAAAGCCGCGAAGCTGCTGCTGATTATGACGGCGCGGCAATCTGTGCACAACAGAACAGCAAGAACACGGACTGCGCGACCCTGTCCATTAGTGCTGCGGAACTGTACAACCAGCTTCTTGATTCCGGAAAAGCAGCTGCCGCCTACCTGCGGGCCGCGGTGTGTTATGAAAAAACAACCATGAAAACACCGACCCTTGACAATTACATAAAAGCAGCAGAGGCCTTCAAGAACAACAACGACTACGAACAGGCTGACAAGCAATACGAAAAGGCCATAGCGCTTGTTGAAACACAACGCACGCGTACAGCACAACAGTGCAGCCTGTATGCAGAGCGCGGCGCGATTTACGAAGATGCAGGCCTGACAACAGGCGCTGCTGCATTCCATAGCCAAGCAGCAGAATGCTACTCTGAAATCAAAGAAAGAAACCTCTGCGAACAAGCAGCAACAAAGGCAGCGCAACTCACTGCAGACTTTTCAGACATCCAAAGCACACAATATTATGAGCTCGCAGGCAAGTGCTTTGAAAACCCGGGAACTGACTTTTCATTAATACAGAAGTGCGACTACTACAACAACCTCGCGGCCACGAAATACAAAAACCTCGAAACCCTAGATAAGGCAGCAGAGGCATACAAAAACGTCGCGCTGTGCCATGCGCGCGACCAGGTAAAAACCCTCGTGTCAGATAACTATTACCTGTGCGCAGGAGCTTATCTGCAGGCCGCGCTTGAAGTCGAGAACATCCTAAACGCCCTTGACACCTATGACGAGGCCATAGCGTGCTTCATTGCAAACAAGGACACTGAAAAGGCAGAACTTGTACGGCAGTACGTGCGGGAAATGCAAAGCACCGGCTCATCAGGCATTGACATTGTCGACCTTGCGAACAACCCCGGCAAAAGCCTGAGGCCAAAACCAGCAGCAAACGCCACAGAGCAGGAACCAGAAGCCACAGAGCCAACAGGGCCAGAGTCAACATCAAGGAGCCCCATTTTTCTCGTGCTGATTCTGATCCTCGGCATCGTCATAATACTCGGGTTTTTCTACTACCAAAGGATTAAAAAGATGAAAGAACAAGAAGACACTGAACAACCGATGCGGTTCTAGCAACACAGAAGGAATGTAAAATGGTAGTTTTCGAAACCATCGCAGGCATTATCATTGGGATCATCATACTCAAAGGCATAACCATAGTGAACCAGTACGAACGCGCAGTAAAACTGAGGCTGGGCAAGTACACCGGCATACTAGAACCCGGCATGCACTACGTCATCCCATTAGTTGAGCGCATCGAAATGGTAGACACCAGAATCATGACCATTGACATACCAAAACAAGAGGTCATGACCAAGGATAACGTGCCAGTGGGCATCAACGCAGTAATCTATGCGAAGGTCAAGGACCCGGAAAAAGCCATCCTAAACGTGCGCGATTTTCATTATGCCGTGTCAAAATACGGCCAGACCTCATTGAGAAACGTGACTGGCGAAGCCACACTAGATGAGGTTCTTTCTGAACGAGAAAAGATAGCAAGCAAGCTAGAAAAAATCGTCGACATTGCAACTGCCCCGTGGGGCATTGATGTAACGAATATTGAACTACAGGACATCGAATTACCTGAATCGCTAAAGAGAACAATGGCGAAACAAGCAGAGGCAGAACGGGAAAAGCGAGCCACCATTATCAATGCTGAAGGTGAAGTCATTGCAGCTGACAACGTGGCCAAGGCGGCAAGGACACTAGCAAGCGCGCCAGGAGCACTACACTTAAGGACATTGCAGACCATCAACGACTTGTCAAGCGACCAATCAAACACCGTGATTTTCGCCGTCCCACTAGAAGTGCTAAGGGCCTTCGAAGCCGTCGCCGAGTCAAACCCCGAAGTGGCCAAGAAGTTCACAAGCGCCATTAAGAAAGCCACAAAGAAGAAATAACTCGTACCTTTTTTTGAGCACGAGCAGCTTTGCACTTTAATTGACGTGATTTGTCATTGTGAACTACATACAAGCCGTTCCATTACACAACATTTATAAACCTATAAAATTAGAATTTTCACATCTTTAGGATTAATTACATTCAAGAATAAGTTTATATATCCTAAGATTTTCGTCATAGTAGGTGATAAATATCAATATAACATTTGAGGATTCGGCAAAGGGAGAAATACTCACATTGCTAGACAAAAAAATCAATGCTGATGGCTTAATTGTTGAGAGAGCAAATCCTAATCAAAAAGTTCTAACTTTTGAGGGCGAAGAAATATCAATAAATGACTTTGGAGGCGTTAAAAAAGGCTCTGAAGTTTTTATAAAAGATAATTTAATTTCTTTAATGAAACTCTCAAAAGAAGGCATATAATGACTTGGTTTGATAAATTAAAAGGAATTCTAAACATTGATATTAAAACCCCAATCCTTTCTCTCAATTTTAATTCTAACAACAAAGTGACTAATAAATACTATGTTAGTCTTGAAAGAGAACTTGATATTAATTTAGCGGCCCTAAGTCCGAAACAAAAGCAGGATATCAAAAAAATCTTCCCACAAATTTTAGCCAATGAAAAAACTATTTTTAAAAAAGAAACTTTAGACTTATTTGATAGTATTAATGACTACAATAAGAATAAAGAAGGAAAACAAATATTGACATTTTTTGAGAATAAAATTCCAAAATATGATTTAGAAGCACTAAATGCTTCACTTTACTTGAGGAGTGTATTTAGAAAAAGAAAAGATATTAAGAAATTAAAACAGGATATAAATACTACTTTTGGAACTCGCGGAAACAATATCTCAAATTTATGTACTGCAGGCTATTTTGATAATTTTTTAATGGAACTCTACAATTCTTCACCAGGAACTTTTAATGGCTTATATGAGGATATTGTTTCAAATAAGGCATTAGCTGTTTTTGTAAATGAGCATATGACTAAAGAAAAGATTACAGAAGATATTAAAAATAAATTGGATGTATCTAAAAAATATGGAATCAAATTTGTCCATATCCATGGAATAGGAACATCCACTGTTAAAAAAATCAATGAATATATTGAAAATAAAGAAAAAAAAGATTTTGATACATTTCATCCTAAGAAAATCCTTAAGGAAGAAAATATTATCATAGTCGAATTAATATTAAAATAGAGTTTTAACAGATATAACTTATGTGCAAAGCCACCACAACCAAAGCATTTATAAACCCCAAAAACACGAATAATATTGGCAATGAGGATACCGTCCCGGACTGATTTGGACACATGAAGAACGGAGTAACTACTGAGCCACTGACATTAACTTGTTATCCCAACTATGCTCTGTGGTCAAATGGAAAAGAAAGACCTGAAACCAATAAACGACATCAAACTAAACAAGGGCACAACCCAAGACGACATGGTACGGCAAATGCGCGACTCTGGAGGCTTTGTTGCCAAAAAACTCGGCATTGGAGTTGACATTCTCCAAGACATGGTTTCTGATTCTGACATGCGCGTCATCCTAAGCTTCCCAGCAGCGATCATTTCTACCGGCTGCCGCGGAATAATTAAAGACTTAGTGAAGAACAAGCTTGTCGACGCCGTAATAACAACATGCGGCACGCTAGACCATGACCTCGCCCGCGTGTGGCGCGACTACTACCACGGCGCATTTGAAATGGATGACAAAAAACTCCATCAAGAAAACATCAACCGCGAAGGCAACATATTAATTCCAAACGAATCGTATGGGGAAATTCTTGAGCAAAAAATGCAGCCGCTGCTATTGAAGTGGTACAATGACGGAGACCGCGACATGGCGCCGCATGAGCTTGTTTGGAAATTCGGCGAAGCACTGGAAAACGAAGAAAACCGAGAAGAGTCGATCACGTACTGGGCTTGGAAGAACCAAATACCAGTGTTCATTCCGGGCCCGACAGACGGAGCCTGGGGGTGGCAAATGTGGTACTTCTACCAGCAGGGCCACAAGGACTTCAACTTAAACTTAATGAAAGAAGCCGATGCTGTTTCTGATTTTGTGCACTCCTCTAAACGGCTTGGCGCACTGATGCTGGGCGGCGGAATCAGCAAGCACCACACCATCTGGTGGAGCCAGTTCAAGGAAGGGCTTGACAAGGCAGTGTACATTACAACTGCGCCGGAGTGGGACGGATCGCTCTCGGGCGCACGCTTGCGAGAAGCCGTCAGCTGGGGCAAAGTAAAAGAAGACGCCGACTACGTGACGATTGAAGGCGACGCCACTGTGCTTTTGCCCCTAATGATTGCCTCATTGTATCAGAGGTTGTGATTTTCGGTATATGGGCACGCGCAGGATCAGCAGACGACTACATGCTGTGATAGAAATAATTGGGCATGGCAAAACCGTTTTATATCATGTAGTACATATGTACTACGGTGATTTTACGGCAACAGTGCAAGTTAGGCTGACTGCTGATCTTGAAAAACTCATAAGTGCAGCTGTAAAAAAAGGATTTTATGCGAACAAGTCAGAATTCATAAGAGACGCAATACGCGCGAGGTTTGAACCTGAACTTAGAGACGAGGTGCTTGCTGAACTCGCCAAGCGATCCAAGTCAAAGAAATTCGTTAGTCATGAAGCAATTATGCAAGAGTTCGGATTGGCATGACATTCACCATAGCATGGGACTACCGGGCTTTGATCGAAATAAAACTGATCGAAAAAGAAGTAAAGGTGCAGATGATTTCTCACAGAAAAAACATTTACAAGCGACTGGTACACATGGTGCAATCGAGGAAAAAATGAGCTGCTGTGCCCCTAATCGCTTTTAGTGGCCCTTCTTCTTGTCGCCGTAAGTCTGATCTT
The DNA here is from genome assembly GCA_018304505.1 of Nanobdellati archaeon. Classification (GTDB taxonomy): domain Archaea; phylum B1Sed10-29; class B1Sed10-29; order B1Sed10-29; family JAGVWA01; genus JAGVWA01. The sequence continues at coordinate 10,415 of JAGVWA010000001.1, forward strand.
CGAGAAGGATTGCGTTTACGACTCCATGCTGGCCCGGCCTGCTGGTGATCCTGGCTTTGCCCGCCTCGGTGTCAATTATGGCGCCTTTTGTGAGGATGTTTCGCCGTGCCAGATTCACATTAGCCTTGTTCTCGATCTCGGTCTTTATCTTGGCCTTCTTGTAGGCCTTTGTTTTTGGATCTAAAACATTGGCTTCGTCAGCGTGTTTCAGCTTTATCGTCATAGCCCCACCTTTCTGTTTCTTCGTAACCTTGCTGGTCTTTCCAATAGTGGTATTCGTCGGTAAACTGCCCATTTCGTACTTTTTCTTCTCACGAATGTAGCGCTTTCTTCCGCCTGTTGGTTTTCTTAAATCGTGCCTGTGCGTAACTGCCATGCATGCTCACCAATATAGGAATATTTTGTGCTTGGCTGGGTTTAAAAAGCTTTGCGTATATATACCCTGAAATGCACAATAAGCAAATGCTCATTCAACACGTGGCCTTTGAAGAAACACCAAGTCAGGTGGCAATCCGCGGGTTTCTAGAAAAACACCCTAAAACCCAGGTAGCCAACGCCACCTTAGTGTTTGGGGAAAAGCACGCGCAGCACGCCATTATTGAGACAAGGCGCGCGTTTGCGGAGAAACGAAACATCTCTAAAACAGAGGAAATGGAATTCCTCTTACGACTAATGGGCGTCAGGCAAATCAACAAGGCCCTAGAAGCCGCTCTTCCAAACCACGAGGCGGTGTTCATCTCGTGGAGCGAGAACGCGAAAGAAAGCTATGATGATTTTCTCGCGCAATTCGGGGCAAAGCACGCCGAGGCAAAGGCGCATACACAAGACGAAGTGCTCGACGCCATTGAGCAAACAAGCACCTTCTGGCTAAACAACTAACAGCTGCTGCTTGTAATGCTCAAGCATGGCCTCGATTTCATTTTTCAAATACTTAACAGGGTAAGCCTTGCACTCGCTGCTGGATTTAGGCAGGTGTACGATAACCAAGTCATTGATTTCCAACCCCGGAATTCTGCTCTGCAAGAGCTTGGCGTATAACGATAACTGCAACGCGTACTGCGTGTAATTATTCGCGCTCAAATATTCAATAGGCGGCTTTGCATAATTCCCCCTGCCATTCGACATGTCAATCGATTTACTAGTCTTCCAGTCATATACACTAATGTTATTGCCATCCTTGACGATTAGGTCTGCGGTCCCCGCAACGCCAAAATCAACGTTAAACATTTGCACTTCAGGATGTAATTCATAACTTCTTAGCGGCTCCAGGAATTCCTTGATGGCACCCTCGTGGGATTTTTCAATATCATCACAACCCTCATAACTTGGGTCTTTGACAATGTTCTCCGCCAGCGCATGGATCTTATGGCCATAACTGGTAGCGAAATTCTTGTTTTGCTGCCACATGTCAAGCACCTGGGCCTTTGTCCAGCCCATCTGCTGCGCCTTGAATTCGGCCCAGTACTCTTCTTCAAAACCCGGAAAGAAAGAGTGGATAAACGTGGTCGTTGAAATCAGGGCCTTGCCGTTGTACGTGTACTCGTGCTTCTCCTCGTCAAACTCCAAGCCCTGCGACAAGAACATCATATATGTATTGGATGGGAACACGTACTAAAAGCTAACTATTTTTGGGTTGCAACAAAAATAAACCGAAGAACGAGTTAACGAGTTGCAACTAGAAACCACCAGACCGCATCGCAAAAAACATATAACTTACATTGTTTACAATACTATACATGGCGCGGTTGTACATCGACACAAACGTTCTTGTTTATGCCATAGAAGACAGCAAAAACATTTATGGCCAAGACATCGGGAGTTCTTCATCAAAACTGTTTTGGGAAGCTGCATCTTGTAAGCATCAAGTGATTATCTCCGATTGGACGCTGAATGAATTTAGGCGAATAAGACAAGCTGAAGACCTAAAAATGCTGTACTCTATTGCAAAAAAGAAAATAATCCCCATATCATTTGCAAGAGAAGACATTGCTCTGGCTAAACAAGAAAATCCTCATCATTTTCAAGATGAGCTTCACGGAATCCTCGCCGTACGAGCCGGTGCCGATTATATAATTACTCGAAACACAATTGATTTCGATAAATTCAAGAACCAGATTAAGGTAGTCAGGCCAGAAGACTTATTCTAGACCCACCCTTCGTCTTAACTCCTTTTGTAAAGCTTCCAACCCATCTTCTCGCTCAATTCTATCAAGCTCTTCGTTCTGCTTTCGAAGTTCTTCTGGATCAGGAGCTCGCTGCAAATTCTCTAACGCAGCCTTGATTTTCCAATACAATGGATCATCAGGCTCGTCAACGACACTCAATGGAATTACAACCGATTCCTGTTTTGTATGCCCCATACCTATTATTTACACAAACAGGTATTTAAAACACAACGCAATAAGTGAAAATACCCGTCTCATTCAATCGGCTATAATCCATAGCAGCAATGTATAAGTACCATGCCGTGCAGAACTAATGCCAAGAACTAACATAACGCTTACTTTCGAAAAAAGGAGGATGAACAAAATGGAACTGACTGTTAAACCACTAAAATACAAGGAACTGCCGGGCTTGTCAGAAAAACAACTAAGTGAACATCACGACAAACTCTACGCGGGCTACGTAAACAAAACCAATGAAATTAGGAAGAAGCTCGAAACAGCAGACCGGGGCACTGCAAATGGAACATACAGCGACTTCAGAGAACTAAAAGTTGAAGAAACTTTTGCCCTTAATGGAGTGAAACTGCACGAGAACTACTTCGACAACATGGGTGGAAACGGAACACTTGATGGCACTATCGCAGACTGGATCGCTGCAGACTTCGGCTCATTCGAGAACTGGAAAGCCGATTTCGAAGCCTGTGGAAAAAGCGCGCGCGGCTGGGTCGTGCTGGCGTTCGACCTTGACTCTGGAAAACTATTCAACGTCCTTTGTGATTTGCACAACATCGGCGGGGTATGGAACACAATCCCCTTATTGGTAATGGACGTTTACGAGCACGCGTACTTCATAGACTACGCCACGGCGAGGCCAAAGTACATCGAGGCGTTCTTCAAAACAATTGATTACGCAGAAGTGAACGCGCGCATCGAGAAACTAAACCTGGCACAGTACAGGCAATAGTTTGGGCAATAGCTTACCCGTGCCTTTTTTTTCTTTAACCTTTTTTTAATTAGACAAAACTATTTATATGTGTGCATTGTTGATTAACAATGGCAAAAAAAGAAGACAGCTGTTTCAAATGCGGCAAGCTCATAACAAAAAAGGGCTTTACAAAAGACGCGTTAAAATTTTGCTCCCCTGAGTGCATTGAGAAGTACGAGAAAGACCCAAAGGTATGTGAGTTCTGTTAAGCATGGTGACAACAATAGACCTGCCCCTAATTATAGGCGCAGCAATAATCGATGGAATCAACCCCTGCGCCTTCGGCGTGCTGATATTCATGATAGGCTACCTGAGCCAGGCCTTCAAGTCATCCAGCAAAAAGTTCACCCCCTCCCAAATAAACAACAAAATCCTGGTAAACGGAACGATATACATCGCCGCCGTGTTCCTGACTTACCTAGTTGCCGGCCTCATCCTACTGCCTGTAATCAGAACCATCGGCGCCGCGTCAGTTGTAGCTTACCAAGTCATAGGCGCCATTATTATACTATTCGGCCTGCTGGAAATCAAAGACTTTTTCTGGTACGGCAAGGGCCCCAGCCTATCAATACTGCCCGGCCAGTCTGCAAGGATACACGCTTACACCGAACGAGTCGGGCAAAGGAAAACCGCAGCCTTCTTACTTGGGGTATTTGTAGCGCTTGTAGAACTGCCATGCACTGGCGCAGTCTACCTCGGCGTCTTGGCATTAATGAGCTTGAGCGGATTGACGATTTCAAACCTCACGTTCCTGCTGCTCTACAACGTCATTTTCATAATCCCATTGTTCATTATCCTCGGCGCCTTCTTCAAGGGCTCTAATGTCGAGTGGCTTGAAGCCTGGAGAAAACGCCACCGGGGCCTGATGAGGCTGTTTATCGGCTCGCTTCTTGTAGGCATGGGAGTGTGGATGTTCATGATTCTGCAAACCGGAGGTTGATAAAAAAATGAAAAAGGCATTAACACTAGCAGCACTGCTTGCATTGGTTGCAGTATTACTAATTACCCCATTGGCATTGTCGCACGAAGAAGGAGACGACACACCGGCTGGCGAGCCGCACATTAACGAAACAGCGAAGCCAGCAGGCCCGGCGATATGCGATTTTGAAAACGGATGCGCCGCTGAAAACGGCAATGGGGCAGCAAATGCAACGCTACTTTACTTTAACTATGGCCTTGGAGGAACATGGGCCCTCATTACAACGTTGCTTATTTACTTCGCTTTTACTGGAAAGAAGAAAAAACCCAACGCCAAGGCCCTGGGAATAAACATCGCCATCGTTTCTATACTCGCAATCCTGGCGTACTTTGGGGGACAGTACGGTGGAGAAAACATACCAGTTGTAGTTTGCGCCGAAGGCACGTGCTACATGACAATGCACATACACTCAGAAATCACTGCACGCGTTTGCGGCGAAGCTTTCGCGTTTGGATTAGAAACCGGCGAGCTTAACGAGAGCCATACACACAAGGAATCCGGGGTAGTGCACTGGCACGACCGCCTCGAGGTAAATCCAGAAACGCAAGTTCCGTATGACTGGGGAACATTGAGGTTGGTGAACTTCTTTGAAAACCTGGGCCTTACTTTCAATAGCACGACGTTTGATGGCTACTCAAACGGCGACGCGTGCCCCGATGGTTCCCCCGGCGTCCTGAAAATGACCGTAAACGGGATTCCAAATAGCGAATTCGGCAACTATGTCTGGGCAGACGGCGACGTCATACAAATCGAGTTTGGGCCGTAAAACAACACAAGGGATAGCAACAGGACTAATGATAACAACATGAATGATAAGAAGATTGAGAATATGACTGCGGGAATTACTGGGAAACTGACAGATAAGAAGTGCGTGCCATGCGAAGGCGGAATTCCCCCGTTGACACGCAAAGAGTTTGAACCAATGCTGGAACAAGTACCCAAATGGGGCGTTACGCAGGACGAAAAATCAATCAGCAAAGAATTCGAATTCAAAAACTTCAAGCAGGCCATGTTTTTCATCAATGCCGTTGCGTACATTGCGGAACAAGAAGGGCATCACCCTGACATCCACTTGCACGGCTGGAACAAAATAAAATTCGAGTTATCAACGCACGCCATCAAGGGGCTCTCGGACAACGATTTTATTCTCGCGGCGAAGATTGATCATCTCCTATAGCGTGGGGTTAAGCAAGTCCTGAACCTCATCTACTAATTGGGCTTCTCCTGGCCTGTGAATAAAAAAACGGTCCTCATCAGACGTAAAGCCGCACGGGACGTGGACGAACGTTTCTTCCGACGACAAGACTTTCGTGCCTATATTCACCGTTCTTCCATTGACGCGCACCGAGCCCGGAGACCTCTGCCAAAAAACGCCTTCATCCCAATATATATCCAACGCTGACTCTTCTGGTAGTTCTATGAGTGTCCACATGTGTATTCTAACCTCATTATAGGCGGGCAAGTATGTCCTTGCGCTGCGACAGCCACTCCGTTACCTCGTCCTTTACCGGAGTATTGCTGCCGTTATCAGCAGTGCGCCTGAGGCAAACTTCGGTGAGGCCCCTAAGAACCACAAAGGTGTCAGGCGATCTGGGAATGCCCTTGCTATCCATGCGTACGCGCTTGCCATTAACCTTTAAATCAACAGCAGGGTCCCAACTCGTAAGCTTATCGTTCATGAGAACCCGCGCATCACTGTTGCTAACCTCTTCGACTTGCCACACATTAATCACCTCTAATGTTCTCTGTCATTAATTTTAATTATATTTCAGTTTTGCCCACGGGCATTTTTATACCTTGCCCATGCCCCCTGACTTAACCCTTGATGTCCTCATTATACGGGCCTAAGAGGGCTTCGTGCAGGCGTGTTATTGCGCCGTCTTCATTGTTCTCCACGCCCCTTAGAAGGTCAGATGCTGATGGGGGGTAAATCCGCTCTAATTGCTCGCCCTCTGCGGGGTCAAGAATCAAGGCCTCATCAGTGTCCCCTATCTGTATTACAACTGCGGCATTGCCACTTTTTAGATGCACCTCAGCCTGTTCCATTGACGCTTTCTTAAGCCACATGTTTTAACCAGTTATTTTTTGCACATAATAGTATTTAAAGCTTCCCCGTCTCACTCATGTATGAACTTGCTGTTCGTGTGCCGCGCAGGCCTCCAAAGATCGCCGACTGCAGCCAAGCTCTTTAATGGCAAGTACAGTGGGATGTACGACGTGACGAAAGAAAACGTGGAATGGGCCGACCTCATTATTGTTTTCGAGGACACGCAGGAAAACCTCATAAAATCATTGTATCCAGAGCACGCGCACAAGCTCAGGAATCTCAACATACCTGACCTGTACCCACGCGATGACCCTGAGCTAATTCGGCTGCTGAATGAGAAGGTGCCGCAATTACTTGATTCGGGCCGTTGATGCTGCTGACGGATGAACCACGTTGCAATTGGCGCAGCTCTCTGGATTCAAGCAGTTGTTCCTCTGGACTTCCGAAACCAAATTTAGTTTGAACAGAAAATCGTTGCTCGCCGAGACAACAACATTGACGTTAATGTCTGAGACCCCCTCCTCGCTGCGGATGTGGTTAGTGATGATCTCGTCAATCTTCTTGAGACCCTCTGACACGAGGAAAACTGAAACGTTGTTCTTGCCGCTCATTATAAAGCCGTTGACGAAGAAGCTGCATTTCCTCATTTTCTCAAGGAACATGTTGGGGTTGCTGGCCGTCAAGTCAACGCGGGCGAGGAACAAGCCCGAGTTAGTGAAACTCAAGCCCACGTGGTGGTTTAGCATCCCTGTTCTTGTAAGCTTCTGAATCCGGGCGTTGACGCTGGGCTGCGATACCTTTAATCGCTCGGCTATGTCGGCCTGTGAAATTCCAGGGTTTTCCATCATCCACGTCAGGATCTTTACGTCCCTATCATCTAGGCCAAGTTTCTGCTGAATCATACCTAGTTTCTTATTCCCCAACATATATAAAGCTTTCTATATTTTATAGGGCAATAACTTATCTTACCCTAGTTTAGATATGCACCTGTTTTATATATATAGCCATACAGAACTATGCTAAGCACAAAATGGGGATCAACATGGCTTCACAAATGGACTCGACATTCCAGATAAACCGGGAAAACTACGACCACTACAACCCTGAGGACCTGGCGTTCAAGGCCAAGCCCGGCATAACAGAAGAGCTGGTTAGAGAAATCTCTGCCTCCAAAAACGAGCCGAACTGGATGCTGGAAAAGCGGCTCGAAGGCTACCGAAAATTCCGCGAAATGAACATGCCGGGGTGGGGCCCGGACCTCTCCAAACTTGACTTAGACGACCTGCACTACTACATCAAGCCTAACGCCAAAGACAGCGCGACAACGTGGGATGAAGTACCAACAGACATAAAAAACACGTTCGAAAAACTCGGAATCCCCGAAGCAGAACGCAACAGCCTCGCCGGCGTCGGGGCACAGTACGAGTCGCAGACAGTTTATCACAAGCTCAAGGAAGAATGGGAAAAACAAGGGATCATTTTCACTGACTGTGACGAAGCCCTCAAGAGATACCCTGATTTAATGAAGAAGTACTTTATGACGAGTTGCGTTCCAATCGGCCTACACAAATTCTCAGCACTGCACGCCGCGGTATGGTCTGGGGGGACTTTCATCTACATTCCAAAGGACGTCAAACTCAAAACGCCGCTACAAGCGTACTTTAGAATGAACGCGCGCAAAGGCGGACAATTCGAACACACGCTCATCATAGTAGACGAAGGCGCTGAGTGCCAGTATCTTGAAGGGTGCAGTGCCCCAACTTACACCAAAAACGCGCTGCACGCAGGCTGCGTAGAGATCCATGTAATGAAAAACGCGCGCTGTCGTTACAGCAGCATTGAAAACTGGAGTTCCAATACATACAACCTAAACACCAAGCGCGCCGTAGTCGAGGAAAACGGCATCATCGAATGGGTAAACGGCAATTTAGGTTCAGGAGTCACTATGCTCTACCCGGCATCGATTTTGAAAGGCGACCGCTCAAAAAGCTACTTCATAGGAATCGCGTTTGCAGGCAAGAACCAGAACCAGGACACTGGAGCAAAGATAATACACATTGGCAAGAACACCAGCTCGACAACAGTTTCAAAATCAATAAGCAAGGACGGCGGAATCAGCAGCTACCGCGGCCTGCTTTCAGTAAAACCCAGCGCAAAGAACGCCAAGGCCTCGGTGAATTGCGACGCACTCATGATGGACAACATTTCAAAGAGCAACACGTACCCATCAATGGACATCAAGACAAACACGGCAAGCGTTGCACACGAAGCCACAGTAGGAAAAATTAGCGAAGAACAAATATTCTATTTAATGTCACGGGGCCTGTCCGAACAAGACGCCACGCAAATGATCGTCTCTGGCTTCATAGAACCAATAGCCAAAGAGCTCCCCCTAGAATACGCTATCGAATTCAACCGTCTAATCCAGCTTGAGATGGAAAACAGCATCGGCTAAAGTAATTTTCAGTGATGTGGGAAAATGCAGGTAACTGAACAGGAATTCGAAAACTTCATAAAACAACTAGACGAACCGGAATGGTACACACAATACCGCAAGGACTGTTTCAAGAAATTCCAAACCCTGGACATGCCAGGCTTCAAGCAAGGCCTCAACATCAAGATCCAGCCTGACTTTGACTTCAACAGTGTACGGCCAAAGGCAAAACCAGAAGTCATCAAAAAAATCACCAACCCACACGATAGAATACAGATATACTCAGGAAACCAAATGCCGCACAACGATGAGCTAAAAGAATTCATCGCAGACAAATGGAAAGAGCCCGAAGACGAAAACAAGATCTACTACTTCAACGAAGCATTCGCAAACGACTTCAGCATAATAACAGGAACACCAGAAAAGCCAGCAGAAATACCAACAGAAACACCAACACAAAACCAAACAGAAACACCAACACAAAACCAAACAGAAACACCAACAGAACTGAACGACTTTGCATACATAGCATATGAAATAACCGACACGCCCATAATAACAAAAACAATCATCCTCAGCAACAAGTTCATCCATGAAATAATCAACACAAAAACAAGTTCAGGAAACACCATAAAGTACACAAGCGATGACGTACGAATTCTCGGTAACGGAAATCACGACCTTGGCTACTCAACAATACAAACCTTGGACAAACAGACCGTGCACATCCAAAAAAGAAAAGCCATCTGTGAAGCACAAATAAAGTGGAACCACTTCTGCTTCGGATCTATGTATACAAAATCAACAACCAACAGCGATGTTAATTGCCCAGGGGTGGCAAACACGAACACTACACTTTTTATTGGCGACCAAGATCAGCAATTCGACCTATATGAAAACGTTAACAATAACGCCCCTAAAACAAGGGCGTTTATAAAAACAGTTGGCGCGCTAAAAGGTAACGCAAAGGCCCTAACAGAAAGCCTGATCAGGGTTGACAAAAACGCTCATAATTCATATGGACATGAAGCACAGCGCACAATACTATTAAGCGAAACTGCTGAAGCGGACGCAATCCCAAAACTTGAAATAAACAACAATGACGTCCAATGCAGCCATGCGTCAAGCGTCGGGCAAATTGATGAAGACCTGATGTTCTACCTACAAAGCAGAGGCCTAGACGACAAGACCTCGCAAAACATAGTAGTTAAAGGAACGTTCGAACCATACCTCAACATTTTCGACGAGTCTTTAGGTCAAGAGCTCGACCAAATTGTAGACAGGGCACTGAGCGGATAGCATGAAAATAGACAACAGCAGAGCAAAACAACTACGACTAGACTTTCCTATTCTAAATTCTAACAAAAACGGCAAGCCGATAATCTACCTCGACAACGGGGCCACGACACAAAAGCCGCAGCAAGTCATCAACGCAATCTCAGCATTCTACGAAACACAAAACGCCAACATACACCGCGGATTGTACAAACTGAGCCAAGAAGCGACAGAAGCATACGAGCAAGCCCACGCTTTTACAGAAAAATTCATCAACGCAAACCCCCATGAAGTGATCTTCACAAGCGGCACAACCGACTCGATCAACATGCTAGCGTTCACACTCCCAGAGATTACAAATGGAAAAAACATCGTGCTAACAGAAATGGAGCACCACGCCAACCTCGTGCCGTGGCAACAACTAGCCAAAAGAAACAGCATGAAACTTAAGTTTATCCCAATTAAAGACGACTTCACCCTAGACTACGCGGCAGCAGAACAACTAATAACAGAGGACACTGCGATCGTTTCCATTGTGCACACATCAAACGTGCTGGGCACACAGAACGACGCCAAACGCATTTGCGCGCTCGCAAAGGACAACAACGCAATTTCAATAATAGACGCCGCACAGTCAATTCCTCATTCAAAAATCGACGTCAAGCGCATTGACTGCGACTTCCTAGCATTTTCAGGGCACAAGATGTGCGGGCCAACAGGCACAGGGGGGTTGTATGGAAAACATGACCTTCTTGAAGAATTGCCACCATACAAAACTGGTGGGGACATGATCAGGTCAGTCAGCAAAGAAAACGCAGAATGGAACGACCTGCCGATGAAATTCGAGGCAGGCACGCCGAACATTGCCGGCGCAATCGGCCTAAGCGAGGCCATAACCTATTTGGAAAACATCGGCATGGAAAACATAGAAGCGTGGGAAAAACAGCTGCTAAAATACGCGCTGGAAAAAACGCAAGAAGTCGGCGCAATAACAACATTCAACCCCGGCGTAGAGAAAAGCGCCGGCATCCTCTCATTCAACATAGCAGGGATACATTCCCACGACCTGGCATCATTACTCGACGATGACAACATCTGCATCAGGGCCGGACACCACTGCGCCATGCCCCTAATGACAAAGCTTGGCATACCCGGAACGGCAAGGGCGAGCTTCTACGTGTACAACACAACAGAAGACATCGACGCCCTCATCACTGGAATTAAACACACAAAACAAGTATTCGCAAAGGGAATACCAAAATGAGCAACATTGAAGAAACGCTATCAGAAGAAATGTACAGAGAACACATACTTGACTTGTACAAGAGCCCGCACAATTTTGGAGACCTTGAGGGTGCAACCCATAAACACAAGGGTTTCAATCCACTATGCGGCGATGAAATAACAGTCCAATTAATAATAAAAGACGGCAAAGTACAAGCCGTAAAATTCAAAGGCCAGGGTTGTGCAATCAACATTGCATCATCATCATTACTGACTGACGAGATTAAGGGAAAAACAACACAGGCAATTATGGAAATGAAAACGCCGGATGTCCTTGACCTGATGAAGATACCGATAAGTAGTGTAAGATTCAAGTGCGCCCTACTGGGCCTTGAGACATTGCAAAAAGCAGTACAAGGAAGTGAACCCGATGGAAATGCTTGAAATCAAAGACCTGCACGTTAGTGCTAACGGAAAAGAAATCCTGAGAGGAATAAACCTGAAAATAGAACAGGGCAAGGTGACGGCGCTGATGGGCCCAAACGGCAGTGGTAAAAGTACCCTGTCAAATGTTATCATGGGCAACCCAAAATATGAAATAACCAAAGGACAAATCCTCTTCAACGGAAGCGACATCCAGAACCTGAAACCGAATGAACGGGCGCATCTTGGAATTTTCATGTCGTTTCAGTACCCGCAAGAAATCCCGGGAGTCAGGCTCTCCAATTTTCTCAGAACAGTTCTGAACAGCTATCGAGACAAGAACGACAAACTCTCAGTAGTTGACTTCCACAACATTCTGAACGAAAAGCTTAAGCTTTTAAAAATGGACAAGGGCTTCGCAGCCAAATGGTTTTCTGGATTTTCTGGCGGAGAAAAAAAGCGGGCAGAGGTGTTGCAAATGGCAATGCTCAACCCGAAACTAGCGATACTTGATGAAACAGATTCGGGGCTTGACATCGACGCGTTAAAAGCAGTAGCTTACGGAGTCAATTCAATCATGACAAAGGACAAGGCAATACTCATCATTACGCACTACAAACGCATTCTCGATTACATAAAACCTGACCAACTCTACGTTATGCACGATGGGAAAATAGTAAAATCAGGCACGGGCGACCTAGTAGACAAGCTTGAACAGGAAGGGTATTCTTGGATTGCCAATGAAAACGAAAATTGACAAGAATCCGAGATGTCGGCAATCCCCAACACTTGCGACAATGCGCGAAGAAATCGGTGTACGTCGCGAATACCTTTATAAATGAAACTCAGGTTTAATTATCACCAACATAAAAGAAGGTGGCAAAACCATGTGGCAGAACACAATTAGCGGCACCGGGCTAGAAAATACTGATCCGGACATCGAAGCAGTCTTGAGAGAATTGGACATAGGATTAAACAAAACCACACCGACCATACCCTCGGCAAAACAACTAACATAAATCCAATAAAACAGAAGGAGAAATTAACATGTGGGAAATTAAGCCAGTTAACAGTTTCGAAGCAATCGACTTAATAGACACCAGTAGCCCTGAAAGGCGAATGAGGTTCCAACACACGGGTCTAGACCTGAAAGAAACAATTTTCCCTGCAATTGATGGCGGCTTTGTAATACAAAGGGTATTAAACGATGGAGACGCAGTTTCGTCAGAAGCGTTTGTAGCAGAGACCGCACATGACCTTGATCAACTTCCATCAAGCAGGGAGCCGGAAAACTGGAAGAAAGTCGAGATTTTCTAGGCAAGGCAAAAGCTTTAATTATCACTTGTGCGCCAAAGAACATCGAACCACCAAAATACAAAGGAGGAACAATAACATGGCGAAATACAAGGTAACGCTAAATCGGGAAGAATGCATCGGCGCAGGAGTCTGCGTGGCAGAAGCCCCAGAAAAATGGAAAATGAACAATGACGGAAAAGTAGACGCGCTAGATGGAACAAAAAATGGCGACAATTCGCTGCATGAATTCGAGATCAGTGAAGAGCAGCTAGACAAGGTGCTAAGGTCCGCGCAAGTGTGCCCAGTGACAGTTATACACATCAAGAACCTTGACACTGGCGAGGAACTCATCTAAACAAAAAACCCCATTTTGAAAAAACCAAGAAAAGTATAATAACCATTAGTGATTAACTCCACTAAATAACGAAATTGGAGGGTCACTGATGGCAGAAGAATCGCACTTACTGGAGTTCTATGGAGACGAATGCGGACCGTGCAAGCTAATGAAACCCATAGTCGACAAACTAAACGAAGAAGGCCTCAACATCCAACGACTAGAAGTGTGGCACGATGCAGAAAACGCCGCGCTGATGGAGAAATACGATCAAGGACGATGCGGCGGCGTTCCTTACTTTTACAACACGAAAACCGGGAAAAGCCTTTGCGGCGCGCAAGATTACGAAACAATCAAGGCATGGGCGCAGGGAGCATGACAAATGCAGCTCACAATACTTGATCAAGGCACGCACCCATTACAAAAACCCGACTGGCTCAAACTCAAAATGCAACCCACCTGGGCGTTCAATAGCATAAAACAAACCATAAAGGAACTAGAGCTACACACCGTGTGTGAAGAAGCGCACTGCCCAAACCAGAACGAGTGCTGGTCAAGCGGCACAGCAACATTCATGGTCCTCGGCGACACGTGCACCCGGGCATGCAAATTCTGCAACATCAAAACTGGATTTCCCGGAAAACCAGTAGACCAAACTGAACCAAAAAGGCTGGCGCAAGCAGTCAAACAATGGAATCTCGATTACGTCGTCATCACGAGTGTTGACAGAGACGACCTAGCAGACCAGGGCTCGACTCACTTTGCAAACTGCATTGCTGAAATCAAAAAGCAGCGCCCTGAAACCATCATTGAAGTGCTCATTCCCGATTTCAGGGGCAGCATGGCGTGCCTCGACAGAATCATCAATGCTAAGCCAGACGTCATTGCCCATAATATCGAAGTTGTCAAAGAACTTCAAAAGACAGCAAGAGACCCGCGGGCAAACTACACACAGTCATTGGCAGTGCTTGAATACCCAAAACTGGTAAACCCTGAAATCGTGACAAAGACCAGCATCATGCTCGGCCTCGGTGAAACCCGGAGCGAGGTAATAGAACTAATGCAAGACCTGCTTGATCATAAAGTCGACATTCTCACCATAGGCCAATACGCGCGCCCATCGCCCAAACATCTACCTGTAATCGAATACGTGCACCCAGACACGTTCAAGTTCTACGAAAAACAAGCGCTAGAAATGGGCTTCAAGTACTGCGCATCAGGGCCATTTGTACGGGGCAGTTACAAGGCACGCGACGTATTCGATAGCCTATTAAATAAGAATCACTTAATGACAACAATATGACGCTCGCAACTGATTTCGACCCCATGAAAGGGAAGATGCTCCAAATCCTCGACAAGACTGGGAAGGTCATAAATAAAAAACTAGAGCCAAAACTATCAAAACAAGACTTATTGAAGATATACAAACTCATGGCCCTCGCGCGGAGAGCAGACGACAAAAGATTAAAAATGCAGCGCACGGGCCGCATGGGAACTTTCGCAGAATCAAAAGGCCAAGAAGCAGCCCAAGTACCTGTAGTAATGCAACTGACGAAAAAAGACTGGCTAGTACCTTCATTCAGGGAACTGCCTGCGCAAATTACGTTTGGCCTGCCAATCGAAAATGATTACCTTTATTACATGGGGAACGAAAAAGGCATGCAGCAAATCCCAAAAGACCTAAACATGGCGCCAATCAGCGTGCCAGTTGGCACCCAAACGTTACACGCAGTCGGCATTGCGTGGGCTGAAAAACTCAAGAAAACCAAGAACGTCACGGTGTGCTATTTTGGCGACGGCGGTACAAGCGAAGGAGATTTCCACGAAGCCATGAACTTCGCAGGCGTATTCAAAACACCAGTAGTGTTCATTTGCCAAAACAACCAATACGCTATCAGCGTGCCAAGGGAAAAACAAACAGCTTCCAAGACAATAGCGCAAAAAGCCATCGGGTACGGCATGGAGGGAATACAAGTCGACGGTAACGATCCATTGGCAATGTACGTGGCAGGAAAATACGCAATCGAAAAAGCCCGAAAAGGCGGAGGCTCGACGCTTATCGAAGCATACACGTACCGGCTAGCGAACCACACAACAGCAGACGACGCCACCAAATACAGGACTGAAAAAGAAGTCAAGGAATGGGAAAAGAAAGACCCCATACTTAGATGGACCACATACTTGAAAGCAAAGAAAGCAATCACGGACAAGTTCATAAAAGAAACCGATGAGTGGGTTGAACAGGAAGTGGCGCGGGCAACAAAAGCAGCAGAAGAAACCCCAAAGATCAGCATTGATGACATCTTTGATTACACTTACGAGACAACGCCACAATACCTAGAAGAGCAAAAGCAAGAAGTGAAGAAGTACTATCCAGAATGACATTGCAGAGTGACTTAATGACGAAAATGAACATGGCAGAAGCATTGAACCTGGCATTGAAGCAGGAAATGCAACGCGACAAAACAGTGCTTGTGTTGGGAGAGGACGTCGGCGTAGACGGCGGAGTCTTTCGAATAACGGACGGCCTGCTCGAAAAATTCGGGGAAAACCGCGTCATAGACACCCCCCTCGCAGAGTCTGGAATTGTAGGCACATCAATCGGCCTGAGCATGAATGGCTTCAAGCCAGTTGCTGAGATACAATTCTCTGGCTTCTCATACCTCGGTTTCGACCAGCTTGCAGAGCACGCCAGCAGAATGAGGAACAGATCCAAAGGACGCTTCAGCTGCCCAATGGTAGTTAGAATGCCGTACGGCGGCGGCGTAAGGGCGCTGGAACACCACAGCGAAAGTTACGAAACGATTTACGCTCATCCCCCCGGCTTCAAGGTAGTCATCCCGTCAAGGCCATACGACGCAAAAGGTCTCCTTATTTCAGCAATACGAGACCCCGATCCAGTAATCTTCATGGAACCAAAGCGCGTATATCGAATGATCAAGGAAGAGGTTCCAGAAGAAGAGTACACAATACCACTAGGCCAAGCCAACGTGGTACAAGAAGGCAGCGACGTGACGCTGATAACTTATGGCTCGATGCTGCACACGTGCCTACCAGCAATGGAACAGCTCAGCAACGTCAGCATAGAACTCATAGACTTGAGAACTGTAAAACCGCTAGACAGCGCAACAGTGATAGAAAGCGTCAAAAAAACCGGGCGCTGCGTCATTGTGCATGAAGCTCCAAGGACCTGCGGCATCGCTGCCGAGTTGATTGCACGCATCAATGAAAAAGCCTTTTTCAATTTAAACGCGCCCGTGGAGAGGGTGACTGGCTACGACACGATCATCCCATTGATGCAGCGCGAACAGGAATACCTGCCACAGCCAGCAAAAATAGTTGACGCAATAAACAGGACAATGCAATACTAATTCTAAATATCAGCGTAAATAATTAACGTTAACAAGAGATAGAGTAAACTAGTTAAAACTAGAAACCACTAGCCCCCGTTCTATGAGCTATCTATTCAATAAACCCTACTATGGGGCAATGCCAAAACTAGCATACTGCGACACGTGCGTATATCTAGATTACTATAGCGAAAGAAAACGCTCAGTAGAAGCCTTCAAATTTTTCACAGAGGTTATATCCTGTAGATACAATTTAGTGATTTCCAACTGGCTATTAACAGAGCTCAAAAAATTCGTTGAGGCAGATCAAACAAACTCCCCCCTGTTACAGCATCTACGCAACATGAAAAAAATCGTGTGCGTTTCTGCATCTGAAGCAGACTTTGAAAATGCGAAGAGAATAAACCCAATCAATTGGCAAGATTCATTACACGCGCTCCTTGCACAAAGAGCCAGCGCTGACGTTTTTATAACTAGAAATTTAAAAGATTTCGTGCAGTATAGCGAATTATTCGAGATTAAACTCCCTGAAGATAGCTGATCTGTTTGGGTCAAGCTCAAACTCTTCAGCAAGCTTTCTCCTAGCTACTTTGGTGAACTTTCGAATTTTTGAACTCTGAAAATCAACTAACCCAATTGCTAAAGCAGCTTCATTAGGTGATTTTTCCGTAAGCTCAAGTGCAGCCAGCTCCTGCTTTGCACTAATTGATAAACCCATCATTTATCTTATCACTAACCAAATATTTAAAACCTCTTAAACCATATATTAAAACTAAACTATTCCAAGCAAGGAAAAAATCAGCGCTATTTCTTAGTTGGAATCAACTTGTTGAACCCCCATGTTACTTCACAAACCGATTTAGTAACGGCACAAACAAGTCAGCCACTACAAGGCCCCCAATTACGCCCAAGCCCCACGGCGTGAACGACAAAGCGAACGTGGCAAGGGCTGCGATGCCAGCAAAAATCATCCTTCCCTTACGCCGCGGCAGCGTCATGGGCTCGACAAGCATTATGCACGCGAAGAAAAACGTTGTCGGGTCAAGCACAAAGGCCTGAACAAAACCAAAGCCGATGGACCCTGTAGACAAAAATGCCTGCACGCCAAACAGCGCCGTTAAGATTGCAAGGAACGGCACAGTCACGCTCCATAGTGTCCTCTGGCGATACGTGAGATAGAAAACAGCCACTATGAACAACGATCCGGTGAACCACCAAGACTGGCTCGCGTTGGCGAACAGCAATGACGTAAGGAAAATTCCGAAATTTGCAGGGTTGAAAATATGCCCCTTATTTATCTTGATGATGCGCTTGCCCAACATCGCTATCGGCCCAACGAGCGCAGCTACCAAGAAGTCCTGCGTGAAAAACACGCCGCCAATGATTAGGGCGCTCACCATGGCGCTGTCGCTGACAATGAGCTTTTTTTCGTCAATGTACTTGATAACGGAATCAGACGCGAGGGTAGAGAACACGATCAAGAGCCAGAACGGCAAATAATCGAGGCCAACGACTTGGTAATTAACAGCGCTCAGGATCAGCAGCACTACAATTAGTAAGTGCTTCAGAGGCATCATTTTGAACTTGTTGTATAACTCACTGAGCTGCATCACTTCTAGAAATCAGGCGTCTTTTAAATACATTGCCATATACAATTAGTTGCATGGTATTACTGGAAGGAAAAGGGGGCCTAGAGCTCGGAGACGAGATACCACAATTCAATTTGAAGAACATCGACAATTCACTGCTGTCTAGCGATTCCCTAAAGAAGCAAGTGAAGCTAATCGTTTTCACGTGCAACCACTGCCCATATGCGCAAGCAGGGTGGCCAAAATTAGTCCACATATACTCGAAATTCAAGGACAGGGTCGACTTCGTGGCGATCAACAGCAACGACGCGGTCAATTACCCAGAAGACAGTTTTGAAAACATGAAACCGTTTGCACAAG
The DNA here is from genome assembly GCA_018304505.1 of Nanobdellati archaeon. Taxonomy (GTDB): domain Archaea; phylum B1Sed10-29; class B1Sed10-29; order B1Sed10-29; family JAGVWA01; genus JAGVWA01. The sequence continues at coordinate 28,876 of JAGVWA010000001.1, forward strand.
AACACAGCATACCTTTTCCGTACCTGCACGACGAAACCCAGGAAGTCGCAAAAGCGTATGGGGCAAAGTGCACGCCAGACGTGTACGTTTTCCACAATGACACATTGCAGTACAGGGGCAGAATCGATTCACAGTTCGACGCTCCATATTCAGAGACAGAACATGACCTCGAAAACGCACTGCAGGAAATCACACAAACAGGAAAGTTCACAGGCACATCAAAACCATCAATGGGTTGCTCGATAAAATGGAAGACATAACAATATCCCCTTACGACGTAAAGGAAAAAATCCACAACGAGGAAGACGTTCTATTGCTCGATGTTAGGGAACCCGGCGAGTTTAAGACTGCCCAGATACACGGAGCAAAACTTATTCCGCTCAAGGAACTATCCCTACGCACAGGCGAGCTGCCAAAAGACGCCGAGATAATTGCATACTGCCACCACGGCGTAAGGAGCTTGCAAGCAGCACACCTGCTCACAAGTAAAGGCTTCAACGCGAAATCGATGGCGGGCGGCATTGATTCCTGGAGTCAACAAATCGACGGGCATGTACCGCGATACTAACAAAACCAATAAACAAAAAGCTTTAAATCAAACCACAGAGTAAGTGAAAAGCAATGGTGTACGAATTCAAATTCCCAGACGTTGGAGAAGGCATAACAGAAGGCACAATAGTCAAATGGGTCATCAAGATCGGAGATGCGATAAAGGAAGATCAGGCACTAGGAGAAATCGAGACTGACAAGGCAGTAGTCGAGATACCTTCGCCCAGGACTGGAAAAATACTCCAGCTGCACATTGCCGAAGGAGACAAGGTCAAGGTCGGCCAAGTCATGGTCACGATCGACGACGGAACAGGACCTGAAAAACCAGCAGCAGAGAAACCAGCACAAGCTGCGCCAGCAGAACCCCCAAAGAAAAAATCAATAGGCGTCGTAGGCGAGTTGCCGAGCGATGAAACCGAATTCACGCTGCCTATTTCTGCAAAATCTGCAAAACACGAAGCAATGAAACCGCAAGCAGCACCAGAGCCAGGAGCCACAAGACCAGCAGCTGTGAATGCGTCTCCAAAAGTTCGGAAGCTCGCGCAAGAAAGGGGAATCGACTTATCAAAGGTAACAGGAAGCGGCCCCAGGGGCGCGATAACCGAAGCTGACTTGACTGGAGAAGCAAAACAACAAGCAGCAACGCCAATAGGCGAGGTTCCGAAGTTTAAGGTTCAGAAAAAGTACGACCTATGGGGGCACGTAAAGCGAATTCCATACAAGAGCATCCGAAAAACAATTGGGGATCACCTCAGTACAGCGTGGGCAGAAGCAGTGCACGTAACGCACATTGAAGAGATCGACGTGACGCATCTTGTAGAGATCCGCGAGCGGGAAAAGAAAAACGCTGAAACAAAAGGAATCAAACTCACTTATTTGCCGTTCGTCATGAAAGCTTTGGTAAAAGCAATAGAGGAGAACCCGATTGTTGCTTCAGAACTTGACGAGCACGATGAGGCGATCATCATCAAGGAGTACAGAAACATCGGCTTCGCAGTCGCTACCGAGAATGGCCTTCTTGTTCCTGTGATAAAAGGCGCAGACCAAAAATCAATAATGCAAATAGCGGATGAAATTGTGAAGCTCGCAGATGCAGCCAGGACCAGAAAGATCAACTTGAACGACATGAAGGGAGGCATCATAACCATTACCAACATCGGGGGCCTCGGAGGCATTGCAGCCACGCCGATATTGAATTACCCCGAATCAAGCATCATCTCCACAATGGCCATACGCGAATTGCCAAGGTACATTGATGGCAAGCTTGAAAAAAGAAAGGTCATGAACTGCGGAATCACGTTCGACCACCGTATTTATGACGGTGCAGAGGCAGCGCGATTTATGAACTCGCTCAAAAAATACCTCGAGGATCCCGATTCGTTGTTGCTGGATTAAAAAACTAGAACAGCACCTTCCTCGGAATCGAGGTGCTGAGGTTCTGCTCTATCATTCGCCTCAGTGACAATTTATACTCGCTGTTTTTCAACAACTCTTTAACACGAGTCTTTTTTTCTGGAAAGAATTCTTCAACTGTTTGCTCGAACATTGGCCATGTGCTCCTCGCGATGACCGTGTCAAAATATGCATAACTTGGCTGAACTTCATTCAGCCTGCTAATCAGCCTTTCAAGATTAGTGAACAGTGGCAGTATTGGGGAAACCATGGCGTTGGCCTTAAGGCCTTTCTCAAGCACGGTTTCCATGGCTGCAAAGCGCTTTTCGATGCTGGCTGCATTTGGCTCGAAAATTCTCGTGTATGTGTCATCGTGAAACGCTATGGATAAGCCAACTTCGTCAGTCTCATCGAGCAAATCGAGATCCCTAATAACGTTATGCGACTTTGTCAGAATGCTAATTGTGCAACCATGGTCTTTAAGCAGCTTGATGCATCGCCTAACGATTTTTTCTTTTAATTCAATGGGCTGGTACGGGTCAGTAAGGCCACTAACCAAGACCTTGCCTGGCGCGGTTTTTTCGAGTTCCCTCTCCAATTTCTGGACAAAGTCTTTCTTCACGTCAACAAAACTGCCCCATTCTTCAGTTGCATGATGGCATGCCTTTGTATACGCAGCATAGCAATACCGACACCCTGAATGGCAACCAACATAAGGATTAATTACGTAGTCCAGGCCATTTATTCTTGTTTTTGTGAAGGCGTGCTCTTGTTTGACCCTTGCGAGGATCGTTTCATGCTCTTGGACAGCTATCTTCATTTCAATTTACCTCGATAAGTTCCATGAATCGTTTGCATATTTCTCTTCAACAAGTTGCCATGCGCGCGTTCTCTCAGCATCAGTAAAATCCCCGATGTAGTGCTCCTTGTCTTCTGAAAAACTCTCTGCCAGGGCTTGTGCTGTTTCTTCTATCGATTTTTCGCAGAGGTTTCGGATACAAGTTACCCTTTCCTCAACTTGCGCAATGTCCTTGTCCGAGATTTTTTCCCTGCCCACATTCAGGTAGGAAAACATCTTCTCTACATTGAGGTCATAAAGCAGCGTGCCGTGTTGAAGTAAAACACCCTGCCGCCTCGTCTGGGCATTGCCCGAAATTTTCTTTCCGCTCTGCGTTACTATTATGTCGTTGATTGGCTTGAAATGCGCGCTGATGTTTATTTTCCCGAGGGCATTGACGACGTAGCCGCAAATCAGCTGGTATGACTCTGTAATGCCATTCGGCATCATGCTTTCTGGCGCTATGAGTGAGTACGTTATTTCCCCGTCTTTGTCATTGTAGACCGCGCCGCCGCCGGTGATGCGCCGAATCACCTGAACGTGATCTTCAATGCACTTGTCATAATGCGTTTCTTTTTTTGCGTTTTGGAAACAACCTATTGTTACTGACGAGTTTTTCCAGCGGTAGAATCGAATTGTTGGTGGACTATGCTTATCACGAATTGCTTCCATGACTGATTCGTCGAGGGCCATGTTCATGGTGCTGTCATTGCACTCTGGGGAGATGATGCGCCACTTCATTTGCCTGCCGCCTCCCGAATTAATCCCTGGATATCAGCTGCTGTTATGCCTATCAGTATTGCGTTTTTCAGTTCCAATGCGTCTATGACCGTGTCTTCTATGCTTGATTCTATGTTTTGCCCAACAAGGGCATTTTCAATGTCATAGATGCTGTCCTCAGGCATAAGGAAAAAATCCCCCGTAATCTGTATCCCGTTAATGACGTTGCCATCTAACTCAACGTTTATCCTTACCATCTTGCCCTGCGGAACCTTTTTAACCAGCTCCATCTTATATCTATATGGTTCGATGAATAAGTAACTTTGCCACTGGCAAATTTACCAAAAAGTAAATAATCCCCGGTCTAAAAAATCGAGAAAATAACCGAAAACATGGCCAATCATGGCAAATTTTCAAAATGGTTCGGAAAAACAACCATATTTTGCACAACAACTTTGATTTTCAAACCTATTTATTAATAAGCCCGATTGGGTTACCTAATACTGCATGGAGACCGAACCACTCAGGATCCCAAGCAAAAAACACTAAAAAGGAGGACCTCATAATGACACCAACCAAAATCGAGACAGAACAGGGATTTACAATGACACAACTTAAAACAGGCAAAATTGAAGGAAAATACGGAAACGGAGTGACTTTTGAACGCGTCTTTACCAAGCCGGGTGTGCACCCATATGACGAAATAGAATGGGAGCCCCGCGATGCGGTAATCAAGAACGAGCGCGGCGACGAGGTTTTTAAGCAGACTGGGGTCGAGGTACCAAAGTTCTGGTCACAAACTGCGACAAACATAGTGGCACAGAAGTACTTCAAGGGCATCCTTGGGACCACGACAAGGGAGTACTCAGCAAAGCAGCTAATCGACCGGGTCGCAATCACAATTACAAACTGGGGCCGCAAGGATGGATACTTCCAGACATCAGAAGACGCCGACGTGTTTGAACACGAACTCACGTACCTGCTCATAAATCAGCTGATGGCCTTCAATTCCCCTGTGTGGTTCAACGTAGGCGCAGTTGAGCAGCCTCAATGCTCTGCCTGCTTTATCAATGAAGTGAAGGACAGCATTCAGTCAATCCTCGACCTCGCAAAAACAGAAGGCATGCTCTTCAAAAGCGGCTCAGGCTCAGGGGTGAATGTAAGTCCACTCAGGAGCAAAAAAGAATCGCTATCACTAGGAGGCACATCTTCTGGCCCAGTCAGCTTCATGAAAGGCATCGACGCAATGGCAGGCTCCATCAAGTCCGGCGGAACCACAAGGCGCGCTGCAAAGATGGTGATAATGAACATTGACCACCCTGACATCCTCGACTTCGTCAGAAGCAAGGCCAATGAAGAACGGAAGGCCTGGGCGCTAATCGACGCGGGCTACGACAGCAGCTTCAACGGCGAGGCATATAATTCAATTAGTTTCCAAAATGCAAACCACAGCGTCAGGGTCACTGACGAGTTCATGAAGGCCGTGGAACAAGATAAAGACTGGACTACAAAATTCGTCGTCTCGGGCAAGCCAGCAGACACGTACAAGGCCCGGGACTTGATGAAAGACATCTCGGACGCAGCATGGATCTGCGGCGACCCTGGAATGCAATACGACACCATGATCAACAAATGGCACACATGCCCGAATACTGACATGATACACGCCAGTAATCCGTGCAGTGAGTACATGTTTTTAAACAATACTGCATGCAACCTTGCCTCATTGAACTTGATGAAGTTCAGGACAGACGGCGGCGCCATTGACACGGGCCTCTTTAAGAAAGCAATAGCAACAACAATAACTGCAATGGAAATCATTGTAGGCAACGCAGGTTATCCAACGCCGCAGATCACGCAAATGAGCCACGACTACAGAACCCTTGGCTTGGGATACGCAAACCTCGGCGCATTGCTAATGAGCCGCGGCCAGGCCTACGACTCTGATGAAGGCCGCAATTTTGCAGCAGCGATCACAAGCTTAATGACGGGCGAAGCGTACAGGCAAAGCGCGCTCATCGCAGAATACATGGAGCCATTCCCAGGATACAAAATAAACGAAGAACCAATGCTGCACGTTATCGACATGCACAGGCAGGCCACGAAAAAAATCGAGACAGACGGCGTGTCAGAAGAACTACTGAAAGAAGCAGAATCATCTTGGGAAGAAGCATACACCCTAGGAAAGAAACACGGATACAGGAATGCCCAAGCCTCAGTGCTCGCACCGACCGGCACCATCGCGTTCCTGATGGACTGCGACACAACAGGAATTGAACCACCAATCGCCCTCGTTAGTTATAAATGGCTGGTTGGCGGTGGTATGATAAAGATGGTCAACAACATCGTGCCAGAGGCCCTGCGGACACTCGGATATTCCGATGAAGAATCAACCGAGATACTAGAATACCTCGACAAGAACGACACCATCGAGGGGGCTCCTCATTTAAAAACTGAGCACTTGCCAGTGTTCGACTGCGCCTTCAAGCCAGCAAACGGCAAGCGAAGCATACACTACCTCGGCCATGTCAAAATGATGGCTGCAACGCAACCATTCATATCAGGCGCCATTTCAAAAACAGTTAACATGCCAAATGACGCAACGCCGGAGGAGATCTCAAAGGTATACCTCGATGCTTGGAAACTAGGCTTAAAGGCGATCGCGATCTACAGGGACGGGTGCAAGAGAACACAGCCAGTAACTACTGACAAGAAAGGCCGCTCATCAGAAGTCGTGCCAATGGACAGCTTCGGTACCACATCAACAAAAAAGCAAGTGCAGATACAAGAAAAAATCGTGTACAAGGCACGACGGGAGCGAATGCCGGACGAGAGAAGAAGCATAACGCACAAGTTCAGCATTGCAAACCACGAAGGGTACATCACCGTCGGGGAATACGAAGACAGCAGGCCAGGTGAATTGTTCATAGTGATGGCAAAACAAGGCTCAACCATCTCAGGCTTGATGGACACCTTTGCCACATCAGTGTCAATCGCGCTGCAGTATGGCGTTCCGATCGATGTACTTGTCAGGAAATTTACAAACACCAAGTACGAGCCATCAGGCGTCACAACCAACCCTGAAATACGGATGGCCAAGTCGATTACAGACTACATCTTCAGATGGCTTGCCTCAAAATACCTGAACACAAAGGAACAGCGCCTTGCTGGCCTCTATGACACGGGACAACAACTTACGCTGGCCGAGACCACAACCGTGCTAACGCCAATGCCTATCGAAAACACGGTAATGACAACGGCCATGTCTGGCATCTCCGGAAATCTGAGAAGCACTGCGAACAGCATCGTCACTTTCGAGGTAGAGTCTGACTCGCCACCCTGCCCTGACTGCGGTGCAATCATGGTGCGCAACGGGGCATGCTACAAGTGCCTCAACTGCGGATCCTCCAGCGGATGCAGCTGAAACCAGCTGCGCCCCCCATTTCTAAATTAACTCGAAGCGAGATAAACCAGAAACCACTAGCAGTGGTTCTATTGGTTTTTTATTCTAGAATCGATACGATTAGCCATGTCAAAACTGGCTTACTGCGACACCTGCATTTATATCGATTACCTTGCAGAGCGAGCCAGACGCAATGAGGCATACTCCTTCTTCGCAAAGGAGCTCTCATGCAAATATAACCTTGTGGTGTCTGACTGGACCCTGCTTTTTTAAACAGGCATAGTGAAGTTCCATCCTAAGCTATAGGTGATAACACCCCTCTTTATATAATTCAAGATACCGAATTAAAACCAACCAAGCAAACGACCACTAAGGTCCTATTTATCAAAAACCAAAGCAAAAATGGAGGAATAACAAATGACGGTAAAAGTTGGAGAAAAAGCGCCGGAATTCGACAAAGAGGCCTACGTCAACGGCGAAATAAAACACGTCAAGCTCAGCGATTACAAGGGAAAATGGGTGGTCCTGTTTTTCTACCCACTGGACTTCACGTTCGTGTGCCCGACAGAGCTGAAGAGCTTCGCCAATGCGGTTCCTGAATTTGAAAAACTCAATACAGTGGTCATCGGCGCGTCTACTGATTCGGCACACTCGCACAAGGCATGGTTCAGCAAAGACCTTACAACAGTAAAATACCCCGTACTAGCAGACACGAACCACTCGCTGGCAAGCGACTATGGGGTGCTGATTGAAGAAAAGGGAATCGCCTTACGGGGTACATTCATAATAGACCCAGAAGGCACACTTAAATACCAAGTAGTGTCGAACAACGACGTTGGCAGAAGCGTAACAGAAACACTGCGGGTTGTAGCAGCATGCCAAACCGGCGGCTTGTGCCCGGCTGAATGGAAACCAGGACAAGAAACGCTGAAACCATAAGCCCTTAGGCGTGCCCCCTGCAACCAATTTCAACCAATTTCTTTTTTTTCAATTAATTTTCTTAAAGTTCCCATTAACCTTTAAATTCTCTCGCGCCTTTTTTTCTAGCATGGATGAACGCGCACAACGGTGGGTGGCAGGCCCCAAAGTTGAAGACGCACTACAACGCGTAAAGCAACAGAACGAGCACGGAATACGGGGAATCATCGACAAGCTCGGCGAAGGTACCAAGACGCAGGAAGACGTCTTACAAAACGTGGCAGAATACAAGAAAATCAGTGACATGATCCGCATCGATAAAGCACAGGCAGACATTTCCATAAAGCTCACGTCCCTCGGCCTCGGCTTCGACAAGCAACTCGCGCAAAGTAGCATTGATGAAATTGTCCATTACGCAAGCGAAAACAACATCCTGATCTGGATTGATATGGAACACTCCCAGTACACGGACAGGACGATCGAGATTTTCAAGAACATGCACGCCAAGTATCCCGACAACATCGCCATCTGCCTGCAGGCCAAATTGAAGAGGACCCCTAGGGACCTCGAAGACCTGCTCAAGACCGGGAGCAAAATCAGGTTATGCAAAGGCATTTATTACGAAGAACCCGAAGTGGCGTTACAAGACTCCGACGAGATCAGGAAAGCATTTCTCAAGCAAATGGACACGCTGTTCGCAAAGGCAAAGGACTTCGGCATTGCAACGCACGACCAGGACATCATAGACAAGGCACTCAAAAAAGAGCCACAAAATGATCGCTTCAGGCTGCAGATGCTCATGGGCGTCAGGGATAATGAAAAAGCCGAGTTGGCAAAGAAACACGCGCTAGAAGAGTACATTCCTTACGGCGAAGACTGGAAGCCCTACGTGTCGCGCAGGGAAATCGAGCTTAAGCGTTCACTGGAACCGAAAAAAGAGAAGCCTAGCCTACTTCATAAGATCTCGTCAAGGTTTTTCTGATCTCGCGGGCCTTCTTGTCGCCCATGTTCTCAATTGACTTGAGTTCCTGCTCTTGTGCATTAAACACGTTTTGCACTGTACCGAATTTCTTCAGCAGTGACTTCGCCATCTGTGGACCAACAAGCGGAAGTGATTCAACGATGAACTGCAGTTGCTCATTTTGTCCAAAGGCGCGCTTTTCGCCCTGCAGCCTGACTTCACGCTGCTGTTGCAGCTGTTCACGTTTCGCAATGAACGCGATCATCTCGGCAGTCTCTTTCACAGAATTGGTTTGGAAAACCGGAATGCCGAAGTCCACCATCAATGAAGTAAGGGCACCGCGTATGGCGTTGTCGTGAACATTACGTATTCCAAAGATCTCGCCTTCTACAATTATTATTGGCCGTTGGAAATTGCTTACCAGCTCCTGCGCCTGGTTAAAGATCCTGCCATTGATTATTGATGTGATGAAATCATTTCCTTCTTTCCTTTCAATCGCGACCCTGTCTGAGACTAAAAAATCAGCGACAGGCAACTGCTTTGCTTTTACACGAATGTCGGGAATTTCGGAGAGCTCCTTCAAGATGCCTGAAGCGCGCTCGCGTATGTCTGTATAGATTACCGCGATCTCTTTTTCAGGCTTGTCTTCCATGTACTCTGTAATCTTCTGTTGCGCCGTCGCGGTCTTGGCGTCCATTCCTTTTAGTATTGACTTCATTTTCTTCTCCTTGTTTACGCTGCTCCAGTAGTAGGCTTCGTCCTTGGTTCCCTTGGTTATGAAAATTATGACCTTGCCCGCCCTGTGCCTCGCGGTTCTTCCACTGCGCTGTATGCTCCGGATCTCTGAGGGCACAGGCTCATAAAACATTACCGTGTCGACTTCAGGAAGGTCTAGGCCTTCTTCACCAACTGAAGTCGTTATAAGTATGCTGAATTCTCCTGCCCTAAATTTGTCGAGGATCTCTGCTTGTTTCTTCTGGGTAAAGCCCTTGTCATTTCCTCTGGTGGCCTGACCTATGAATTGGTGCGACTCTATGCCCTCTTTTTTCAGCAGATTTTCAAGATGCTTAGTCATGCCCCTGTAGTGAGCAAAGACAATTATTTTGTCTGCTGTTTCCAGTTCCTGTTTTGCTGTCTCGACTAAAGCCTTGATTTTGGGATGGTCCTGATTGTTGTTGTAAAGCCTGTCAACCAATACGCGCGCTTTTTGTATTTTCAGGTCCTCGAGTATCGCCTTGCTGGCCTTTGTCGTGTCATTCTCGAGCCTCTGGAAATATTCCCTCAATGGCTGTAGGCCTTGGGTTTCAAAGAGCTCCTTTGCGTGATTCATTTTCATCAGTGCCGCGGATACGGATAAGGCCTTATACGCATTCGGGTTCTTGTTCCTGATTTTTAGAAGATACTGCTGCAGTTTTAACAGGTCTGCCTTGTTGATGCCTCGCGTTTGGTAGTTCAAGGTTAGATTCATGTCCTTCAGTTGCGTGAACAGTTGAGTGATGTGCTCGTCAAACAGCCGCTGGATGTTCTTGAAGTCTTCTGGGAAGTCGATTTCTTTCCAAACAACGGTTTTGTCTTGCACGTACCCGATGACATCTTGGTCTTGCTCTGTTTTTATCTCGACGTTTTGGATGTAAAGGTTTGCACAGATCTCCTGGATTTTTTCCTTTGACGCGCCGGGACTTGCTGTCAGGGCCAGAATAAATGGACGCTTGTTTTTCTTCAGATACGACTCAGCAATGTAAACATATGAGTAGCCCTGGACTGCCCTGTGCGCCTCGTCAAAAACGATTAATGCGACGTCCTTGAGGCTTATGTTGTCATTGTATACGTCATTCTCGATGCTCTGCGGCGTAGCGATAATTACCTGCTTCTGGTTCCATAGCCCCTGGCGTAACCCTGGAGTTACTGCCCCCGTGAACGTTGCGAATTTATCCTCTGTCACGTTCAGGACTCGCTTGAGCGACTTTTCGTGCTGTAAAACAAGTGGCTTTGTCGGCGCCAGCATCAGAATTTTTGACTCGGGGTTGTCTTTTAAAGTCTTGGCGATCACCATTGCCGCAATGTTCGTCTTGCCAAGCCCTGTTGGGGCCACGATCATTGTGTTCCCGTTTGTCAACGCGCTGGCTACTAGCACTTCCTGGTAGACCCTTGATTCGATTTCCCCATCCCGAATGTAGGGGTGCGTGATAAAATTCGCCATGTGTTATAGTTTGTGTTGTTTGTACTATAAAGATTAGCCCCGTACCTTGCCCCATGCCCTGCCCGTGTCTTGTACACCCGTGGGCTGCGAGCGGTTACGAACTTATGAGTAACTCTTGCCTTCTTCGCCAGGCGCTTCTTGCTCTCCGAGGACCTTGTCTATTGCGCTTTCGAAGTCCTTCTTCAACACGTGCGGCCTGTTGTTCCTAATAGCGAACATACCTGCCTCTGTGCATATCGATTTTATTTCAGCGCCATTAGCCTCCTGCGTTTGCTCGACGAGCCATGAATGCGGAACGCGTTTCGTATTCATTGGTTCGGTATGTATTCTGAAGATCTCGTGCCTTGCGCCCTCGTCAGGCAATGGAATTTCAATAATCCTGTCAAATCTTCCTGGCCGCAGAAGAGCAGGGTCTAAGATATCGATTCTGTTAGTGGCCCCGATTACGCGTACGTTGTCAGAGGAGTCGAAGCCGTCCATTTCCGCCAGCAACTGCATCAAGGTCCGGTTTACTTCACGGTCGCCCCCTGTTGTTTCTTCCAATCTTTTTGTCGCCACGGCGTCGATCTCATCTATGAAAAGAACTGTTGGGGCCTTTTCCTTTGCGAGTGTGAAGACCTGCTTTACCAGCTTTGATCCCTCACCGATAAACTTCCTTACCAATTCGCTGCCCGTGAGCTTAATGAACGTGCCACCGATTTCGTTCGCAACAGCTTTTGCCAATAGCGTTTTTCCCGTTCCCGGCGGCCCGTAGAGCAGAACGCCCTTCGGTGCCTTGATTCCAACTTTTTGGAACAACTCCGGCCGTGTTAGCGGGAGTTCTATGGTCTCCCTTATCTCGATAATTTGATCCTTCAAGCCCCCGATGTCTGCAAACTTGATGTTGGGCTTTTCAATAACCTCTGCAGCTGTGATAAATGAGTCCTTTTCCGTAGGCAGTATTTCAATGATTGCAAGCGTGTGCTGGTTCAATCCAAGGCGTGCACCGATGTCGATTTTGTCATACAGCTCCATTGGCGTCTTGATCAGGAAATTGAGCCCATTCGGGTTTTTGACTATGAGCTTTTCGTCATCAAGCTTGTCAACTACCGTCGCTACCAATAGCGGTAAGGTCTTCAGCTTGTTTAACTCATTGCGTGCCGATTCTAAATGAGTCCTGAGCTGGACTGTGTTGCTCTCAGCTATCTTTTTCTCGAGCTCAAGCCGCTGCACCCTCTCCTCCAATTCAAAAACGTAGTCATTCAAGTCAAAGCTTGGCCTTCCCTCAGCTACCTTCACATCTGCCATTTTTGCACCTGTATATACTTTAAAAGGTGCTTATTAAAATACTTTGTGCTCAAAATTGACGATTTACGAATGACGCTACGTCAGTGACTGTACCTTAGTGGCTGGTGGCTGTAAATTAGCTTATCTTCTTGGCGATGTCAGAAATCTGTATGCGGCTCTGTTTTGTAGAATCGCGTTCCCTCAACGTGACCGTACCGTCCTGCATCGTGTCGTAGTCAATCGTTATGCCGTAAGGCACTCCGACCTCGTCCGCTCGCGCGTACCTTCTTCCAATGCTGCCGGCTTCATCATAAATTGCCTCGACGTGCTGCTTTCTTAATTCATTATAGACCTGCTGCGCTTTTTCTGCCAAGCCATCCTTCTTCACCAACGGGTATACCCCCACTGGATTTGGCGCAAGCGGTTTTGGCAAACTGAAGTATGTCCTGTCCTTCTCCGTGGTGTAAGACCGGTCCAGAAAGAAGAACAAGTTCCGATCGACGCCGAACGTCATTTCAATCACATGCGGCACGAATTTCTTACCCTCTCTGTTGATGCTGAGCTCTTTTTTCGACTCGCGCGCGTGCCCTGTCAGGTCATGATCAGTACGGTAGTGCATTGCGCCGATTTCGCGGAAGTCATCAAAGCTCTCGAACCTGCCCTCGATGTCGATGTGGTACTTGTTGTAGAACGCCTTTTCATCCTGGTTTTTTTCATAAAACCTCAGGTCATCGTTTTTGACGCCGAGGGAATCATAAAACTCCTTGAACTTGGCGAGATAATACAGATATTTCTTAGCATAGCCTTTTTTCCGCAGTGCGTCGACCTTGACTTTCTGCGCCCCCTTGTCGCGTTTTTCAGAATCAACGAAATAGATTTCCGTGCCCTTTATGGCTTCATAATTATCGTGTTCATCTAGTGTGTCAGGGTCAAAGAAAATCTGCAGCTCTGCCTGCGTAAATTCCCTCGTTCTGAAAAGCCCCTGGCGCGGACTTATCTCATTGCGATAGGCTTTGCCAACAATCGCAAGCCCCAACGGTAGTTTTTCGCGGTTGGCCAGGTACTCCCGCTTAAAACTCAGGTAAGGGCCCTGCGCAGTCTCTGGGCGCAGGTATCCTCTGGTTTGCTTATTGCTGCCTACCTGGAAGTTGAACATCAGATTCAGATTTTCTATTTCCTTAAATGACGAACCGCACTGGGGGCACTTGGTTTTCTTATCGTGCATGTACTGATTCATTGCTTCTACAGGGGTGTTCTCAAAACTCCTTTTTTCAATCTTGCCAAGGAAATCGTCTGCCTTGTCATTGAAGTCACACTTGCTGCACTGCAACACCGGGTCTACGAAATTTTCCAAATGTCCTGATCCCCTGAAAACAGCTTCCGGCATGACATTTGTCACTTCAATCTCGTGGAAATTGTCATCCAAGTTCAGGAAGTACGCCCTCCATTGGCGTTCTAGCTTGTGCTTTATTTTTGTTCCAATGACCCCGTAGTCGTAAAAGCCTGCAAAGCTGCCGTAGATCTCACCGCTGGGGTAGAATATTCCTCGCCTGAGACAGACCTGGATTATGTCATCGTACCTTGTCATGGCTTAGTTAGGAATAACTCTTATTAAAAAGAACTCCGTATTATATATCATGGACTTGTACGACTACTTCAATTTCATGGACCTTAATAATGATGACAACATCATGGTTGTTGGGAATAATTCGATGATCATCGCCGCATATCTGTATGGAAAGAGCCGCGAGATCAACAAACGCCTGTTCGTAAAAGCCGTGGTACCGCCTGAGAGCAGCATAGCCAACCTGATCGTGGCCAGATCAGAAGCTGAAAAATACCCCGAAAAGAGCACCATATTCGAGGGGTTTTCCAGAATAAGCGTCACCACTTCTGATTTTCTCAGTCTTGAAAACGGCCAATTCAACAAGATCATATTAACAACAGACGTAAGCAACTGGCTAACCCTGATCGACAAGGTAAACGAGGTGTTCACAGGCGACATAATCCTGTTTGAGCTGCCGTTTAGTTATGCCATGCCGCTGAAAACCGAGAGGCGCTTCCTGTGGCAGAAGACGCATGATTACTATTCATTCAAGCAGGTGCTCGAAAACTCAGGCGTCAAGGTCACATATTACGATGTGCATGAAGATAAACTCAGGATCGCTTGCGTGGGCGACTTTGACAAGGTCTTCAGAGAGGCCCAGTTCCTCACACTGGGCGAGGCAGCCAAACGTGTCTATGAAGAAATCAAGAACGAGATCATGTTTGCAAAAGACGGCAGCGGCATGGCGATCAAAAGCCAAGATGGTGAATACCTGTATGTTTGCGAGGTCAAGGACACACAGAACCGGCAGCTTACGATGAACTTTGTGTTCTTAGACGGCTCAATAACGACGCGCGCTGATGGCAAGGTGCTGCAACAGAGCAAAGAAATCAAGGTCGCGATTGTGCCGTACACGCAAACCTTTGAACGGGAAGTGCTCGACAGAACGCTCCTGATTATTGAAAAGAAAATGATCCCCTCCTTGTTTGCGGAACCAAAGAAATAAACACGAACATGAATACAACATAAAATACAAAAATGAATACAAAACACAATCCAAAAATAAATATAAACTAACTGCCCGCCTATTCGTTTGCTTGCGCTGTTTCTGCCGGAGCAACTCTCTTTTTCACTGCTGCGTAGTACGGCATTGGGTTGGGCCATCTGCACGTTTTATCGCGATAACACAACCCGTAGGATTCGATGGTTCGGCAGTTTGCAACGCTGTACACCGTTCCTGATTTCTTGCCAGCAGCATGACGCAGATAGTAACGCGTTTTTTCCTCGTCAAAGTTAGGCTGTGACGCAAACAACTTTACACACTCGTCTTCTGGCATGCCGATGTTTGCCAGGAACGTTGCCAGAAGGAACCTGGGCTGATGGCTCACGATTTCATCGCTCTGCAAATCCTGAATAATGTGAACCATGCACGGCGGGAACGCCTCGTACTTGACTTCACCAAGGTCCTTCGAGTAGTCCTTCTGCCTCTGGAATTTGAGCTGGTCTGCAAAGTACTTGAATTCCTTTGGCAGGTCTTCGCTTTCCAGCTTCATCGAAACTATTGAGTTAAAAACGTGCTGCGCAACCAGATTTGAAAGCACGTACTTGTCAATAATAACGTGGCCTTGATGGAACTTCTGGTTTATGAGCCTAAACTGCTTGTCCTCGGGTACGTTGTTCAGGTACTCCTCGAATGGCACTGCCAAGCCGTCTTGCGTTTCTGTTACATGGAAAAACTGCCGGCTCATTTCCTCAACAACCCCGTAATCCGGTTCTAGCTGTAAGGCGTGCAGGGCCTTTTTTGCTTCATACTTCCCAAGCTTTGTCAGTATGAATCGGTCCTTGGTGAGCGCGGCAATGATTTTCGCCAGCGGGTATGTCATCAATTCCTTTTTCAGAAATTCTTCTCGCGAATTGCCCAGCTCATTGTATTTAGCCTTCACCCGTTCTGAATCATCAGACATGGCCTCCTTGATGCGTTCTGTCGCCAGATTTAACAGGTCAAGGTCGACCTTCTCAAAATCCCGCCCATTGGCCTGAAGGTATTCCTTTGATTGCCGCGTAAAAGGATACTTCGCACAGTACCGCAAGTCTGCCACCGAGCCCATGCTACCCCTTGTGACTTTTGTTGAATAAAAACGTTTTAATATGCCTCCCTCATTGTACAACCATGGCCATAGAAGCAAGCTTCACCTTTTTGTTCAACATCGCAGCGATAATGATAGGCGCCACGATAGGCGCATACGTTACACGGCTAGCCAAGCAGCCGGTGATTCTCGGTTATGTGCTTGCAGGAGCCATCATGGGGCCATTAGCGTTAAATATTATCAGCAGCCAGGCAGAGATGCTAGCCCTGGCCGAACTCGGTATTGCATTCCTGCTTTTCGGCGCCGGTATCGAAATCGATTTCGGGAAACTCAAAGGCGTTGGCCTTGTGTCATTCTTCGCAGCCCTACTACAAGTAATATTCACGTTCGCTGCCGGTTTCTTTGCGTCAGCGAGCCTTGGCTTAAACATCATTGAAGCGCTATACATCGGCGGCATCCTGGCATTCAGCAGCACAATGGTCGTCATCAAAATCCTCGGCGACACGCACAGCATTAACAGCCTCCACGGCAGGCTGATGATCGGCATGCTCATTGCACAGGATCTCCTGATCATTGTTTTCATCGCCCTAGTCACCAACATAGGCTCGCTTTCTCAACAAGTTGTAATTCAAACCATGCTTAACGGCCTTGGCTTAGTCGGGATCGCATTCATAGCCAACAAATTCATATTCCCGAGCCTGCTGAAATTCGCGGCCACGTCCGAAGAGCTCCTGTTCTTGACAGCTGTCGGCACTGCATTCATATTCATGGACATCGCCAGCTTCCTCGGCTTCAGCATCGCTATCGGCGCCTTCATCGCGGGAATTGCCCTGTCAGGATTTGAATACAACGTGGAAATTGATGGACAAATCAGGAGCCTGCGGGACTTTTTCTCGACAATCTTCTTCGTGGCCCTCGGCCTGCAGATAGGCCTGCTCAGTTCGGCATTCCTCAACCTGACATTGTGGTTCCTCATCATAGTACTCGTGTTCAAACCACTGATAACAGGTTTCATACTATACACCCTCGGCTATGACGGCAGAACAAGCACTTACACCGGTTTTGGCCTGTCTCAAGTTAGCGAGTTCTCGTTCATACTTGCCGCAACTGGGCTTGCCGCTGGCCAGCTCTCTCCAGACCTCTTCTCGATCATTACTATAGTAACCATAATCACGATCACGCTAACGCCATACTCCTTCCGGCACGGCTTGGCCCTATACAATATATTGTCATGGCCTAAGAGGACCCTGAAATTCGAAACCCCCTCATTTTTCAGGCGAAGAATGCCCCATGAAAAACTACCTGAAGCGCCATTGAAGAACCACATAATAATCCTGGGGTCAAAACGAATGGGGAACCGCATCATAGCAGCCCTACACGAGAAACTGCCAATGATTGTAGTCGACCACGACCCTGACAGGATCAACACGCTGGCAAAACAGGGTATTTACTGCATCTACGGAGACGTTTACAACGAACGGGTCATACAAAAAACCAACATACGTGACGCCATTGCAGTGATCTCAACTGTGCACGACAAGGAAATAACCGAATCAATAGTAAAGCTCATAAGGAAACAAAACCAACACGCCATAATAATAGCACGCGCCGACCACACCAAAGACGCCGTAAAACTCTATGAACTCGGCTGCGACATAGCCTTCATTCCCGAACTCTACACTGGCAGAAAAGTAGCGCAATACCTGTCAGAGATTTTCCTCGGGGAATTCGAAGCAAGAAGCAGGAATCAGATCAGGGACAAGCTGATCAAGAACCTCATCGACGCGCTTGACTTTAAACAAGACCGCCCGACACTGGAACAGCTGAAAAAAATCCAGGCACGGGACGAGGAACGGCAGAGGCACGCGAAAACCATGGCGTTTAAACGAAAACAAACCAAAACACGCCACAGCAAGAAAACTTAATATACAACACCCCCGTATTGATTGGCATGGACAAGATTTCAAGTGGCATAACCGGTTTTGACGAGCTTACTGACGGCGGCTTCAACAAGAGCACAGTCACCGTCCTTGGAGGCACTCCCGGCACTGGAAAGACAATTTTCGGTCTGCAGTTCCTCGTAAACGGTGCCAAAAAAGGCGAAAAAGGAATTTACATCGCGCTCGAAGAGCGCATCGAAGATGTCCATGAGTTTACAGAAAGCTTTGGCTGGGATCTCATAAGCCTGGCAAAAGACGACATGATAACGCTGCACCAGTACAAGATTTCATCACTCGAGGAAAAAATGTCGCTGGCACAGTACAAAAAAGCAGAACCCCCAACGACAAAAGACATCTTCTACGCCCTGAAACAGGAACTCGACAGCAACAAATACGCGCGCGCTGTAATAGACTCTGTTTCACTGCTCAAACTCGCAGGGGACTCTGAAAAGGAAACGCGGGCGGAACTCGCATCATTATTGAGGTACTTGAAACTGAAAAAACTCACTGTCGTTTTGATCGCCGAACGCTTGAGCAACGGCGACAATTACGACTTCGAGGACTTCCTCGCAGACTCAGTAATCCAATTACGGGACTATCCAAGCAACGAGGAACGCAAGCGCGGCATCACGGTTCTCAAAATGAGGGGCAGCAAGATCGACAGGACCACACGCCCCTATTTCATTACCGACAAGGGAATCACGGTTTACCCAACAGAGCATTTGTTATGAAACTCCTAGCAGATGCCATGCTCGCCAAACTGGGCCGCCGCCTGCGGATTCTGGGACACGACACAGACATAATGGACAGCGTCGTATCGGACACGCAAGTGTTGAACACAGCCAAGCGCGAACATCGATTGCTCATTACACGTGACAAACAGCTGCACGAGCGGGCACGGAAGGACAAGCTCTCGTCAATCCTCATTGCACCAAAAACACTACAACCTCAGCTGAACCAAGCCTTCAGCGACCTGAAAATCCAGAACACATTTCCGGAAAACGCGCGCTGCAGCAACTGTAACGTAAAACTAAAAGAAACCGAGAGGCCAGAACTTGGGATTCCTATTCCATCAAAACGGTACTGGCAGTGCCCAAAGTGCAAGCAGTACTACTGGCAGGGCACGCATTACGAAAAAATAGAAAAAGCATTTAAGGAAGCTGAGGCCAAAGGAAAGTGAATGGAACCCACAAGTGAACTCACAGATGCCGACATCTCAGTACTGGAAAACATCAAAGATGGAAACAACGAGTTAAAAACAATACAGAAAATCCTCAACTTGGATTTTGAAGAAGCCGCCGACCTTGTAAACAACTTGGAAGCACAGGACTTTATCGACGTTGTTCGATATTACGACGACCACTACGACGATGAATTTTGGACGTGCCACCTGACGCAAACGGCCTTAGATGCGCTCAAGCTGATTAGCGAGTGACCCACTTGTCATCCATAATGCCCACGTCCTTGTTGACCTTGCGCGCCATCATGAACAGCAAGTCACTAATGCGGTTAAGGAACTTCACCGCATCGGGATTCACTTTTTCTTCACGCGCCAATGAAGTGACAGTGCGTTCAACCCGCCTGGAAACGCAGCGCGCAAAGTGAAACATCGCACCCGGCCCCTCGGGGAAAATGAAATTCTTCAGCTCCGGCAGCCCTGCAGCCAGTTCATCAATCTTCTTCTCAGCCCAGTCAACATCCTCGCCTGTTATGCGCGCTTCTGAATCTGGCTTGGAAATTTCAGCGCTCAGCTCGAAAAGTTTTTCCTGCAGTTCGTGCAGTGTTTGCTTGTCATGATACTGATTGCCAGCGACGCCGAGCACTGATGAGAGCTCGTCAACGTCCCCATAAGCGTGAATCCGCAAGGAATCCTTCGGTACCCTAACGCCGCCGATGAGGCTCGTTTCACCTTTATCGCCGGTTTTTGTGTAAATCTTCATGTGTATATTTAGAGCGCCATAAGTTTAAATAAACAACATGAATTATGAAAGCATGGCGGGCTACGAAGACTTCATAAACACGAAATACAAACCCAAAAGCACTGACTTGCTGGTGTCTTTCAAAGTGAAAATACCTAAAGGCGTGAAGAAAGAAAAGGCCATCGGCGCAGTGGCGTCAGAAAGCAGTGTAGGAACATGGGCCAGCACAGTAAAGGGATCAGAGTACTCGCACGTGAAAAAGGTCGCCGGCACAGTATATTTTGTAACGCAGGAATCTCCAACATCGTACTGGACAAAAATCGCATATCCACAAGACCACTTCGAGCCAGGAAACATGTCGCAAATCCTCGCGTCCATTGCAGGCAACGTTTTCGGCATGAAGGCAGTCGACGGCCTCCGTATAGAGGACATCAAATGGCCAGCCAAAATCAGGGACAGTTTTCCAGGACCACAGTTTGGCATTGACGGAATAAGGAAGATCTTCAAAGTGAAAAAACGTCCTTTGCTATTATCAGTGCCAAAACCAAAAGTCGGAATGACAACTCCAGAACACTGCGAAATCGGCAGGCAGATTTGGAGCGGTGGAATTGATCTGTTAAAGGATGATGAAAATTTATCATCGCAGAAATTCAACCCATTCGAAAAGCGAGTAAGAACGGCAGTGAAAATAAGGGACAGGATAGAAAAAGAAACAGGTGACAAGAAGTCATATTTGATAAACATTACTCATTCAAGCTACAAGGAAATGGAGAAACGCGCCAAGCTCATTGCAGACCTCGGCTGGGAATACGTCATGATCGACATAGTAACAACCGGATTCTCTGGAGTGCACAGCGTACGCGAGTTATGCCAAGACCTGGGCTTGGCGATCCATGCCCACAGAGCAATGCACGCCAGCTTCACTAGAAACCCGGACCATGGTTTTTCAATGCTTGCACTGGCAGAGACTTCCAGACTCTTGGGCGTTGACAACATACACATTGGAACGGCAGGCGTTGGAAAACTTGTTGGGACAAGCGACGAAGTTTTATCCATCCAAGATCACATTACAGGAAAGAAAGTGAAAGAAAACAAGAAACTCCGGACACTCGGAGAGGATTGGGGAAGGATAAAACCCGTATTCCCTGTATCCTCAGGAGGCTTACATCCTGGAGTACTGCCTGATGTCATGAAGAAAATGGGGACAAACATAATGATACAGGCCGGAGGGGGTATCCATGGGCACCCTGGCGGCAGCCATGCAGGCGCAATCGCTGTACGTCAAGCCGTTGAAGCATACCTTGATGGAGAAACACTTGACGAGCGCGCTCGCAAGGTTCCAGAGTTACAACAGGCATTAACGCTCTGGGGAAAGAAGCACATAAAGTGAAACCGATGGGCATTGACGCTAATGTAAACAAGGCCTGCAGGCAAATATCTAGGCTAGAAATCCAAGGCGCGACCAACACTGCACTGTACGCACTGGCCAGCCTGAAAAAAGCCAAATTCACAAATTTGAAATCCAACGTCAGGGCATTGCGGAAAACACGGCCAACTGAACCCCTGATGCTTAACGGCCTCGCTTACATTTCACAAGGCAGTTCACAAAAGGAAGTGACAGAACTCGCCGACAAGTACAAAATCCTTATTGAAAAATCACACGCAGGGATCGCAAAGCACGGACAGAAAATCGTTAACAGAAAACACACCGTGCTGACGCACTGCCACTCTTCTACAGTCGAAGCCATCCTTAAGACGGCAAAACCACGCGCTGTGATAGCAACTGAGACGCGTCCATTATACCAGGGCCACATAACCGCAAGAAACCTTGCGAAACACAAAATCAATGTAACGCAGGTAGTAGACTCTGCAGCAAACGCCATGATGAAAAATGCCGATGTTGTCATTGTAGGGTGTGACGCGATAACCAAAAACGCTAGCCTGATAAATAAGATCGGAACCTCCGGTGTTGCCTTGAGTGCCGGGGAACACGGCGTACCGTTTTACGCTGCCACATCACTGTTGAAATACGACTTGCGAAACGTTCCGATAGAATACCGCGACCCGCGTGAAGTATGGGCAAACCCACCGCGGGGGGTAAAGATCCTGAATCCCTCATTTGACATAACTGAGTCAAAATTCATCACAAGCTTTATTACCGAAAAGGGATTACTTAAACCAAGGCAAGTCCCTAAAATGGCAATGAAAACATACCCGTGGATAATTAGGTAGATAAAAATGATGGAAAGGCACATTGTTGAAACGAAAAAAGGCGCGGCCTTGGGCTTTAAATTCAAAATGAACAAGCTGCCATTCATGATGGTAGTAGCAGATAAGGGTTACATGGTAGCGAACTACTTCGACCAGAAGGTGCTGGAGAAAGTCAACGACTCAGCCGTACTGTTCACAAACGTAAAAAGCTTCCCGGAAATGCTCAGAGCCAAGCCCGCGTACGTGTCGAAGAAGGCCCAGAAGCTCGGAATAAAGAAAACCATGACTGGCAAACAGGTTCTGGACGAATTCATTGACTAATAAAACTGAGTGAAAGAACATGGAAGTGAAGCTCAAGCCTAAGTTCATTGATTTGGAGAGCGGCGGAAAAAACATCGTGATAATCAACACTGAGGACGCGAAGGACATAGACGTGAGCGCCCTCGACAGGGTTTACGTACGCGCAAACGGCAAGAAAGTGACTGCACTCGTAGATACAAGTTCTACCATGGCGAAGCAGAACGAAATCGGGTTATTCAAGGAAGTCCAAAAAGAACTGCACCTAACAAAAGAACCGCAAAGCCTCTCAATCGAAAAAATCGATAAACCAAAGTCTGTCTACCTCATCAGGAAGAAAATGGACAAGGTCCCATTGAAACAGCCAGAAATCGAGAGCATCATCGAGGATGTAATGAATGACAACTTATCTGAAATAGAACTGACGGCCTTCGTAACGGCAGTATACATTAACGGCTTGAACGAAGAAGAGACCCTTGCACTAACTAACGAAATAATCAAATCCGGCAGGACCCTCCACTTTCCAAAAAAGGTTGTCCTTGACAAGCACTCTATCGGCGGCGTTCCCGGAAACAGGACAACCATGCTGCTGGTGCCGATTATCGCCAGTGCTGGGTTGACGATTCCAAAAACCTCATCGCGAGCCATAACCAGCCCCGCAGGAACAGCAGACGTCATGGAAGTCCTGGCGCCAGTAAACCTGACTGAAAAACAGATCATAGACACCATAAACAAAACAAATGGCTGCATCGTCTGGGGCGGCTCAATGAACCTTGCAGCTGCTGATGACAAACTCATCAAAGTTCGTCATCCCCTAAGTTTGGATCCGCACGGCATGCTGCTTGCCTCGATACTGGCGAAAAAGAAAGCAGTAGGCTCAACGCACGTGCTCATCGATATCTCTATTGGAAAAGGTGCAAAGATATTCCTGAAGCAGGACGCTGAGAAGCTCGCTGACGAATTTATTAGGTATGGGAACCTGCTGAACATGAACGTCGAGTGCATAATAACACCAGGTTACGATCCAATAGGGCAAGCCATTGGGCCAGCACTTGAGGCCCGCGAGATCCTTAGGATTCTTGAAGGCGAAAACGTCTCGCCTGAGCTGAAAGAAAAGGGAATAGCAATGGCCGGCCTGATGTTGGAAATGGCCGGGCGCGCAAAACACGGCGAAGGCGAGGCAACCGCACGATCAATCATCGACTCTGGAAAAGCGTTAGAAAAAATGAAAGAAATAATTAAAGCCCAGGGTGGGGACCCTAGTGTTAGTTCAAAAGGCATAAGGATCGGCAAGAAATCCATGACGATAAAAGCAACGCAAGCTGGCAGGATTCATTACATGAACACACGTGACTTGTCAACTATTGCGCGGGCTGCTGGGGCTCCAAAAGACATAGGCGCTGGAATTTACTTGTACGTTGAAAAGGGTGACAAAATAACTAAAGGCCAAAACATATTCACGATTTACGCAGAAAGCGACAGCAAACTAAAGGCTGCAGAGGAATTGATTGACAAACTGCAACCTGTAGAACTGGAAAAAACCATAATCGGTACTGTATTCAGCAAACACAAAAGCTGATTCCCATTGCGAGTTCGCTACGCTATTTCTTTGAGACGCGTTGCTTCAACAGCTTCACAAAAGACTCCCCATCGATGAAGCGAATGCCCCACTTGTTGGCCCAGTGCTTTATGCCCTCATCCTGAGTAACTACCCCTGCGTTGAGTTCCTTTGCCAACAGCAACACTTCAAGGTCCTCCGTTGAGTCAAGCATGCCTTGGCGTATGGCGGTTTTGTATTTTTCCCTCAGCTCGCGGATGATGTCACCCGCGTCTTCCTCTTTGCCCTTTGCGCCTTTAATGACGGCTTTTTCTGCTTCCCGCAAGCCCCTGTAAAACCTGTTCCTGACTTCATTAACATACTGGTAGATGAATTCTGCCGGTGCCTGCATTTCCAGCGTACTAGGCGACTTCTGGATCGTGCTGGCGTCCAAGTCCTGGATGATCCTCTTTGGGACTTTTTTGGTGCGCAGCATTTCACTCAGTTCTTGCCAAACAACCGGGGGCGTGTAACACGAAACATTCTTTCCCCTAGCTGCGCTTATCAACTCTGTCATGTCCTTGATGTGCTTCATTATCTGCGCTTTGTTCTTTGTGCCAATGCCTGTAAATGCCGATGTATCGAGTACGAAGTACTCTTTTGTTTTCGCCATGAACTACAAAAGTATCCTGGATTTAAAAGCATTCGTCTGCCATGCAAGTCAAACCGATATTAGCGTTTGTATCAGCTTCTTTACTTGATCTTTTTTAGCAAGCACTTGCTTCGCATGTTTTATCGCGTGCAGCATGTCCTCTTCAGTGTGCAGTTCCTGGGTGTGCGGCTCAACATAAAAAAAGTCCTCGTCCTCTTTCAGGCCTTGCAGCCTTTGAAAAATTTCTTTCTCGCTTTCAGAAAGTTTTTTCTCAACGGAGTGCGCGTTTTTTATGAGCGCTTCCCAAGTATACAATTCATAGAAGCGTTTTTCACCGCAGTATTCCGCTAACTGATCAATTAGGTCATAGTACTTGTTGAACAACTCCTGATTCCGGATGTCTTCTTCCATTTAATCACATAATTCTAATCACGCAAGCTTCACACGCTGACTTCTGAGTAACGCTCGGCTCTGGTAATGCGTTTTGGGTGTTCCCATATCTGCACCAGCGACTCTTCTATTACCCTCATTGCGGCATTGGCGTCCTCTTCTGTAATGATGTACGGCGGAATTAATCTAACTCCTTGCTTGCCCGCACCCAAAATCAGCAGCCCCCTGCGAACTGATTCAGCAACAAGCTTGTCCCTCGCGTCTTTTGAAGGCATATCGAAGGCCATCTTCAAATCAATGCCGCGAATGTTCGTGATTTCCGGATGGCGGGTCTGCATGTCCTCTAAAACTTTCTTAATGTACGCTCCCATCTTTTCATTGTGCTGCAGTAGCTTTTCCTTTTTTATGATTTTTATTGTCTGCAAACCAGCAACAAGGTCAACCAATTGACCGCCACCCCACGTTGAACTGATGACGCCTGGCTGGTTCGGGAACATGCTCTTCGACGCGATCGTGGCCCCAACTTGCAGCGCCTTGGCAGCTGTCATCACGTCCGGCTTGATGTCAAAGTGCTCGTGGGCCCACCATTTTCCAGTGCGCCCCATGCCTGCTTGCACTTCATCCATAATCAACGGAATGCGATTACGCTTGGTGATCCTACGAATGCCTTGCACCATCTGCTTACTCGGAATGTTGTAGCCGCCTTCTCCCTGTATTGGCTCCATCATCACAAATGCAATGTTGCTCGCATCAACTTCCTCTAAGACAATGCGCTCTAACACATCCGACGCCTTATCGGTAAACGGCAGCCTGAACATTGGCAGCATCGGGAAGTCCTGGCTGTATATCTTTTTCGAATTCGTCAATGACAATGCGCCGAGGGTGCGGCCGTGGAACGCGCCCTCAAAACCAATGCCCACCTTGGCTTTTTTTTCTTTTTTATAGCATATTTTCATGGCGTTCTCGACAGCCTCGGCCCCGCTGTTAATGAAGAAAGCAGCATCCATGCCCTTTGGCGTTATAGTTAGTAGTTCTTCCAGTAGGTCGAGGTGTTCCTTGATGACGTAATCGGGCGCAGCGACCTTCAACGGGTAAACACTGCGGCAAATGTCCTCCGTGACAATGCGCATTTCAGGATGGTTGTACCCCAAGGGTGAACTGGCAATATGCGAAGCGAAATCCAAAAAGACGTTGCCGTCGAGGTCTTTCAGGTACGCGCCTTCACCTTGTTTACTCATGACCAATGGAAACGGCATGCCGTAGCCGCCATCGAGCTTCTTCATTTTTTCTAAAATGCGCGCCGACTTCGGTCCAGGAAGCTTCTTGCCGACTTTTATTTTCCACGCCATAGCCTAATCAATCCCTCGAATAATAAATAACCTATGGTACACGCAACTTTTTTAAATAACTGACGAATAACACCACTAATGAAAGTAATGAAAGGTTTATTGTTACTGCTTCTTGTGCTGTTAGCCGTGGCTGCGGGATGCGTGCAACCCGCAAGCACCCAAAAAACAGCTCCTGGCGACAACATTAGCTACGGCCCTGATAACTGGCGGAACATCGAAGTCACTGATGTCACTACTGGAGAAACATTCACGCTGAGCGACTTCAGTGGCCAATACTTGCTCATCGAAACCTTCGCAGTGTGGTGCCCAACCTGCCTAAGCCAACAGATAGAAATCGCGAAGATGCGGCAAAGCAGTGATGATCCGGCATTGCATTTTTCGCTTGACGTTGACCCAAGCGAAGACGAGAACCGAGTTAGGGAACACCTGGAGAGGTATAGCTTTGACTGGGTTTTCGTTGTAGCTCCAAGGGAAATGTCGCAGTCACTTGTTGACGAATTCGGCGTAACTATCGTTAATGCACCAAGCGCCCCAATGATCCTAATGTGCCCTGACGGATCTGCACGGCTCTTGAGAACCGGCGTGAAGCCAGCAGGCGAACTGGCAAGCGAAATAGAAAAAGGCTGCTGATGATGATATCATGGTGAATTTTTTAGTTGACATAACGACATCATTCATACTGGGCTTGCTGACGCCAACAACAGCAGCATGTGTATTACCATTGTATCCTGGATTCCTGGTTTATTTAACAGCGGCGCTTGGCGAGAAGTCAAACAAAAAACGGCTGGCCACCTTTGGCTTGGTCATCAGCAGCGGCGTTGTTGTGTTCATGCTTCTCCTTGGCCTGATTTTCAGCACCATTCTCCAAGTTTCACTAACAAACGTCATAGGCATCGTGTCGCCCATCGCGTTCTTTATCCTACTAATAATTAGCCTGTTGCTGATTTTCGACATCGACATTGGCAGCAAGTTGCCGAGAATCGCTACGCCAAGAACCAAAAATCCATTAGCACATGCTTTCATTTATGGTTTCTTTTTCGGCGCCATTGTCGTGCCATGCAATCCGGCTTTCATCGCAGCAATGCTAGCCCGGACTGCAGCTGTAATGAACTTTATCGCCAATGTATTCAACTTCTTGGCTTTTGGGGTTGGAATGGCTGCGCCCCTAATAGCGTTTTCCCTGCTATCAACAACAAAAACGCAATCGATAATAACCTTCTTGGCAAAGAACACGCGCAAGATAAACTTAGCGTCAGGTTTAATAATGCTCGGCGTTTCTGTTTACTACCTGGTATTCGTATTCCGTGTGCTTGGGTAATAATTATAGGGGGATAACATGAATTTAATGAAACAGTATGAAGACACATCGAAAAAAATCTCGCGGGAGAGCTACAGGCTCCTGATTAGCGGAAAATTCATCGCAGTATTCGCCATCGGCGCAATGCTGAGCAGGCAACTGTTCCTGTACGCGTATTTCATAATGATGGCGTCAGTGCTTCTCGTTTTGGCTTACACGCAGATCAGCCTTGTACATTGGCATGGAAATCAAAAAACGCCATACAAGACGCATGTGATAGGCAGCCTCGGTGCCATGTTGCTTGTGCTATTCTTCGGAATCCAATCTCCACAAATGCCCTACCCGATATATGTCCTCCTGCTAGGGGTTCTATTCGGCATTCCCGCGTTACGCGACATTCTAAACCGGAGTAAAAAATGAAAGCATGGATACTACTCACTATTATCCTGCTATCGTCGGCTTGCGTAGCTCCAACAACGGGAGAACCGACCTACCCAAGCTTGCCTGAAGGCATACCCCCCGTGTTTGACAATGACATAAGCACGCCGGGAGACGTTGACATGCCGACAGACACGTCAATTATGAATGAGCGCGTAAGGCAAGACGAAATCAAGATCACGGGGCGCGGAGTAAAATACTTAATCGAGCCGAGCAAAATCATGAGCGGCGGGCCACCAAAAGACGGCATACCAAGCATTGACAACCCGAAGTTCATCTCGGTGGAAGAAGCAGACAAATGGATACAAGACAACGAACTGATACTCGCAATCATACACAAAGGCGTCACGCGGGTTTACCCGTTGCAGATACTGGTGTGGCATGAAATAGTCAATGACGAAATCGCCGGGGACCCATTGCTTATTACATACTGCCCGCTATGCGGCTCGGGAATCGCCTTTGAAGGGAAAATCGACGGCCAGCGCGTAGAGTTTGGCACATCTGGAAAATTGTACAACTCAAACCTGGTGATGTATGACCGGAAAACCGATTCTTACTGGACACAAATAGATGGCCTAGCAGTCGTTGGGCCATTGGCAGGGACGAAATTAAAACCAGTATCCATAGACACGGTTTCATGGCGAGACTGGAAAGCCGCACACCCAGATTCACAGGTGTTATCACAAGACACTGGCCACGCACGGCCATATGGCGTCGATCCTTACGGCAACTACTATGAAGACAGCTTCTTGCTGTTTCCAGTCGAGAACTCTGACGACCGGATACACCCAAAGACCCAAGTATTCGGAATCGAAATAAACGGTGTATACAAGGCTTACAAGGAAGACGACTTAAAAGAACTTGGAACAATTACCGACAGGGTAAACAACGTCAACATCAAACTAGAAAGAATGAGCGATGGCAGGGTCAGCGTAACCAATACAGACGCGGGCGAGGAGATTGTGAAAGAAGTTGACTTCTGGTTCGCGTGGTACGCCTTCCACCCAACAACAGGACTATACGAAAGGTGATTTGGATGACAAAGAAAATTCAACAAAAGCGCGATCAAAAAAAGCGAGACTGGAACCTATTCATTAACAGCATGTTCTTCGTCTTAGGCTTCTCAGTAATATTCTCCATACTCGGCGTGTTGCTACAGAGCACGCTTTCAAGCGCGTCTTACGAAATCCAACTCTGGCTTGGCCGCATCGGAGGCACTGTAATCATCTTGTTCGGCATCTACCTACTCGGATTAATCCGAATTCCATTACTTGAACAGGAACACAAGTTCCAGATCAAAAGAAAATTCAAGTATTCCTACCTAACGAGTTTTGTTTTCGGCGCAGCATTCGCCGTGGGCTGGACACCATGCGTCGGGCCGATACTCGGCGCGATCCTGGGCTTGGCAGTAACGCAACCAGGAACAGCATTCTTGCTAATGCTTTCCTATTCATTGGGCTTAGGAATCCCATTCCTCGTCGTAGGCTTGTTTGGGGATGAAGCAAAACGATTTGTGCAAACACCACCAAGGTGGCTCGGATACCTTAACACCGTATTCGCCATATTATTGATACTGTTAGGCATTCTGGTTTTCACGAACATGCTCAATCTAATTGCGAGTTTTCCGTTGGCTTCCAAAATCCTCTTAGACCTTCAAGTCGCAACAGCTGTCACGTCTAGCACTTTGAACATTGGCATTGCCTTCTTTGCTGGCCTTGTATCATTCTTGAGCCCCTGCGTTCTACCGTTAATTCCAGCATTCCTAGCCTACTTGGCAAGCACTGGTGCGAAAAAACGATGATAAGCGACACAGTTAAATTGGCATTCATAGTTATCCTCATAATCGGAACTATATCCTACTTAGAAGCAACAAAATCTAAGATCGTTCCAATAACAGCAATCGGCCCAGACGGGGGAGATTTGTTGAAAGAAATGATGTACAAAAAAGCGCCCGAACTGGTTGGCATTTCAGGTTACCTCAACACAGACGAAAAAGAAATCAAAATTAGCGACTACAAAGGAAAAGTAGTACTGATCGACTTCTGGACTTACACATGCATTAACTGCATCCGGACACTGCCGCACTTGACAGAGTGGGACCGCAAGTATCGTGACCAAGGACTCGTCATCATTGGAGTGCATACGCCAGAATTCGCGTTCGAGAAAATCCGCGAGAATGTTGAAAACGCTATACATGAACACAACATAGAATACGCTGTGGTGCAAGACAACGACTATGCTACGTGGAGGGCCTTCCAGAACAGGTTCTGGCCGCACAAGTTCCTGATAGACAAAGACGGCTTCATTCGTTATGACCACATTGGCGAGGGAGCCTATGAAGAAACCGAAAGACAAATCCAGTTGCTGTTATCCGAAACAGGGGCAGAAACAGAAGGCATGAATCTAACGGGTCTGAAAGACGAGACCCCCCGCGTGCTATTGACCCCTGAATTGTATGCAGGCTACAATTTCGCTATCCCACGGGGGCAAAACATTGGCAATCCAGGGGGCATGAAGCCCGGACAAACAATAAAGTACGAACTGCCTGCCACGGTAAGGAAAGACATTATTTACTTAAAAGGAACGTGGCTCAGCAATCCAGATGACCTACATGCCCAGGATTCAGAAGGTGCCGAGATCGTACTTGATTTTACTGCCAGCAAAGTCAACATAGTAGCAGATTCTGTAAACGGCCCGCTCGAATTAGAAGTACTCATCAACGACGCGCCTGCAACACAAACACAACTCGGTAGCGACGTGCAAATCATTGGCGGCAAGGCCATCATGACCGTTGACAGACCCAGATTATACAACGTCATCAACGGAGAATATGGAAACTACAAACTGACACTGAGGGCAACTAACACGAACTTTATTTTCAGCGCCTTCACGTTCGGGTAAATTACTTATACAACAACACACATAATGAAGAGCATGAAGCTAACAAGCAACGCGTTTCAACACAACGGAAACATTCCGGAAAAATACACCTGCGAAGGCGCCAACGTGTCTCCGCAACTCGAAATCTCGCAAGTGCCGGAAAACACAAAGACTCTGGCGCTGATTATGGACGACCCTGACGCCCCTGCGGGCACGTGGGACCACTGGGTATTGTTCAATATGCCAGCAAACACAACCTCAATACCAGAAGGCACCGAGCCACAAGGCATTCCTGGCAAGAACTCATGGGGAAAAACCGGCTACGGAGGGCCATGCCCACCAGACAGGGAACACAGGTACTTCTTCAAGCTCTACGCACTAGACGCTGAACTTGACTTGCATAATGGGACCGCAAAATCGCAGTTAGAACGCTCAATGCAAGGCCACATACTCACAAAGACAGAACTGATTGGCAAGTACAACAAGAAAGCTAATAGATGACTTACCGAAATGATCAAATGAACAAGACAATTAGCGTCCTCGCGCTTCTACTGCTTGCACTGGTTTTTCTGGTGCTTCCAAAGCCGGTCCAGGAAAAGGGTTTCGAAACGCAAGTAGTGCTTGAAAGCCTAGACACTGTCTGGAGCATCGATTTTCTTCCAGATGACACGATGATTTTCACAGAGCGCCCGGGCCGAGTCAACTTGTACGACATGCGCGAGAAGAAAATCATTGCCACAATCCAAATCAAGGAGACCGCAGAATCCGG
This sequence comes from Nanobdellati archaeon, assembly GCA_018304505.1. Lineage (GTDB taxonomy): Archaea > B1Sed10-29 > B1Sed10-29 > B1Sed10-29 > JAGVWA01 > JAGVWA01. The sequence continues at coordinate 60,435 of JAGVWA010000001.1, forward strand.
CTTGCACGGAGTCGCTGTTGACCCAGAGCACAGTGAAAACCGCCACATATACCTCTATTACGGCTACGACGACAACAGGGGAGTGACGAACCGGGTTTCACGATACACATTAAACAACAATGAACTTCTTGATGAAACCATTCTCGTTGACGGCATTCCGGGCGCGCAGATTCACGACGGGGGCCGTTTGAAGTTTGGGCCTGACGGCAAGCTCTACGTAACAACTGGCGATGCAGGCATTCCTGATTTGGCGCAGGACACAAATTCAGTAGCGGGAAAAGTACTGCGGATGAACAAAGACGGCAGTGTGCCTGAAGACAATCCATTTGGAAACTTAGTCTGGAGTTACGGCCACAGGAACCCACAGGGCATTGCGTTTCACCCCACAACCGGAATCTTGTTTGAGTCAGAGCACGGGCCATCAATGCACGACGAAGTCAACATCATACAGCCAGGGAGAAATTACGGTTGGCCAACCACGTGCGGCAATGAATTGCCTGGACACGAGAAACCGATAGCTTGTTACCCTGACTTCACTATCGCGCCTGGGAGCATAGCGATTTTCGATAAATTTATTTTCATTCCAGGGCTACGGGGAAACCAGCTGCGTAAATTGGCCCTGGCTGATGACTACAAAACCGTTATCAGTGAAGAGGCGTTGTTTACTGACATCGGCCGGGTCAGGGAGGCGACGGTGCACGATGGCTACTTGTACATTGGAACCAGCAACCGTGATGGCAGGGGCCTGCCTCAGCTGAACGACGACAAAATAATAAGAATTAGAATAATAGACTAAGCGAGGCAGAATCAGCAAAACGAGCTGCCACAGCCGCATGTTGCCCTTGCGTTGGGGTTGCTGAACTTAAAGCCGCTCTCATTCAGGCCGTCTACGTAGTCTACCGTGACGCCTTTCAACAGGTCGAAGCTATACGGGTTCACGAATATTTTTAGGCCGTCTCGTTCTAGCACCGTGTCACCATCTGCTGGTTTTTCTTCAAATTCCATTATGTATGACAAACCTGAGCAGCCCCCGGCATGCACGCCGACCCTGAGTCCATGGTCTGCTTTTCCTTCAGATTCAAGTAGGGCCTTAACCTTGGAAATGGCCTTTGGCGTTAATGTAACCTCTGCTAGTTGTTCTTGTTCGTTTTGTTCACCCACATCTGTTGACACGATAGCGTTGAGGTCCATGACCAGCGAGTCGAGATGGTCATTTGTCATGCCATGACCAAGGACACCTTCTTCAAGCGTTTCGAAAACCGCGGCACCGCAGCCCACACAGTGCAGGCCTGCGTTGGTCATAGTTTCCGCGAGTTCCATTACCTTGTCTGGATGTGATTCCAGAATTGTGGCTATGGTCATCTTTGGATCGATTTTTTGAATTTGATTTTGAACTTCAGTAGACATTAAATATCACCACCAGAATTATGATTATAGGGATATATAAACCTTCTTGCAAATTCATTATATTGATTGCCGCGTTACGTTAATACCCTGGTCTCTTTTGCGTTATCTTCGCAAACAACCAGATTACGCCTACGAGGAAAACCAGCATGAAAATTAAGAATGACAGGGAGGGTAAGCCTTCTATCCTGGGCACAACCCCCGAATCAACGATGAGCGCTGCTGCTATGATAAGGCTTGCAATGATGACTGAGAATGAAACGTCGCTGCTAGATCGCTCGATGCTTGAGGCCATTGACTCAAGTCCTCGGTGTTCAAACTCAATCGGAATTACGCCTTCACTAAGGCGCTCTGTGATCCTATCAAAGCGCTTTGGCAAGATGCGGAGAAGCTGCGTTGTGTCCAACAGGGTCTCACGGCCGATTTCGACAAGCTGCTCTGCAGTCACGCGGCTCCTAAGAGCTTTTATGAAATATGATTTTGATGCACGAGTAAAATTGAAACCCGGGTCTATCTCCCTGCCAAGACCCTCGATTTCCACCACGGTCTTGAAGAGGATTGAGAATTCCGGCGGAAGTACCATGTTGAACTTTTCTATCATTTCTTGAACTTCCTGCATAAACTCATTTAGCGGAACCTCTTTTAGTGAGACGTCATAGAAGTTCTCAACAAGATCTGAAAGTTCACGCCGTATTTCTTGCGGCTTTGCGTCTGCGGGCAGCGCGGCAATCGTCATTATTTCCGTGACCGCCTTGTCAACGTCCCTGGCCGTGACTGCATATAGCAGCCTTGATAGCGATTTCCTAGCTTGAGGGCCGATTGTGCCTACCAAGCCAAAGTCTATAATGCCGATCTTGTCAGCGCCTATGATAAACAGGTTCCCGGCGTGGGGGTCTGCCTGGAACAAACCGTCTTCGAAGATTTGCTTCAGGTATATCGCGGTTCCCTTTCGCGCGATCTTCTCCCGTGTTTTTTTCGATACGCGTTTTTTCATCCATTGCGTTAGCGGTGTTCCGTGGATTTTGTTCAGCGTGAGAACCTTTCTTGTTGTATAATCCCAGTGCACGTCTGGTATTACCACGTCCTTATCGCCCTTGAAGTTTTCCCTGAAACGGGTGTACATCCTTGCTTCTCTTAACAAGTTAGTTTCTTTTGATACTGCCCGGGAGTACTCTGCAAGGATGTTGGACAAGTTGATTTTCTTTGCCTCTGTTATTGTGGCTTCTGCTGTGCCTGCGAGAATCCTCAGGGCCTCAAGGTCGATTTTTATGTGCTCCTCAACATTTTTCCTGAGCACTTTTACAACAACACGGTCTCCTTCAAGCGTTTTTGCTTCATGGACCTGGCTTAGCGAAGCCGAAGCTATTGGCTGTTCATTGAATTCACGGAATACTTCATTTAGGGGCATCTTGAATTCGGATTCAATTTGCGCTTTCACTTCGCTAAACGGCACCGCAGGGGCATGATCTACTAGTTTTGAGAATTCTTCTATGATGTCCCTTGGCAACAAATCAGGGCGAGTTGACAAAATTTGCCCGAACTTGATGTACAATGGACCAAGGTCTTCGAGAACACGGCGCGCCCTTACCCCCCTTGAGACAACAAAGTCCTCTGGCATTTCGAGGCCCAGCCGCTCTTTTATCGGGATGTATTTGCCCAGGCGCATCTTCGTCAGTAAGAAGCCAAAGCCATGCTTAGCTAAAGTACTAACTACGTCGCTGTATCTCTGCAGTACCTGCTTTTCAGGTATGGCCATTAGAATCTACTTCTTTCGCTTTGCCTGCTTCTTCGCCCTTGTGGCTTTCTTTGCTGCGGGTTTTCTATTTGCGGCTTTCTTTTTAGCTGCTGGCTTTGCCTTTGCTGCTTTTTTGACGTTCCTCGCTGACGTTCGGACTTGCTTCTGCATTGCCGTGAGTTCTTTTATCGATGTCGAAAGAACACTGTTGACCTTTATGTCGATTTTCTTTGCCTCTGCAGTCGTGTCTTTTATCAGCTTTGTTGCCAGCCTTTTGCCTTCCTTTTTGTCAAAGAAGCCTTCCTCTACAAGGAAGTCTGTATAGTCCTTGAAGAGATCCCTAGCGATTTCCACCATGCCCATGGGTATGAGGATTGCTTTTTTTGCTGCGCTTGTCGATTTTTTTGCTGCCATTTTCTTTAATCACCTTTTGAGTATTAGTTACTGTTCTAAAAGAAATCGTTGTTTATAAAGGTGATGCTAGGCAGCATCCTATTATATAATCTTAATTCCAGCGCCGTAATTAATATTAAGCAATTAGAGTTTAATAGAAATATGTCTTACAAAGAAATTGTTCTTGAGAGAATCAAAGCAGATAAAGACTTACGAGAAAAACTCAACGTAGTTAAGGAATTTTCTCAAAAAGAAGGAGTTTTAAACCCAATAATTACAGCAGGATACATAAGAGACTTTATTCTTGATGGCCCCCAAGGAGACATTGATTTAGTTTATACTGGCAGCATGAAAGACAATGAAGCTTTGAAGATAATAAGAGATATCGAAAAAGAACAAGGACTTAAGGAAAGCGATTGGGAACCCACAAACCAGAATCATTGGGGCTATGGCCAAACCACAGAAGAGGGAATTGCATCCTTCATGCACTCCATTAACGCTGTTGGAATAACACACAATTATAAACTGATAGACCCAACCGGCAATGGATTGAGCGATATGGAAAACAAGATACTCAGAGCAAATCAAACTAACCAAAAAAACGGAAGAACTGCCACGGTAGGACTTATTGGAATCAGACACATGGTTAACTATAGCCTAATGCCGGCACCAGAAACAGAAGAAATAAACAAAGATGCCCACAATTACTGGAATTTATTATCAGAAGATGACAAAAGAAGCATCAAAGGCATCTATGAAAAAACTATAGATAAAAACAAATTTGTTGAATTGCTCAAGAAATATAACTTTTACAACCTAGTTAAAAAATACTTATAGAAAAAATAGATATGGCGCCATTAAGGCGTATTTAGATAAAGAGTGCTAGGCAGCGTCGTGCCACTTGATCTCTATTCCAGCGCCCCGCAAGTGCTGCAAAACATTTATATATTACATGGTATTATAAAGTATAATGTGATGTTATATGGTACAAGTTATGGTAGAATTAACTGAACAGGCCAACAGAACTGTTGAAATAATCAAGGCGACCTACGGAATGAACAGCAAATCAGATGTCATTGACATGATTATTGAGAAGTACGGAGAAAAAACCCTAGAACCTCAACTAAGGCCAGAATACATAGAGAAAATCAGAAAGATTAAAGCAGGCAAATTCATAACAGTAAAGGACATCAATAAGTATTTTGATGAACTCTAAGGAGCTGACTCTCTGTATACCCACAAACTTTCAGTTAAAGTGGACAAGGCCTTCAAAAAATATTTGAGGAAAGACCCCCTCCAAAAAGAAGCAGTACTCAAAAAAATTGAACAAATACTAAATAATCCCAGACAATACAAGCCACTCAAGTGGCCACAAGCAGGCGAACGCAGAGTTCACATAGGCTCGTTTGTTCTAACCTTTGAAATAATTGAAGAAGAAAAAGTAGTCAGACTCCTAGACTACGACCATCACGACAAAATTTATAAGAAATAGATCAAGAGAGCCCCCTTCATTATTTCATAATGAAGGGTGCTAGGCAGCGTCCTGTTACATACTCTCTTTTCCAGCGTCCTAATCAATTATAACGATATTAAAGTATAAATTGATTATATCTATATTAGGAATGCCAATCTGTTTCTGCCATAGAAAAAGAGAAAGACGAATAATCATAGGGGTCTCTCTGAAATATCAATATACCTTGGCCAATTAATATAAGAAAATAATGGAGGATTAAACTATGTCAAGTAAAGACGAACCTAAAGAAACTAAAGTATATATTGAAAAACATAATGCTCCTGGATTTTTTTCATCAACACTTAGTTCAACGCCATTGTCAGTAAAGACAATGTGCTTGATTTGATTTTTATAACCGTTTTGTTAGGTAAAATATCGTACACTATTATGAAAAACCTTTCTTAAGTAACTTTTGCCACTGTGTCTGGTGGTTTCTGATTGCAACAGGTTTACTCACTTTTGAGTTCAATTCTCATCATCCAGCTTGATTACCGTAATGTTTTTAAACCGGGCTTTCTATATTCTTGGTATAGTACCCCCGTGTTTATTCAGCTTGTCTGAATAACCGCGGGCTTCCGGGTGTTTTTTATCAAACCTAGTGCTTTATTGTTTATTGATGGATCAAATTTTTACCATTCTTTAAAGTTTCAAAATGATTTACCTTTTGATGAAACTGGTTATGCTCATCTTTTTAAAGAATTATCAAATCATTTTGATTTAAAAGAAATTAATTTTTATGATGCTATAAAAGATCGTATTAGAGACCCCAATGGTTACGCAAGGCAGCAGCAATTTCATGCGCGTTTTAAAAACATAGATTCGAGGGTTAAAATAAAAACCAGAAAACTTAGGTATGCTCTTAGTATTAGTAAGGAAAGATCAAATGAAGTTGCTAAAGGGGTTGGTTTAGCTTCATCATTAACTGATAAATTGTACTTATTCCTGAAAAAATTAAATGTGGTTAAACATTCTCATGAAAAAGGATTAGATATACTACTAATTGTAGATGTATTGGAAGCACACCGGGATAAAAAAGTAGATAAATTGATACTATTATCTGGAGATTCTGATTATGTTCCTGCTGTCGAGTTTATGCAAAGAGCTGGCGCAAAACTTGTTAATTTACATACTTTTTCAGGCAGTTCAAAAGAATTAAGAGATGCTTGCTTTGAGCATATGCTAATAGATGTTGACCTATCAGGAAAAATCACATTGGCAAGATCTAAAAAATAATATCAGGATGTGCTAGGCAGCGTCGCGGCCTTCCCGCATGAAATGCAGTACAAACCACATCGCTGGAGTGCTTAACTTCTGCGTTCGGAAAGAGAGCAGGTGTAGCCACTCCGCTGTGACCGCCAGCACCAATTATTGGCTGTAATTGGGTATATAAAGGTTTGCTGAGGGTCTTGCCAGCTTTGTCAGTCTACCAACGAGTCTCGTTTGTGCTCGCCAGATGACCTTGGGCCACCCCATTCTGGTTTACTGGAATAACCACCAGTCTTTAGGCTGTCTCCGCGCGGATCTAAACGGTCCTGCAGAATTCGGAATGCGTCACTCTCTGTGGTTCCTAGCTCTGGAGGATGCAGTTCGCCGCTTCTGAAACCATCAAGCACGTCGTCCTTAAAGATAAATGCTGTTCCATTGGTTATGACCTTGTAGCCGCTGCAGCCATCATCAACTCGTTCAACAGTATTCCACATGTTCAAATTTCACCTCAAAGGTTATTGCCAATATTGTTCCCTGGAGCCTTTATAAACGTACCTTCGTTAAAAGACGAAACCCACGTTGAATGACGTATACAAAACGTATTTAAAGGCCGGGAAAGATAAAGAAAACCAGGTGGTAGAATGACCATTTTTGATGAAGACAAGAAGAAAAAGAAACAGCGAAGCCCTTTTGACAGTTTTTTCAGCGACGAAGACGAGATCTTCGGCGACTTCAGCAGAATCAACGAGATGATGAGCAAGCTCTTCAGCTCTTCCTTGGGCAGCGACCCCTTTGAACAACTAGAGAAAATGAAGCTACAACCCGGCAAGCCGATGGTTTACGGCTTCTCATTCAAGATAGGCCCAGACGGCAAGCCGATTTTTGAGGAATTCGGAAACGTAGAATCCAAAAAAGGCCCCGCAGGGGTTGAAACCGAGATAAAACCAGAACGCGAGCCCATGGTTGACGTACAGGACAAGGAAACGGAGATTGAGATCATTGCCGAGCTCCCGGGGGTGAGCAAGCACGAAATCGACATCGAGGTTTCGGAAGACGGCAAGACCCTTTCAATCGACGTGCCGAAGAAGTTCCACAAAAAAGTCCAGCTAAAAGAGACCGTGAAGTCAGAAGTCGGCAGCGCGCACTACAACAACGGGGTCCTGACAATAGAACTCATGAAGAAGTCCCCAAAGAAGCCAGCAAGCAGGGGCAAAAGGATAAAGGTCGAATAACAAAATGAGCGATTGCGAACTCTGCGGCAGGATAAGGTCAGCCCAGTTCATGGTTTCGCTTGACGGCGTCACGCTAAACGTGTGCAGCAACTGCTCCGGTCACGGCGTGTTCGTTTCAAAAATACCCCAGAAGCCACGATACAAAGACGTGCGGGAAAAACAGCTGCAGGTAAAAGACGTCGAGACCGAGATCGATTTAGTCGATGATTACAGCCCCCTAATAAGGGCGGCACGCGAAAACCTGGGCCTTACCATTGAACAGTTCGCTGGCAAGTTAAATGAAAAGGCGAACCTGCTAAAGAAAATCGAGCAGGGCAAGATGACGCCGACTGAGAAACTTGGCAAAAAGCTCGAAAAATTCCTTGGCCGCTCCTTGTTTCAGAAAATCAAGCTGCAGGACATAGGAACCAAAAAACCAGATTCCAAAGCGCTGACCCTCGGCGACATTGTAACGATCAAAAAAGGAAGAATAACATGAATCACGAACTAATCATACTCGGCATCATTTTAGCCACGATTCCTGCATGGATTTTCGGCAGGCACTTTAAGTCAGCCCAGAATCACGGGCCACTGGTCTTGTGGAAAACCAAGAAGGGCCTAAAGTACCTGGATAAGCTGGCTGCACACGAGAATTTCTTTACCGTGCTAGCCGACTTGGGCATCATATTCTGCCTTGGCGTCTTCGGCGCGTATTACTTCTACAAGAAAAAAACGCATTCGCTCAGGCGCATCATTGCTTATTACGTTTTCTTCCTCGCCGCAGGTTACGGCATCTACTACATAGCAACGCTTAACACCACCGGCCTTGATCTGCTCGCAGCCCTCGCCGTTGGGGGCTTTGCCCTCTTTATAACCTACTCGCTGGTACTCAACACGGGCCTAATAATAATGAGCTACCTCCTCGGCATGGCCCCTAGCCCCGGCATTGCACCGGTTATTCCAGGTGTCGAAATCCCCGGATCACCGTTGTTTGTCCCGCTGGTTCCTGGCGTCATTGCCCTGATAATTCTGATGGTGGTGCACGAGTTCAGCCACGGCATCCTCGCGAGGGTTGAAAAAATCCACGTGAAGTCCCTCGGCATCCTTAGCCTGGGCATCTTCCCTATAGGCGCATTTACCGAACCTGACGAGGCGCAGCTAAAACGCGTGGATGAACAGCGACGCATGCGGGTTTACGCGGCCGGCTCGATGGCGAATTTTGCAGCCATGGCCTTTTTTCTGTTGCTGCTGTTCGGAGCGCAATCGCTAATCTCAGATGGGATGCAGCAGGAGTACCTCTCGACGCTGGATTACATCAACGTCACAGGCACAGCAGCGGGCTTAGAACGTCTTGCTGGCTTGCAGATCTACAACACCCAAGATGTTTTTTCTCAAGAGCGGGTTCCAGGAAAACAGCTGACACTACAAACCAACCAAGGCGACATCCAGGTTACCAGAAACGATCAGGGCATGATCGGCATATCAAGCTACACGGCGCACCAGTTCATGCAGCCAAGCCTCGGGTTCCAGGTAAAACAGGGCTTGCTTGAGGTGCTTTTGTGGTCCTTCATGCTGAACCTGCTTGTAGGCATTGTCAACTTCCTGCCCTTTTTCGTGTTTGACGGGGCCAAGATCTTTGAAGACGCCGTGAAGTTTTATGGAAGAACACTCGGTACGCCTGACGGGATTTTTGCACACAGTGCCACGGTCTCGATGAGCATCTTCATCTTTATCCTGTTGATAATAAATGTGATGCCGTACTTCGTGGCGCGCATTTAGGGACTTTTTTCCGCAATAGAATCTCAGTGGCCTCGCGGGGTCACAAGCGCACCTTGGAGATCATCCGGAACACCATTGTCGCCATTGATGAAGTCAGTCAGCACTTGCGAGGCGCGCTCTGCTTTTTCAAGATCTATTGTATCATTGCGGCTTATGTCACGCACCCATCGGCACAACCGCATGTCCTCAATTTTAGTGACCTTCCTATGTAGCTTGTCCTGTTCCACCTGCGTTAAGGCAATGCCATAACCTGTTTGGTAGCCTATAGGCAAAATCCTTACAAGGTTGTGTGGCTTTATTGAGGTAGCTAGTGGAACCTGCGCCTTGTAGTCATCATATTTCATTAATTGCGCCCACATACAGATCACTGCCAGAAAAGCATATACGAAATTATCTGCACCTTATTAAATATAAAGTTAACTAAAGCTAACGCCACACCCCAACAAATAAAGAAAAAAGAGAGAAAGGGATAGCCCTTGTAAGGGGGCTATTCAGTTGTTTGTTACTGGTTTGGGTTTTTATCGCAGGAAGCTTAGGCCCATCATTTCTTCTGGCACGTCCCTGCCGCGCGCTGCGGGCGCTTGGCTCCTGCCCCGTATGTGGGCACTCTTGACGCCAGTAAGGATTGCGATGACCTCTATCTTGCCTTCGTTTTCAGGCACAACCCTGGCACCCCAGATTACAGGGTTCTCTGGAGGCAGGCTCTCTGTGAGCATTTCGCCGATTTTGTTGCACTCCCCTAGTGTGAGATCGTTGCCACCGGTTATGTGTATCAGTGCACCCTTTGCTGTGGAGTAGTCCACGTCTAGCAGCGAGTTGTTGAGCGTGTCGTTTACAACCTCTTCCACCCTGCTGTGTCCGCGGGCCTCTCCAACGCTGATCATTGACACACCGCCGTGCGTCATGGTTGCCCTGACGTCTGCGAAGTCCAGGTTAATGAGGCTCGGGGTTGTGATTGTTTCTGTTATGCCCTTTACTGCCCGCGCCATGACTTCGTCAGCAACGCTGAATGCTTCTTCCAAAGGCAAGTTCGGCACAAGTTCAACAAGTCGGTTGTTGTCTAGAATGATTACAGTGTCAGCAACCTCTTGCAGCCTTTCTATGCCTTGGTCTGCTTTCTGTAGTCTTGCGCGTTCTAACTTGAATGGGTATGTCACCATGGCAATGACGATCGCACCTGTTTCCTTTGCAATGTCTGCAATTACGGGTGCTGCGCCCGTGCCTGTGCCTCCGCCCATGCCGGCTGTGATGAACAACATATCGACACCGTCAAGTAATTGAGACAAAGCTGCTCTTGAGACTTCTGCTGATTTTTCTCCCACATCAGCGAAGCCTCCTGCGCCCAATCCTCGTGTTACACTCGCTCCGATCAAGAGTTTCTTGACAGAGTCGTGTACCAGGGTTAGATGTTGCCTGTCAGTGTTGACGGCAATTAGATCTGCGCCAGTAATTCCTATCCTGGCGAGCCTGTTCAAAGTGTTATTTCCGCCGCCACCGACGCCGATAACACTAATTCGCGGGCCATCAACAAGAGTTGTTGGGGCCTTTTTGTTTCCTTTATCAAGGGAAATGGCATCTCTTACAATAGATTCCACTAAACGTCACCTCGAACAAATAACTCCATTCTCATATATATATGTATCGAAACGAAATCGGGCCCAGAAAGACACGTCCATCCAAACGTGGCTTTTTCTGCTAGCGATTTCATTTCTCTTTCCCGATGTTCTCCTGATTTTTTCGAGCTGACTATGTTGACTAAATTGACTAAATGCAAGATGAAAAATAACTAACTGCACAAAATTCAAACCGATTTAAACCAGATAAGTTCACAAAATCACTATACGTAAGCCAATCCACAAAGATAGCCGATGTTGCGAACCAACATTATATATATCGTTCAATTTTATTCAGGTCTCAGTACCGAGAGCGCGCCGCTTTCTTCCATTTCACGAGTCTTCTCAATTCCAAGCAACTTAGTTGCACCATTAATTATGGCCTCGCCCCACGCGCGTTTTTCTTCTGGCGTCAAGTCCACCATTTCTATTTTTTCAAAACCCGCGGCAGTATTCCTCGACTCCCTTAGGACACCCCTGAGAAGATTAGCTGCAACCACCTCGCTCATTCCCCCATAGGCCCTTCTGAAACCATCTTGGCCAGCAATGTCAGTAACAGCGTTCCACATTAAATCCCCACCACAAAATTGCAGCATACATGTATACCTACATGTATAAATACTTTTCAATTAATGCCGAACAGTTTAACCCCAAATTCACCAAACCGAGTTAAGGAACGCTTATATTGACAAAGAAATAGAAAAGAGAACATAAAACGCGGGAATCCCATTCCCGGCGCCTATTTCTCCACGCCCTAATTATAACCAACACGCCATATAAAAGTTAATTACAACTACCACGGGTTAAGAATTACACAAAACATATAAAAACCAAAACACATAAAGTAAATGGCAGGCTAGGCTGGGAGGTTAGCGGTCTCCTGTTACTCCAGATCCGCTTTACGGGAGAGCTGAAGTTGGGAGAGCGCGATGCATGTTGCGTTAAAGCCTAGTGCTGAGCGCTGACTTCCTGTCCTGTTGGATTCGTAGTACTTGGAACCTGGTCAGGCCTTGACGGGAGCAGCCATAACATCTATTGCGGATGTCTTCAGGGTAGCAGGAACGAGCAAGGTGCTAGACCACTTTGGTGCAGTGTGCATTGTCATTTCCTAACGTGCCTGCCACCGTTTGCGTGATGAAAAATGACGAACGACATGAAAATAATTCTCTTGGCCATTATGCTGCTATTCGGAGCAATGGGCTTCAGGGCTTACGAAATAGCCACCGCGCAAACAACGCCGCAGATCGTAGACAACGGGGGCTTCACAAAAACACAGGTGTTCCTGCCAGCACTGACAGAGCTGAACAACGGCTTCCTCGTCCCGCTATACGTTGAAATAAAACCAGGCGCGGGAAAAATCCTGGTGAACATCGACAACCCGAGCTTCATTGTTGACACGCAGCAGAGCGTCAGAAAAGCGGTTGAGCAAGCCGCATCATTGACAAACACAGACCTATCGGGTGTGGACGTGATTTTCTCAATGTCAACTCAGGGAGACACTGTAGTAAGTGGCCCCAGCGCCGGCGCCGCAATGTCGGTAGCCCTCTCATCGATTTTGCTTCAACGCCACATCAAGCCCGGCGTCATAATTACCGGCCAGATACTCGACAACGGAAAAATCGGCATTGTCGGCGGCATCATCGAGAAACTCAGGGCAGCAGAAAAAGGCAACATGTCCATGATGTTGGTGCCCCCGGGAGAACTTGTTACCGAAGAGCCGATACAGGAGTGCACTGAAAAATCATCTACAGGATATGTTGAGAGGCGGTGCACTGTCTCATACCGCAAGGCAGGTGTTGCAGAGCAAACGTCTATTAATGTGAAAGAAGTGTCTACACTACAAGAAGCCATTGACTTAATGCTGGAGTGAAAAACAAAATGAAGTTATCACTGGTGCTGCTGTACCTTGTAATCATCGCCGGGTTTTTCTACCTCGGCCTGCAAACCGAGCTGCCTGTGAAAACCCAGATGATTGAAAAGGAAACCATAGTTTACACGGTGCTCGAGAAGCCCACCAACACCACAGTAGAAGTATCGGCGTTTCCGAGCAACGCAGTCACTGTTTACGGCATCGGCGTTTTCAGGGACACTGACACAGGCCGCCTTGTACCGATTGACGTAGGCTTAGCAGACGGCACCGGCAATACCTATATTGACGTGCGCGCCAATGTCTTTGGCAAGACCTTTCAAGACTCGCTGCGCATCATCAGGCAAGTCGTGGCAAGGGAAACAAACCAGGATATATCACGCAAGGACATCTTCATCAAAGTCCAAGCCCCGGAATTATCGATTGAGGGGGAGTCAGGCAGTGTAGAAATCGCCCTGGGCCTCTATTCGCTAATTGAAAACAAACCCCTACGCGAGAGCACAATTGTTTCCGGGACATTGCAAGAAGACGGCTCAATAACCATGGTGGAAGCACTTGAAACCAAGGTACAGGTACTCGAAAACCTCGGCGTGAAAAGGTTCTTATACCCCGCGACGCAGAAATTACCAGACAACGGCTTCTCCATAGAAACAATACCTATAAAGAACTTTTCAGAAGCCGTAAAACAATCTTTCTAAACAATGTCATTCTAAACAATGCTGAGGTCGCATAGACCTCGGAGAATCCCCGATTCTCCGCAGGATGCAATGGTATTGCGCAGGGTTGCTAACCCTGTTCCGCAAGGAATCGTGGGTTCGAATCCCACCCTCAGCGTCAAAGTTCGCCTAGCGGCGCATCAAGCATAGCTTGACGCACCTGTTTTTACGTCCCAGCTAATAAATAAACTTCCGCTGGTTTAAACCCAAACCAGTTAGCAAAAATTATAAAAACAACGAACGCGTAAAGAATATCTAGGTGAAAAAAATGGCAAGGCCTATTGCAGCAACCCCGATTCTCAAGGGACCAGAAGCCGACAAGTTCTTAGAGCAAATGCTAAAGGGCCCAACAATAGCAGAACGGGAACGAGCACAAAAAATATGGTCAAAATTACTCAAAGCACCATATGTCAGGGGTTTCCAACTCGAATAGGTAGCCCTTCTAGGGCAAACAACGTCCTCAACGAACTTATTATAAAACCCCTAAACGAAGACGATGTCGGGGCCATACAAGTTTTTGAGTGCGACGAAAAAGAGCTAACCGATTGGCTAAAGACCGACGCACTACGCGATCAAGCGCTCATGATCTCTAGAACATTCCTTGTAAAACACCCAAAAAACGGGGCATTAGGATACTTTTCCCTGCTTAACGATAGCATACGGCTAGACCCTGAACTAAAAGGCAAATGGAAGCGCAGGGAGATTGAATATTCATCCTTACCTGCCCTGAAAATCGGGAGGTTGGCAACCCACAAGAACCATATCAAAAAAGGAATCGGAAAGGCAATGCTAGCTAACATACTCAAAGAAACACTAAAAAACATAACCCCCAGATCGGGCTGCAGATACATAACCGTTGACTCGCTGCCAAACGCAATTGGCTGGTACAAGAAACTGGACTTTGAAGAACTCAAAACCAAAACAAAAAGAAAGCTCAGCGTTCCGATGTACTTTGACCTCGAGCGTATAGCACAGGTTGCTTCATGAGGCGCCAGTACCAACGTACTAATATACACCTCATATTTTCGCATATGGATGCAAGACCTGACACAGTCAAACCAGGATGAAGTGCTTGACATAATGCTCGGGCGCAACAACGGCAAGGGCCCAAGACAAAAACGCATGGTTGCCATCGAACGAAAAACAGGCATAATTAACTACATCGACTTGAACGACGACTTCGGCATAATCGCAACGCGTGTAAGCCCTAACGGCGCTGTGTTAAGTCGCGACCTGTACGAACATCAGGAGTTCTTTGACAAAGTGGCGGGCACTTCTTCAGGACAGACGACAACCAAGTCAACGGCACGTTCTCGAAAATTATTCAACGGCCATTGCATTCCGAAGAACTCGAGGCCATCTCAGACCTACAAAGGGTAATATAGAAAAACAACAAGCTGCAGAACTAGATGCATGGATCCCACACTGCAGAACAGACCCGACAGCATGCCCTTTATCAAACAAAAGTTCTCAAGGTACTACCAGGAAAACCCAGTTACAGCGCCACGGGACGTGGGACACAGGGAATTCGGCTTCGGGAACGACAAGAAAATCGACTTCCGGCATTACAGCTTCAAACAAGAGCAGGATTTGCAGAATTACTTTGTCTCCGAGACCCCATTGTATGGCAGCTATTCCTGCGCCTACTACGAATTCCCGGCAGGCAGGCCAATGCTGAAAAAGAACAAGCAGGGCTCAGAACTGACGTTCGAATTCGACGTGCACTGCACACACAACACCTTGACGTGCAACATCTGCATGGACACTACAAAGCAAGACACACTAAGCCTAATCGAGGACTTTCTCATTCCCGACTTCGGTTTTTCCAAAAATGACGTAAGCGTGAACTTCTCCGGCAACAGAGGTTATCACATTCACGTAGAGAACGACAAGGTCCAGGAACTAAATTCGCGCGCAAGACGAGAGATTATCGACTACGTGATGGGAAGGGACATCGAGTTCATGCCCCAGCAGCGCCCACTTCCAGCGCACCACGGCTGGCAGGGCAAGCTGTCAAGGGCACTGCATAGCGTTATCGAAAACGCAACGCCCGAATCACTACGAGAATACGGGTTCAAATCCACGACAATAGAAAAGATCATCCAGAATAAAAACGCCATACTGCATGACATAAACCTGGGGATCTACACAAACTTTCCCAGAAGCATGAACGCGTGGCAGAAAATTCTCCAAAAGAAAATCGATGAAACGAGGCTTGAAATCGACGCCGGTGTGACCCTAGACGTGTCCCGGCTGATGAGAATACCCTCAAGTTTGCACGGCGGCACGGCCTTCTGCGCTTCCATAATCAAGAACCTCGACGCATATGAGCCGCTGCGCGACTCTGTTGTTTTCCCTGACAAACCCCGCAGGATACAGGCAATCAAGGACATCCCAGACTTCCAACTCAAAGATCAGACAATAAACAGCATCAGCAACGGCCACGAAGCCGAGGTTCCTGAATTTGCAGCAATGTATCTGATTTGCCAAAACTTAGCAATACCGAAGGAATAAAAACCACAACGTCCTTAGATAAGCAGGGCTGATTTCTGATGAACTACGAAGACCTGAGACGATTCCACCGCATAGAGAAGGGTTCACCAAAGATTGTGCAGGTGCCTGAAAACTTCTACGAGGAGATTGCACAACTAATGAACAGCCAAAAAAAAACGTACCTAAGCAGCAACAACCCGGATGAGCTAAGGGTTTACGAAAACATCCGCGTAATCGCGAATGACCTATACGAACGGAGAGAACAAAAAATCATTATGAAGAGCCTCCGGAATGTCAGGACCGAGAGCCTGGAAGACCACGACCTCACTGCAACGGAAAAACACCTGTTCAGAACCATTACAGGCGCAATACAATATGCCCGGGCATCGTTCTTTGACGCCCAAACAGATAACAGCATAGACAACACAAAAGTGGTGCTGGGCACTGAAATAAGTGCAGTAAACCACGAACCTAGATTAACTGAACCGCCATTAATAAAGATGACCGCGGACGTGCCCAGGTTTGTTTCCCAGGACATGCATGAATACGGCCCGTTCCAGGCCAACGAGATAGTAAAAATCCCTAAAAAGGAAGCCGATCTCCTCCTCAACCGCAACCTAGCGGAAATCGTGTAACACAAAGAGGCCGTTCCGTTCAATTGAGGGATGTTCATTCTCGGCTGTTCAGGTAGGCTGTTGTCAGGGGAGAGCCTATGATTTTTTTTCCAAGAAACTTTTTTAGGGGCCATACATTACTTCCATTTACTTATAATTTAGATATGATTTACTTCTAATCTATCGATTTACGCAAATTATAGAACCACATTTAAATACTTCTAATTTACTTATTATAACTAATGGAAGCAAATCAAATAATCTCGATTATTGAAGGGGGAGAAACGCAAGAGGTTGAGTTTAAACAGTCTTTCCACAGTGCTCGGGAAGTAAGTAAAGCCATATGTTCTTTTGCAAATACTTTTGGAGGAATACTTCTAATTGGAATATCAGATAAAAAGGAAATCTTGGGGATTCAATCAGATATTGATACCTTACAGCAACAGATTTCGGCAGCTAATCAATCTGTTCTCCCAACTCCTCTTATCTCAGTTGAGATTCATAAGGTCAAAGATAGAACGATTCTTGTTGTAATCGTCCAAAAATCCTCTGACAATTCATACCACACATTTCATGGGGCGATTTATGTAAGGGTGGGAAGCACTACAAAAAGAATTGATGGGCAAACTCATCTGGAGTTTTTGAGAAATAGACAAATTCTTTCATTTGATGAAAGCTACGAAACAACCTTTAGCCTTGATGAAATTGATATAGAAAAAGTAAAAGAGTATCTTACAATAAGAAAACAGGAAAAATATCTTGAAAGTCATACTCTGCAGGATTTTCTTTTGAGCAACAAGCTTGCTTCAAGAAATGCAGAATTCAAAATAAAAAATCCTGTTATTCTCCTTTTTGCCAAGAATACTGTTCAGAATTTTCCTCAGGCAGAGGTAAAGCTTGTCCAGTTTTCTGGGAAGGAAGCGGTCACTATTCTTTCTCATAAGCTTGTGCAGGAGAGCCTGCCTCATGCTATTGGTCAGGCAATTGCTTTTGTTGAGAAGCACCTTACAAAAAACATTGAAGTGACCGGCTCACCGAAACGTACTGAACATTATGAATATCCTCTGAATGTTATTAGAGAAGCGATAGTGAATGCGATTGCGCACAGGGACTATTTTAGCAGGGATTCAGTGCAAATCTATATTTTTGATGATCGAATTGAGATAACAAATCCAGGGTCTTTACCTAATGCTCTCCCAAAAGAGATGTTTGGAACAATATCTGTGCAAAGGAATCCTATAACGTACAGATTCTTACGAGACATGGGCTATGTTGAAGGATTGGGTACAGGTATTCCTCGTATGAAAAACGCAATGCGGCAGGCAGGGCTTTCTGATCCAGAATTCAAGATTACTGAGAGCTTTTTTAGGATAATATTACACAATGCTAAAGGGAAGAAAAAACCGATTGAATCCTTAAAAGATTTAAGTGAAAGACAGAAGAAAGCGCTTGAATACGTAAGAAAGCATAAATCAATCAAAGCACAGACATATACGGAGTTAAATAAAGTTTCTTATGCTACAGCTGTCAATGACATCAATGAAATGATGACTTTTGGCTACCTAAAGAAAGTCGGAGCTTATCGCGGTGCGTATTATGTGTTGGAGGGGGAAGAATGAGTAAATCAGAAATAAAGAAATTTGTCCAGGAAACAGTATACTGACAATATTTCAAGAACAGCCTATTTGAACATCCGCTTCTTAACATCCACAGGGTGAACGGAACACAAAGAGGCAAATCTTTATAAACAAAAAGAAGGCAAAAATATACAACAACCACAAGAGAAGCTATCTTTCTCTAGCTGTTCAAGCACCTAATAAGAGGCATTCTAATGAAATTTCCAAAGGAAGTCAATTCATACTGCAAATTCTGTCAGAAGCACACAGAACAGGTAGCCAAGAAGCTGGAGCAACAGCACAGCCCGAGCAAGAAACGAACAATGAGCAAGGGCCAGCTGCGACACAGTAGAAAGACAAAAGGATACACGAGTAAGCTGGCTACAAAGAAAGAGCGCGTAAAGCAGTCCAGCAGAAACTGGGCGCTGATGGAGTGCAAGGACTGCAAGAAAAAGACGCGCAGAACATTAACTGGACGCACCAGAAAAAAAACAGAATACAAACGCGAAGAGGCAGCATAAACATGGCGAACAAGTTTCTCAAGGTAAAATGCCCCGAGTGCGGAGGGGAGCAAATCACGTTCAGCAGGCCCGCAATGAAAGTCAATTGCTTGATCTGCGGCAAAGAATTAGCAGAACCAAAGGCGAGCAAACCGGAAATAAAAGCCAAAATCACCAAGAGCATGCACTAACACACACTGCTTGCATTGACGTGTTTTTTAAGGGTGTTGTTTTTTGATAACAAGAGAATGGCCTGAAAGGGGCGACCTGGTAATAATCAAGATAAAGAGAGTTACTACTTTTGGAGCCAACGCGGACATAGAGGATTACAACAAGGAAGGATTCATTCACATCTCCGAAGTTTCCTCAAGCTGGGTAAAGAACATCAGGAACTTCTTGTCAGAGGGCCAAATTCGGGTTGCAGAAGTGAAACGCGTAAAGCCCGACGAAAACCTGATCGACCTGTCTCTCCGAAGGGTGAGCGAACAGCAGTCCAAGAGAAAGCAGACAGAGCACAAGCGCGAAAAGCGGGCAGACAAGCTATTCGAGAAACTGTGCAAGGAAAAGAAAATCGACCTAAAGGAAACTTACCAAAAAATCGCGGTCCCGCTCATTGATGAATACGGCGAGCTCCTCACAGCGCTGGAAAACATAGCGGTCTACGGCAAGGAAACATTCGAGGGCGTCAACATTGACAAGAAGTGGCAAGAAGACCTGCTGACGTTCGCGCAAGACAACATCAAGGTCTCAGAAGTCGTACGACACGGAGACTTAACAATATCCTCAACAAGCGGCGAAGGTGTCGATTTGCTCAAAAGCGCGCTAAAGGAAGCGCAGAAAATCACAGGCAAGGACATTGAATACATCTCTGCCCCGAAATACCGCATCTCAGCCAGTGGCATCGATTACAGCGAGGCAGACAAGCTTTTACAAAAAGCAGCAGACGCGGCCATCACTTACATTAAAAAGCACGGCGGCGAAGGCAGTTTCGAGAAAGTGAAGGTATGAGGTATGACTGCAAAGCAGCCCCATTTACAAATAAAAAAGTGCGCTAATTTTCATTACACACTAAAAGACCAATGCCCGATATGCAGTTTAACAACAAACAAGGCTCGCCCCCCACGATTCTCGACAATAGACAAACACGCAGACAAACGCAGAAAAGAGTTATACACGCAGGAATAAAAACAACAAAAAACACAAAACCCACTAATTATGGAATACATTGCTGACTTACATTTGCACTCTGCTTATTCTCGCGCAACAAGCCCAAAAATGAACCCAATTGACTTGTCAGAAGCAGCAAAGGTAAAAGGCGTCAACCTCATCGGCACTGGCGATTTTACACACCCAAAGCACCTCGATTTTTTGAAACAAAACCTAAAACAAGACACAGCTACCGGCTTTTACCAATATAATGGCATGGATTTTGTCTTGACTGCAGAAATAAGTTTAATGTACACCCAGGGTGGCAAAGGACGACGGGTTCATCACTTGCTCTTCGCGCCAGACTTTGAAACAGTAGACCAAGTCAACGCAGAGCTGGACAAGTGGGGCCGCAGGGACTATGACGGCCGGCCCATTTTCGGCAAGCCCAGTATAGACCTAGTAGAAATGACACAATCAATTTCAGACAAAATCGAGATCATACCGGCGCATTGTTTGCTTCCTAAAACACCAATACATTGCAACCCCCAAACCAAAGATATTGATAAAGTCAAAAAAGGGGATATTGTCTATACCCACACCGGAAAAAAAAGAAAGGTTAAAGCAGTATATTCCAGACCATATATTGGAAAAACATATACTATAAAACCATGGTATTTCTCGCTAGGACTGACAACAACTGATGAGCACCCCTTCTTTGCTATAAACTCTTATAAGAACTGCTCTTGGATTAACGGCAAACCACAATGTTCCCAAAAGGACACCTATAAAAAAACCCCCTTCAAGAAGTATAAACCTGAATGGATACAAGCAAAAAACCTGAAAATTGGAGACGTTATCCTCTACCCCCGATTTAGACAGATTAAAGACATTCAACAACTTGGCACTAGAAAAATAGTAAAACAAAACCTTAGAAACAAAAAGAAAGTGCCGGCTCAAATACAAATAGATGCAGATTTCTGCAGACTAATAGGGTACTATCTCGCTGAGGGCTATTCGAATAGGAGGGATAGAATAGGGTTCACATTTAGAGAGACAGAAACAGAGTACTTAAACGACATACAACACATTATCAAAAATCAATTTGATCTTACTCCAAAAACAGGAAAAGATAACGGCTTAAGCAAAGATCTTGTGTATTCTTCTAAAGAACTAATGCAATTGTTTGAGCACTTATGCTATTCACAAAATTCCAAAAAGAATGCTATAACTAAAAAACTAAACCCCATCTTCATGGAATTACCAATGGCAAAACAAAAGGAGCTCTTTAGAGGTTGGTGGAGAGGCGATAAAGGATATACCTCTTCAAGAGAATTGATGAACCAAATGAAAGTAATATGCTTAAGAATGGGCATTATCCCTTCTGTTCTTGTGGATTCAAAAGATAAACATACTCGCAGAGGAAATCATTACTACACAACAGAAAAAAGATTAATCAAATCCAATGCAGACAACTATAGTTTAAGCAACCTCGCATTCTTTGGAGAAAATCTTGACTTATTAAAAGACCCATCCTTTAAAAAATTCAAAACAAAAATGAAAAGGCGACATGGGTGGATTGATGAAAATTATGCCTACCTTCCAATACGCGAAATAATCGAAGAAGAATATACAGGGCCTGTTTTCAACCTAGAGGTAGACATCGATAACTCGTATGTATCTGAGTTTGCCACAGTACATAATTGCTGGACCCCGTGGTTCGGAATCTTTGGCAGCAACGGCGGCTTCGACTCAATCAAGGAATGCTTCCAGGAAAAATCGAAACACATACACGCAATCGAGACCGGGCTCTCTAGCGACCCTGCAATGAACTGGCGCTTATCGAATTTAGATGACATTGCATTGATTTCCAATTCCGATTCGCATTCACCCTATCCGTGGCGCTTTGGCAGGGAAGCGACGGCATTCGACATAACTGGATACGCAGACATGCTTACCGCAATAAGAAAACGCGATCCAAAAAAACTGCTGTACACCATCGAAGTCGACCCAGCCTACGGAAAATACCATTACGATGGCCACCGAAACTGCGGTTTTGAGTGCTCGCCAGAAGAAACCAAAAAACTCAGCGCAGTTTGCCCCAAGTGCAACAAGCCCATTACAATTGGCGTTGAATCCAGGGTGGACGAACTCGCCGACAGGCCACACGGTTACACGCCAAAGAACGCCATACCCTACAAGACCTTGCTGCCGCTAGCAGAGCTGATAGCAAACCTTACAGGATCTGGTTTAGCAACAAAAAAGGTAATGGAGCCACACGACCTCCTAGTTAGTAGGCACGGCACTGAACTAAATGTACTGCTCAACGTGCCTGAAGAGGAATTGAAAAAAACGGTGCATGAGAAACTAGTTAAAGCAATCATGCTGAACCGCGAAGGCAAAATCAGTGTGAAGCCGGGCTATGACGGCGTCTATGGCGTACCCCAATTCGATTTCTCGCTCGACAGCACACAAAAACAAAACATTCCTCAGAAGACCTTGAACGATTTCTAGTTCGTCAAGTTTAAATATGGATCTTGTGTTATGAAACACATGCCGGGACGACTCAGTGTAGAACAGAGACTGCTGCTTAGCATTATTCTCGCAGCGGTTGCGGCCATTGTGCTACTGATGATTATTTTCCTCGTCCTGCCACCTGAACTGCTGCCAAGCTCTATTTCTGTAGGTAACGTGCAAGCCCCATGATCTGGACCTTTTCTTCTGAGCCAGTCTGCATGTCCCTTACCGTCACTTGTTTTTCCACCAACTCTTGCGGCCCAACAATTACACAATATTGAATATTCTTTGAGTTGCAGTAATCAAACTGCTTCTTCAGGTTGCGTTTCATTAAGTCAATGTCAGTTGCGATGTTTTCCTTGCGGAGCATGCTAGCGATCTCTATGGCGCTGCCCCTGACTTCATCTTTCACAGCTGCAACAAAGACCTTCGCGTATCCCGATTTGTCATAATCAGTGTCTGGAACGAGGTCCATTAGCCTGTCGAGGCCAATTCCGCAGCCAGTTGC
Organism: Nanobdellati archaeon; assembly: GCA_018304505.1. Lineage (GTDB taxonomy): Archaea > B1Sed10-29 > B1Sed10-29 > B1Sed10-29 > JAGVWA01 > JAGVWA01. Next base: position 83,266 of record JAGVWA010000001.1, read on the forward strand.
TGCTGTGGGCTTGCCGCCGAACTGTTCCACTAGGTTGTCATAGCGCCCACCGCTAGCGATACTCCCAAGCCCCTCTTTGCCCTTGACAAAGGTTTCAAAGACAAAGCCCGTGTAGTAGCCAATGCCCCTGACTATTGATAGGTCAATCTTGATGTTCTTGACATTCATCTTTTCCGCGAACTCCACAACTTGTTTCAGCTCTTCATAATCCTTCATCGCGTCAGGGTCTTTCGAAATCTCCAGCAGCAGATCTTTTTCCTTCAGCCGGGTCATTGAAATGAACTTGCTGATGGCCTTTTCCGGTATCTTGTACCGTTCCATTTCGCCCCTGGCCTCCTTTTCACCGAGCTTGTCGAGCTTGTCTATGGCCCTGAACGCGTCTCCTGTTTTCGATTCTGGAATTCCCGCAATTTTGGCGAGGCGGTCGATGATCTTCCTGCTATTGATTCTGAAATAGTACTCTGTAATGCTTACCTGCTGGAGGACTGAATTGACAACAGCAATGACTTCAGCGTCTGCCTCAGGTTCAGAGGAACCGAAGATTTCGTAACTCGCCTGCCAGAATTCCCTGTACCTGCCTGCTTGCGGTTTGTCGTAGCGCCACATTCTGTCGATTGTGTAGAACTTTGCCGGCTTTGCCATTGCCGGATTTGATGCAACGATCCGCGCATTCGGCACCGTGAGGTCAAAGCGCAGGCCGAGTTTTCTTTTTGACTTGTCTTCGAACGCGTAAATTTCGTTTTCAATGTCGGGGCCAGCCTTGGCAGCCAGTAACTCGAACGATTCGAAAGCGGGCGTGTTGACTTCACCATAACCGTAGCTTTCTAGGACTTGGCGCGCTGTCTCAAAAACCCTGCGACGTTTCTTCATTTCTTCAGGCAGGAAGTCCCGCGTTCCACGGGGAACTTGGTATGTCATTGTCATTGCTTGATCAACTCCTCTATTGTTTTTAAGGATTCGTTTCTCGAAAACGCGATGGGGCCGATGCCGAGAATCGAACTCGGGCTGCCAGAGCCACAATCTGACGTGCTAACCGCTACACTACATCGGCCGTTAGTTGGACCTTCTGCTTCAGAAATGTTTTTCGATGACTTCAAAAATGAGCCCCCAATGCACGGCTGCTTTAGAATTGCGTTGCTGCCCTTGATTTCGAGTTGCACAGAATCCAGTATGCCAAGGCTTTGGCGGAGTTTTTGCGGTATCACTATCCTATTCTTATCGTCTAGTTTACATAGGTAGGTGAAGTGAACCACTCATTTTTACTCACTTACATCATTGTGGCGTTCCCACTTTATAAAGCTTTTCTTTATTCGAAAATTAATGCATTTTTTATGACGTGCTACCCTGCCCCAGTAGCATGTTTTTTCGTTGTCGCTGTCGCGTCGAGCGTTTCTGACACCATCAGGGCGTAGGGCGTTGGCCCAATCATGGCCATTTTGGCGGCGAAGGTTTCTGCGAGGATCCCGCCGTTTTTCTTGCGCACGTTGATTTTTAGCCTGGCCTGACCCCTCATTACGATTTCTTTTATTGCGCCACCTATTAACTCATTTGACTCACGGTCTACAAAATTCCTTGAATGCTCGCCGATGACCTCGCTGCGCGTTCTGCCGGTTTCCTTTAGGTGCCTCGCAGAATCGTGTTCTATCGTGAGGTCGTACAGATTAACAATTAGGTCTGGTTCTCTCCCAAGCTTCTTGGTTGCTGCTTTTAATAACGTATCCTGAGCCATGCAAACCACATGTAGACTTCACGCGCCTCAATTCAGGCACTGCTTAACCGATGTACCGCTCAATTTCCTTTTCCATTTGCTGCCTGTACCTTTTGGAAACGTCTTTTGAAACGATTATAGAGATCAGCATGCCGATGGTGTGCGCCTTCTCCCCAAGCTCGAATGACGCCAACACATACTCTGACATCTGCCTCTTTTTGCCTGCAGGGATCTTCTGAGTATATCGTTTATAATTTATCCGCTCGCGCTTCAGCAGCTTTGCCAGGTAATCAGGCTGATGCTCAAAGGCCTTCCCCAGCTCCATGCCCTCCTCGAGCTGGATACCAATGAACTTCCTGATCGCATCCTCAAGAGCCTTCGTGTAAACCTTGTCGGTCTGCAAATGTGCAAGCATGATTTCGATGCTCTGGAGCACCTCCTCAAACAGCTGCGTTGTCCTCCTGGCCCCGTCAGTGTCAAGGCACTGCTTTATCGTAGATATGACGAGCTTCTGGATCGCCGGGCTTACGCGCTCTGGAATATCGACATCTACAACGCAGGTCCTTCCCCTGATTTTGTGGTGCGTCATGGTTTCAGAATGCCATTTGAGTTTATAAACATTTGTAACCCCGCAACAGCGGACGAAATAAACCCAAATTCACCAAACCGAGTTAAGGAAGACTTATATTTGTTGAGAAACAGAAAAGAGGACATAAAACGCGGGAGTCCCATAGTTTGGTAATTGGGATGGTTTTAGGAACAACCATATCTCCCCCGAGATCCGTGGGTTCAAATCTGCAACGAACGCAGTTCGTTGAGCTTTCCGCATAGCGGAAATCCCCTTCCGGGCGCCATGTACACCCCCCTTAATTATGCACCAACAGCTATTTAAACTTAATCAAAACCCGCCGCGGTTAATACAGTTATTACGGTTATCGATATATTTGTCGAGCGCATTATCCAAGCTCTGCCCTGATCTTGATCCATGGCAACAGTGCCGTGCCAAGGTTTTTTCGTTCCCTGCTGACCTCGATTATTTGCTTCATGAAGTCAATGCCATTGGTTTTGAACACCCAGCTTCCTGGGCTCGGCTGTGCAGTGTACTTGCCGTTCTCGATTACGAGACCCTCATTAACGTTGAAGTTGAAATTCCCGGTTACGTCATCGGCGCTGTGGGTACCCATAGACCGAATTGCGAGAATGCCCTTATCGACTGAAGACAGCATTTCTTCTAACGGGGTTTGGCCAGGCTCCATTATGAGGTTCGATGGAACGGGCCTTATTGAATTGCCTGTGCGTGCAGCGTTTCCTGTCGGCTCCTGATTTGCCTTTTGCGCAGTATCGAGGTCATTAACAAACATCTTGAAGACGCCGTTCTCGATCAGTGTTTTTTTCCTTCCCGGAATGCCTTCATCATCGCAGCGATACGATCCTGTCATGTAGTCCTCCAGCGGGTTGTCATGGAGTGTTATTGGTAATTCTGACAGCGTCATTCCACGTTCTAGTTTTGACAAGCCCTGTTGTTTCGTTAATAATGAGAAATGATTGCTGGCGATGCCTTCTAAGAGCTCTGCAACCGCGTCTGGCGCCAGAATAATGACGGCGTTTTTCCTGTCAATGCCGATGTCCTCCGGGGACTTTTTGTCCTTCAGCACCCGTGCCAGGCATTCAGTTGGAACCCTCGAAAAAGCATCGGGGGAGAGCATTTTCCCGGATTCCTCATATTCTAATTGCTCGTCGTTTATCCCGACCGCAAGCGAAACGCTAGTTCTAGCACCAGGCAGCGGCTCTGCGTTTTTTGATGACTGAAAAATGGATTCTGAGTACTTAAGGGTCAGGTAAGCCTCAGCGGTTTCAAGTTCAACACCCTTGTATTTTGCCTCAGTTTCTATTGTGTCAACCGCTGTTTGTATGAGCTGCTTGGCCCTGGCAGGGTCTTCAATTAGGGCCTTGATTTCGCTGTCCCAAAGCTCAACTTTCGCGGGCACTACTTGGGGAAACTCCCTGACGCTTGCTTCTGAGTCTGACTCGAGGGCCTTCTTGACAGCGCTTTTCATTACCTGGGCATCAAAGCTGCTCACTGCCGCTGATGCTTTTTTGCCGCCCTTCACCATGTCAATCACCAGGGACTCGGCCTTGTCGCTCAACAGCGGCGTTATCTCCCGGTTTTTTGCCTTGAACTTAAGCGTCGTGTGTTCTGCGGCCTTGTACCGCCACTCGGTGACGCCGTTGCTACTAAGGGCGCTTATGACGTTCTTCGCTAGTTCTTCAGTATTCATTATTACATCCCCTTGCTGCTAGGCCTGCACCGTCAGGTTTATGTGTTCTGTTTTTTTGAACCTCGTGAACTCAGGGCCCCCGTCAGACACTGGCTTACGTTGGCCTTCCTTTCCGCAGTGCCCAATGCCATCAACGCTGATTTTACCGGCAAAGGCGTCTATGTCAAAGAGTGCCTTTTTGGTGTCCATGGAAATGGTTGCCGGTTTTAAGTATCCTGTGACTTTGCCGTTCTCGACGTAGTGTCCATAGGCTGCCGTAACGTTCATGTTTTCCTTTGCAACAGTGCCTCCGGTCATCCTATACAAGATGACGCCTTTCTTTACGTCTTTTAGTAACTCGTGCAGCGATTCCTTGGTCATCGAGCCGTCTGCGGGCTCCAAGTAGGTGCAGTTCATCCTGGGAATCCTCGAAGAGCCTAATTGGGAGAACGCACCGCCGTTTGGCTTTTTCCCATACCTAGCCGCGGTTTCGCGGGAATGGATCATGCCGTTCAGCTTGCCGTTCTTGATTAAGTACTTCTTCTGCGGTTCATTACCCTCGTCGTCTATGTATTCGGAGCCGTGTTTTCCTTGCACATTGCCGTCGACGACGTTGACAAAGGGCGGCGCAATGACGTCCTGCTTTGGTTTTCCGTCCTTGCTCCAGAATGCACTAGAGCCGTCCCTGACAATGTCTGCCTCGAAAGGGTGGCCAATGGCCTCGTGCATAAACGTGCCGATGACAGATGAGTGGACTATAACGTGGTCCAGTTCCCTTGTATCATTGCCTGTCATGGTTCGGGCATTGTGCAATTGAACTGACGCCTCGCAGGCTGTTTCAAACATCGCCTTTGTGGCCGCGTTTAGTGTGCCGTTTTCGTCAACGTAGTGCGAGATGTCCTCGGTCACTGACGTTGATTCCATGTTGTTTGTTATCGCGCCGTTTCTCTTTGTCTTGTAATAACAATACAGGCTGCTCCGGGGCAGCTCCTGGGTCTTGAACATGCCGTCAGTGTCTGCAATGATTTTTTGGTCTATCGCTGATGCCACAACAACGTCTGTCTTTATCTCTGTCCCAAGGTGCTCTTTTTCCTTTGCCCGCGCAATTTGCTCGAGCTGCTCTGCAACACGGGCCATGACCTTAGTCATATTCACTGTGCGCAGATCGACCTTCGCATTTGTTGAATAGTGCCCCTCCGTTGGCTCTATTGGGGCCAGCCTAAACTCGCCTTCTGGCTGCAGTTTCAGCAATGCGGCAGCCTTGTCTATTGCGCCTTTCAAATTGTCAGGGTTCGTCACGCTCAGCTCGATGTTCTGCCCGTTGTTGTTGACGAGGCGCATGTGCACCCCGACTGAATAGGTGTACGGCGTCATGTCGATCTTTTCAGGCAATTCCCTCGTCAATATGGCCCTGTGCGACGCCTCGTAAAGCAGATCTGCGTAATCGCATTTGGTCTTAGCATACTCCAGGGCCTCAGTGATCTTGGACCTGAGTTTTTCGTAGAATTCTTGCACCATCGTCACTACCCCCCTACAGCCACCCGAAAAACGTTGCAATCAACAAGGCTCCGACACCGCCGACACCGCCAAGGACCGTGACGAGGATAACAAGCCCATTCATGGGAATCGGCACGTTGAACAAGTACACTATAATAAGTAGCGCCGCGACGCCCGCGATCGAGTTGACGACGAGGTTCTTGAGCATGTTGAAGATCATGAACGCCAAAACGAAGAGTATGACTGCGGCCACGATAAGCGTGAAGTCGCCCTGGAAGCACTTTATGGGCTCGCTCAGGTCACAACCTGCCAGCCTCGAAACAGTGCTTGAAACAAAACCCGTGGCCACGTCACCTACCAGATCCCCTGTGATGTTCGACACCGCATCAACCATACGCCTTTATAAGGCCCCCATATTATAAAAGCCTTCATGTACACTGAGGAACAGGAAAAGATAGCTCGATTATTGCTGAAAGGCCAAAAAACTGTTGAGGACTTGCGCGACGAACTCGACATGCCTGCTGCGGACCTGCTCAGCGGACTCAAGGAGCTCATCAAGCTCAGGGTTGTGGAAAAACAGGGCAACAACTACAAGCTGATAGACAAGATAACTGCAACTGCTTCTGACGACATTGAAGAGCACTTCAAGCTTCACATGATCATAGAAGGAAGCGGGCCTGAAAAGGACGCCGTGGAAAAGCAGATGAACCTCATGACCCAAAGGCTGAAGGCCGACAGGATCAAGATCACTATGTTCGAGAAATCCGAGATGCTCAAGACCGACGTTGGTTATAACCAGCACATCGACATCGAGTTCTACGTGCCAGAATTTCAGGATGCCGTGAAGATGGTCATGAACTACGGGCCGACAATTGTTGAGGTACTGGAACCCAGGGAGACCGAGATTACGGCCGAGACCATGGAAAGGGCCCTCCAAGAGCTCACAGCATCAGTACACTATTACAGCGAATGGATCGCCAAGTACGAGATGGCAGTCCAGGAGTTGACGAAGAAGCTCAAGGAGACCGCAGGGGTCGAGAACGTGCTTTTCAGGGACACTACGCAAAAAAAATCGAGGTCCTGAAGGCCTAAAATCACAAGGCACGGCCACCCAGAGGGCAAGGTATATATACCCTTTACGTCAAAAGGAGTAAAAACAACCCGAAAAAGGCGAAAAACTTAGGCAAATGCCGAAGTCAACATAGACAAAAACGCTATGTAGTACCAAAAGCTTTATATATAGAAAATCGATGATGTTTACGAAGCCTAGACTTTGTTCTGGGCTTCTGTAAATCTTGATATACAAGAAAACAAAAAAACAAAAATAAAAAATGGAGGAAATACCATGAAAAGCTTGAACATAAAGCGAGCAGCAGCAGTTGCAAGTGGCCTTGCAATGGTTGGAAGCATGATAGCTCCTGGTATCGCTCAAGTATCAGTAGGCGACGGCGTTGCCAACTTGGTTAGCACTATGAAGTCTAACCTGGACGCAACACAATGTGTCGTCGGTACAAACGGAGCAGCAATCAGTGACGGTGTACAATGTGCAAAAGTTGTACAGGCACTAATGGCTGCAAACTACGTCGCATCAGCAGACGGCCTCTCAACAGACACAACTGGAGTAGGCGCAACATCTACAGGCGACAAGTCTGTTACAGTAACTGTAGCAGGCGGAACAACAGGCACGGTAAAATCACAAACAACCAGCACAAGAGTCGTAGAAATGACCCGAACCGCGGCTGGAACAGGAGCACCTGCAGTCTACCTAACCGATGAAACAAACAAGACAATCGGACAATCAGAGTTCCCAGACGCACTAAGCAAGACAACAATACAGAGCACTGTAAACGGCAGCTCGGACACATACGTGTACGAGGAAAAGATCTGGCTCTGGAACGTGAACGCACAATACCTCGAAGCAACGTCCACAACCTACCCAGGACACGGACTATACTTCGTAGCACCATATACTGAACCCGGAGCAACTGGAGAAACAGGACAATCTACAAGTGCAGCCATTGAATATGGTATTGAATTCTCCGGAAATGGAATAAAGACCGGCTCTGGTTGGAGCTACCTAGAATCGCCAAGCATTGTAATGTTTGGCAAGGAATTTGGTCTTGACACATCAAACACAAGAGATGGACAAGCAAAACTATTCCAAGGTGGAACCACAAGCCTGAACTCCGGAGAAACAGTAGTAACAGCTGAGGGCGTGTCAGTAACCTTCACCACAGGATCAAAAGTGGGCACAACCGTCTACGGACAATTCAAGGTAGAGGGAACATACTCTGACGGAACAACCTACAGCTTCTCAACAAGCCAACTAGCAGCAGGGCAAAGCCAAGAATTCGGAAGTGGAACAAAACAAATAACCGTATTCGTAGACTTTGTCGGTGAAGTAGGCACAGGAACATACACTGGAAGGGTAAGGGTCGGTGCAGCAACAATAACACTAACAGAAGGCTCACCAGTGCCAGCAGCATTCGGAGACGACCGATGGTACGTGTCTGAAGTCAATGGAACCAACACATCAACAGCAATAGCTGGTTACGTAAAAAGAATCAAGTTCAGATACGGTAACCCAGCATACACCACAAAACTAGAACGAGGACAATTCGACACAAGCACACAGTACGGCCTAGCACAAGGGGTAACTGTAAACGGACCAAAGAACCTAGGAACAGGCGAAGGATACCTCTTTGACTTGGCAATGACCGGCTTTGGCTCAACAAGCAGCCAAGTAGACACAACCGCAGTAAAACTGCAAGGCTCTGGATCAACTACAGCTGAGCAATACATCCGAGCAGAATGGACCTCAAGAGATGGAACAGCAAACGTTTTTGCACCAAGCACAGGGGCATTTGCAGTGTTTGCAGTCAACGAAACCGCATCTTTAGGTGTTACAATGACACCAACAACACCAACAACAATAGTTAACGACAAGGTCGTAGAGTTCGTCAATGTCGACGACTCAACATCAAGCAACGTCAAGGTAACACTGCGCGTAGGTGGTTTAGGTGGAGAACAGGTAACCTTTAGCGGTTTCGCAAACGCTAGCGGTGACTCACAAACAGGCCTAAGTGTATGGGACAAGGGAGCAAACCCAATCACCTGTACAATAACCATCAACTCAGTAACCAGCGTAACACTAGGCTTTGCAGGAACAACGGCAGCAACGTCAGACGCCTCAAGCGGACTCTGTGACTCACATCCAAACATCATCCCAGTAGGCGACGCAACAAGGATAACCAACACTGGTGGCAGTGTGCCATACCTCGACATGCTGGGTGCAAAAAATGGGACATACGCAGATGGGTCAGCCATCATAGTTGACTTGGCCGGCAACGTAACCTTCACTGACGACCAACGAGACTGGAGCTATATTAGACTAGTTGAACCAAATGGAGACAACATAACAGCAGTCTACGACAGGGATGTCACTGGTGACATAGATGACACAAGCGACACAGCAGGACAAGGTTTCTTGCTGTACAACGTCCTAGCACCAAACGAATCTGGTTACCTAAACTTGACTGGAGCAACAGCAATGGTCCACCAAGTAGCAAGCACAAACGAGGCTAACATCTACGAAAACAACAAGTACCACACAACCAGAGGCGGATCTGTGATCGACGGCGCAACAAGGTCATCACTAACACTGGACGTGCCAGAAACAAGCACAGGCAGGAACGTCATCTTGGAAATCACCAAGACCGCAGCAGCGCCAACAGGCGAAGCAGTAGAAGCTGGCGACCAGGTAGTGTCTGAAGGAGGCATCGTGAGCGGAGTAACAATCAAGTCAATCACATGCCCAACAGCAACAGTAACTGGCCTCGACTCAGTAACCGTAGTCGGCGGAGCAGGTGGGGCCCTCTTTGAGAGGCAAGCAGCTCTGACACCAGGCAGCTTGATCGCAACAGACACCACAGCAACAGCAACCTACCAGATCGTTGTCGGTGGACCATTCGTCAACAGAGTGGCACAGGCCATGGCAGCTGGACAAAGCACAACAGAACTCGGCGCACAAGTACTTGCAGCAGAAAGCAACAAAATCTTAGCAGCAGGATACTCTGGAACTGACACAGCAGCAGCAGTCGACGAACTGATCAAATTGCTACGAGCGTAAGCTAGTAGATAAAACCCAAAAAATAAAAAAGGGAAAAACCCTTTAGGGACGCGCGAGGCGCAGGCTCCGACACGGAGCAGCAGGCCACAAAAGCGCCCACCCCTATTGTTTTTCCCTTTTTTCTATTATCTTTTTTTATTTTCTCTACAACAGAAAGCGATAGCTATAAAAAGCGAATAAAAGACAACTGATTGCATGAACAAAAAAACAACAGCTGTAATGCTCATAGTAGCAGGCCTCCTAATCGCAAACCTGCTGATTTTCGGAGGCTTCATAACAAAGCCCAGTACGCTGGTGTACAAGGACGCAGAAATCATTGGCCAGAATGACGTGGAGCTAGAAATCCTTCAGGCACTCTCCAAACCAAAAATAGTCCTCATTGCAGAAGGCGACAAGGAAGCATCGCAAAAAACCCTGGCAACAACCAACGCCCTCGTGGGGCTGGTCAAGGCCTTGCCTGGAAAGCAAACCGAAATCCTAGGCATTGAGTACCAAAACGGCGAAGTCGTGAATTGCGTAGACAATGACCTTGAGTACTGCTTAAACCGCGTGCCTGGAGAAGACGAACTCCTAATATTACTTAAGTATCCCAATTACCAACACAACCGAATCCTGATAAATGGCAACACCCTCGAGTTTCAGGCCAAGTCCGGGGTCGAGGTGCTGGCCTTAACTCAACTCTTCGAAAAGGCCTTCATAAAGTGAGACAAATATGAAGAATTTCGCGTGGCTTTTACTCAGTTTTCTCATTCTTGCTGCAATCTATGCGCTGACAGGGCCCGAAATCGCCCTTCACAACCTCAACTTTACCTCAATAGCTGTTGCTGAACTGGCCCTGCTTTCATCAATCTGGGCGTGGGGAATAGCCTGGGGTTTCATCCTGGGGCTAACTCCAAAACAAGCCCTGAAAAGCAACACCCGGGCGATGCTTGGAATCTTCGCCCCCCTTGGCTTTGGGGCAGATGCCATCAGGGCAATGGAAGGCAAGCGCTATGGTTTGAGAAAGCGCGAATCAATCAGCGCCAGCTTCATTGTAAAGCTCTTCAAATTTTTACTAATGCTGCTCTTTTTGGGGTTCTCCATCCTGCTACTGAAAACATTATCAATAGAGCCTGGCCAACAGATCTCGCTGTTCATAGGCGCAATCGTCTTCACGAGCCTCGGAATCCTCTTCATCATCGCCGCGTCCATGCCGGACATTGCACGCCTCATTGGAAAAAAATTCAAAAAGAGCACTCTGCTCGACTTCCAACAAGAGCTCTACAACCAGCTGAAACAAATGAGCTTAAAGAAATCAATACAATTAACCCTCATTTTGCTCGCTTCATCATTGCTAGAAATCACAGCCGTGTTGTTTACCTTTGACGCAATCTCGAGGCCAGTAACGAGCATCCATGCGTTCATTTATTCTGCAATCTCGCACTCGCTGGCCCTAATAACCGTGACGCCGCAGGGCCTTGGCTTTGTCGAAACAGGATCATATCTGGTGCTGCAGAGCGGTTTCTTTTCATTCCCCGCAAAGGCTATCGGCCTCTTCATCATACTGTGGGCCATAATCCGAATATGGGTACCCAGCCTCCTCGGCCTAGCGTCATACAAGCTGCTCAGGCACGATTAAAAGCTTTATATACACCGCTGTGCAGAAAGAACATTGGTGCGTAAGAATGCCCAAAATAAGCGTAGTGATACCTGCTTTTAACGAGGAAAAGCACATTCGGGCAGGGGCCCTGGAGAAAATCGAGGCTGATGAGATCATCGTGGTTAATGACGGATCTACAGACAACACCGAGGAAGCCATCAAGAAAGCCATGAGCCGAGACGAGCGCATCACCCTGATTTCATACGAACAAAACCGTGGTAAGGGTTACGCAATGCGCCAGGGGGCTCTTGCTGCGGCTAATGACACGATTGTGTTCACTGAATCTGACAGGCAGTTCTCACACAGCGACATTCCAAAACTCGCCCAGGCCCTTGAAAACGCAGACATTGTAATTGGAAAACGAGAAAACAAGCACAGCATCCCAAATAGACGCCGCATGAACCTGTTTTTGACAAAACTCGCCACCTTCCTTGCAACCGGCCACTGGTACCACGATCCGCTTAGTGGTTTCCGGGCCATCAGAAAAAAGGACTTTGAAGCCCTGGGCCTGCACGAGGACAGGTTCAACATAGAGGCTGAAATGAACACAAAGGCCATCTGGAGAGGCCTGCGCAGAATCAAATACGTCCCCGTTATTGTAACTTATCACAGCAAGGAGTTCAACAAATTCAATTGGAAGGACGCGAAGAGCCTTGCCAAATACCTAACACGGGCAGTTTTTAGACGCGCGTAACAGCGCAGACAGCATGACGGTGTAACAATGCAGCTCCAAGACGAAGTACCAAAGCACGACAACATTGTGTACGTAGCTTTGATTGCCCTATCGATATACTCTCTGTACACTGTTTTCACGTACTCGCTTATCGACACCAAGGCCACTTACACAATGCGCTTCATCAACAAACCAGAAGCCCTTAATGCAACGCAGAATTTAGACTTTTCAGTATCCCTCAGAACAGACGCTAGCATCCCCGTGAATTTCACTACACTCGTACTTATTGATGGAATTATCGTGGAAAGCGACAGCAAAACAATTGGCCCGCAAAGCGAAAACACACTGCAATTTTCGTTAGCAAATCCCGGTGTTGGAAAACACCGTGTACTGTTAAAGGTATTTGATCCTCTGCGGGATTACGATTCTTATTCCAGCAGGGCACGGCCATACGAATTATACTTCAACGTTGATGTGAAATGATTTCAAAACAGCTATTCATAATCGCAGTGCTCCTGATTTTCATTAGCGGAAGCGCAATTCGCGTGGCCCCAACTATTGTTTACGACAAGCCCCTTAAGTACGACTCATACTATCACGTACGCGTGGCAGAACTACTTAAAGAAACCGGCAACATTCCCGAAGTTTTTCCATATCCAAAGACGGGCAGGCCCCACCTTTATCCTCCACTGTACCACGTCCTGCTCGGGTTTATCAGCTTTGCCATCGGCCTCTCTGTTATCGATTCTGTTCGGTTGCTACTGCCGTTCATGGCGTCCATAATACCGATAGGCGTGCTGTGGTTTGCCACAAAACGATATAATTACTCCACCACAGCCCTGCTTGCGATGTTCTTCGTCTCATTCAGCCCCTTCTTTTTAACGTCAAGCTTCGATTCGCCAGAACTGATCAGCATCTTCATAAGCATCTTTGCAATAAACTATTTTCTCCAAGAAAAGTACATGCAGGCCAGCATGCTCTACGGCGTCAGCTTCCTGTTCAGCGCACTATCATCAATTTACACCGCAATCCCCCTCGTGATTCTGTTGCTTTCAGAGAAAAATTTCAAAAAAATCGCTATCCTGCTTTCAATACCTGCCGTTACAATGGCAGCATGGTATTTGCCGAGATTTGAGCTACTGTACGCATTCGACAATTCCTTCGGCACGATCTTTGTAGAAAAAACGATAGACTTCTGGACCAAATTTTACACGCCATTCATTGTTGGCTCTGTCATCTCGGCCTTTGCGCTGTTCAATTTGCAAATGGACAGGACAAGGAAGCTTTGGATCATCTGGACGCTGTTCTTCATCACTGTATTCTTAACGCATTTCGTGACGCCGGCGTTCCACCCCTGGCGCATGCCCATCTACCTGAACCTCGGCTTTGCATTCCTGTTAAGTGACACACTGACACATAATCGGCACAGGCTCAAGTCCCTATTTGCGATCTTCTTCGTCCTTTCATTCTTCTTGATAAGCATGAACGTATACGAGTCAAGGATACTCAAGCCCCCATTGCCGAATAATGAGTACGACATGATCTCGTGGATTGACAAGAGCATCCCGAATGACAAAAACGTCCTCTCGGGCTACGTGTTCTGCAGTAACTTAATGACGTTCAGCGACAACAATTGCCTCCTCGATACGTATTTTGAAAGCATTCCAAACAAGACTGCGTGGTTCGATTACGAAAACTTCTTCTGGAACTCGAACATCCAATTCACGCAACGTGTTTTCGATAACTATGACATTGACTACATAGCGTTTTCAAGCCAGGACTGGGGGCAAGAGCTCGTGAACGACTTTGACTCAGAAAAACTATACGCGACGTGGGAGTGCAAACTCAATTGTCTTCGTGATGCCTCGGTGTACAAGCTTAATAAGCAAAACGGCACAGTGAAATACTTAGGTGGTTAAAGACGGTGATCGAAAAATGAACAAGAAAATATTGTGGATATCCCTAGCATTTCTGATACTCTACTCCACGCCGCAACTACTGCGCGACGTGTACCTTGACGGAAACCTGATAGGCTTCACCACATATTTCCACGAACGCTCTGCAGAGAACCTTTTGCAGGGACAATTCTATGATAACCTTAGCTTTGGAGGCAGGCCGTACACATACCCCCCTGGATTCCACGTGCTCCTAGCCCTGTTAATGCCAATAGGCAAATACCTAGTTCCATTGTTCGGCGCCATCGGAATAGTTGTTTGTTATTTCTTCAGCAAGCAGATAGGGCTGAGCGAAAAAGAGGCAACCCTTGCATCGGTTTTCCTTGGAATAATTCCAGGGTTCTTCTACTTGTCTAGCCACATCAATCCAAGGCTGCCGGCACTGGTTGCGCTTGTTGCGGCGTTTTACTTCCTGCAGAAAACAGAAATGAGAGACAAACTCGCCGCAGCATTGCTCTTGTCATTTGTTTTCCTGCTGCACCCATTGGTTGGCTTCACTGGCCTTGTTTTCGGCGCAGTCCTGTTTAACAAGAACAAAATCGCCATTCCGTACGCAATCGCCCTTGGCGCATTCGCATTATGGTTTATCCCTTTCACTTACGCCAATGGTCTTCCGATGCCGAGCGAGTTCTACAGCAACTACTCTGAATTGCAGCGCGGGGTTCAATACTTTATTTACGAAACAGGCACAGCTGGCGACAGCGTCGGCATAATAATGCTTGCCATCGCAGCTTTCGGCTTGTTCAAGGTCTCTGGGAAAGAAGAGCGGACCATTGCACGGTGGTTCGTTCTCGCCGTTGTTGCAGCATTGGTGCTGGGAAATAGGCTTGATGAACAAATCCTGTTCCCGACAGCGATTTTGATGAGCATTGTCATTTCCAGGCATTTAGCTGACTTTGAAAAATCATTCAACCTGAATAAATTCATAGCCCGAAGCAAGTTAAAGATGCTCTTCAGCGTGTACTGCATTGGCCTTGTTGCCGCGGTTTTCATCAACATGACGACTTTCATGCCCTACCAGAATGACTACCATGCGTTGCAGTGGATCAAGCTCAACACCCCGCAGGACGCGGTCGTGGCGAGCGCGTGGGAACTGGGGCACTGGGTCACTGGAATCGCAGAGCGAAAGAACATTATTGACGCGTATGCAGAGTATGCGCCTGAAATTGACGAGCGCTACAAGGATGTGCAGAACATCTTCTTTTCATCCGATGTTGATGAAGTGCTCCCCATCCTCAGGAAATACAACATAACATACATATACTATCGCGTAACTGAACTAAACCACTGTTCGGGCCTGCCGTTCCTGACAAGATCAGGGTACTTAGACACGGTTTTTCAAGAGGCGTCTGCTGATGGCAGATCAACAAGCTTAGTTTTCAAGATTGAGTATAGTGGTACCAACGCAAAACAAGACCTGTGCAGCTCATTAATAGCTTCAAGCAAATAGTTCTTCAATAGCAACAGTTGCATAGCTGCCCTTAGGCAACTCGAATTGTACGACCTTGTATTCCTGAGTTGACTCGAGCACGTTGAAGTTTCTCAATTCGACATACAGCGCCCTTCTGTGGCCCTTTGAGGAAAGCTCTTTTAGCTCGCGAATTTCGAACGCCCCTTTTTCCAAACCGTGCTTTTCGAAAACTTCCCGTTCGAGGGGATTCATAAACTTTGTCTGCGAGCCAAACAGCGGGCCGTCTGTGTAATTCAGTTTTCGTTCAATAACAATGTCCAAGAACTCATTGAAGAGCCTTGACTGGAACGCATGCACAAACATCTTCTTTATGCGCCTCGGCAGGCTGTTTATCGCCCCTCTGAAATCCCCCGGGTTCGCGTCAAGATATCCAAGTAAGGTGCGCTCGTATTTCAAATGCATTGGGTAGTACTGCAGCGCCCCGTGGAAGTCTCCCCAATTATCTACAAGTTTGCGCCTCGCGTCCAGCGATTCTTTTTCCTCTTTTTCATGTATGTCACAGAGATAGATTTTCACGGCCTGTTCATAATTACGCTTTAAGATCTGCCCCCCCACCACGTCAGTTATAGCCCGGGTTTTTCCAAAGCGCTGCTCTCCAAAGTAGTTTGGTATTTTAGTAACACTGCGCGGTTCTCTTTCAGTGTACACCTTAATCGTGAACTTGTTGCCTGAGAGATCGCCGAGCATTATTTGGGCATCTGAAAAATAAATGGGCTGCAGTTCAATGTCGCGTATCCGAATGCCTTTTAATTCCCCGATCTTTTCAGCCGGCAATGATACCCTCTGTGCTGTTACTGCTTTTTTGTCCTTGGTTCCAGCAATGCCGATTTTGTTGTGGCTCATCCTGAGTTGCTTGGCGATGGCCTTCAGGGCCTGCTGGTTATCCCAGTTTGTTTTTTGTAATTTACAAATTAGGTATTCCCCCTTCGACGTAGAATCAAAGGATTCAGGCGTGTTGATTTTCATTACCTGGGCTTGTGGCGTTATCTCCTCTACTATGAAGTCTTCGGGTGACTTCTTGATTTCGTAGGCCTGTTTATCTGGCATGCCTTACCACTGCTCTTTGTGCAATAGGTCTTTAGGGATGCCGTTTTCTTCAAGCATGCTTATCATGGCTTCTGCAAACTGCGGAGAGCCGCAGACGTAGTAATGGCACTCCGCTGGTTTTTCAACGTACTTCTTGACCATTTCGTAATCTATTCTGCGAGCTTCCCCATCCAGAGTTTCGCCTTCAGCCAAACGGGTAAACGCATTAACTACTACGATTTTTTCTTTTGGCACGCCCCTCAATTCCTGGAACTCGGTTTTACACAAGAGCATGTCCTTGTTTTTGCACGAGAAGAAAAAGTAAATCTGCTTTGGAAAGCCACTTTCCAGTAAGAACTTTGCCATGCTCCTTAACGGCGTTATTCCTGTTCCAGCACCGAGCAGCACCACTGGCCTTGTTTTGTCGTCAAGCAGGTTGAACTTACCAAATGGCCCATGCACGTTGATTTCTCCACCGATCACGAGTTGATCCTTGAGCTTGTTTGTGAATTTTCCTTCTATGCCTATGATTAGCTCAATTTTGTCTGTGACATTTGGTGAGCTGGCTATCGAATACGACCGTTTAAGGTTCGGCTCATCGTCGAAGAACAGCATCACGAATTGCCCGGGAATGAACCTAAAATCATTAACAGGCAACTTGAGCGTGAATTTGTATACCGTTGGCGCGTCTTCTTCGATCTTCGCGAGTGTGGCTTTCAGAATTCTCGGTTTTGATGACTCCATACAATCGTCCGCTCCATTGCCATTTGATTACTTACACGGATTACTTACCTTTTATTATTTACATTACTTGTACCGAAGCATTGCGCCGATTCCGCCGAAGCCCTGCAGGAACTTCCTCCCAGCTTCTGTTTCCGTTGAAATTATTTCAATCTCCGCGCCGGTTTGTTCAGCAAGTTCAATGAACACATCGACTAAATCCTTAAGTTCCACTTCCTGTTTTGCATTGCATTCCTTGCAAACGTGGTTCTCCTTGTTGAACTGAAAAACGCTTTTTACTGTTTGCTCCTCAACATGCCCATTCGTGCACGTCATGGTTGCGCGCTTCCAGTCAATGTCCTCGGACAGCAAAACCAACTTGGCCTGCCCATTTAGTAGGACCTGCTTTACAATCTCTTCCCCATACACAGCCAAACCTTTTTTGGCGGCCTCCGCGATGAAGTCCTCGACGAGTTTCATTTCCTTGTGTATCTCCAGGTCCTTGATCAGGCCCTCTGACATGTTCACTGCTTCCTGAATTCCAAATTCGTCTGTGTAGCCCGTATCGACAATGCCAATGAACTTGGCGGTGATGTTGTTGTGCAGGTTCGAGTTTTTCGCGAACGCGTGCTTAGTGGGCCCGCTGCCCCCGAGTATGATGCCCGTGATTTTCTCGTCTGCAAAGATCTCATTCATTGATTCTGCGATTTCCTTGAAAAACAATTCTGCTTGTTCTTCTATTAGGCGATCGAAACGCAGGGCTGAATTGTGTACCACGAGATTGTTGGCTACAAAGGATTCGGTAGCCGGAACCGCCAAGTCCCAGTACTTTCCTGTTGGGTTTTCAAGCACCTGTTTTTCCTTAACCTCTACCTGCATAAGTTCTGAGGCTCCGATTTTTTCCAGCAGGTTTAGGTATGAACGCTCTTCAAAAGACAATAGCTTACCGTGAAGCGCTTTTTTGGCGGCTGAGACAATGTTTTTGTTGTAAACCTTGAAACTGATGTTCCTGTGCCCGTTCAAAAACCCATTTGCTGCCTGAAACATGGTGGCTTTGAAGCCTAGCCGTAGTAACAGTTCTTTGATGAACCTTCCGCTTACAGGCACTTGGTCTGTGGTGCTCCTATAAGCCTCGGATAACTTTATCTTCGCTTGTTTTTTGGCGCTTGCAAACCCTATGTGCTCTTTAAAAAGTGCTCTTGAAGTTGGTTCTGAAATGTCGATTTCGAATTGGTTTGACTGCGCCTTGACTTTATAGTTTGGCTTTGAGATCACTGATGATATTATGCCAAAGCGCAATAGGAGTAATTGGATTTGCTTTATCATTAGCTCGTTGGCCATTGCAAGGCAAATTCGTGACCCTCGGCATGAATCCCCTGTTTTTCTGTTGTTGACGTAGCCCTCGCCATCGAATAACCCTCTGAGGAAACCTTTCAATACCCGGTTTTCTGCCCTCATGATTTTCTCGGGAACGCTTATGGTCTTGCTTTTCTTTTCGAGTTCGGGGAAATTCATAACTAAGAAATCCCGGAAGTCGAGGCTGTGGATGGATACGACGTAATGGCCTTTGCTTGGCCTGTTTCTCATCGAGGGTTTGAGGCCTGTGGTTTTTTCAACCAATGTGCAGTAGTGCCCTGCCACTTGTTTGTCGCCTTCATATAGCCTGATTCTGTTCCGCTCAAGGTTGCCGTCTACGAGCATATACCCGACTAACTGGACCAAGTCGCTTGTTAGCGTTTCCTGAGCAATGAAGGGCTCGTACTTCGTCACGTATCTTGAAAAAAAGTCCTCCTTGTCGAGTCCATAAATCGCTAGTATCCGTTCTATTGTTGTGTCAAGTAAATCCGCTTTTCCTATCTCAAAGTTAGATAGTGTGGCTTGTGCAATGCCTGCTTTTTCGGCGGCATCCCGCTGAAGCATTTTCAGGGATTTGCGTTTGCTTATCAGTTGCTCTCTACCGCTGTTTGTTATTCTATAGACCAGCGGCAGTTGTTGAAGGCTTACAGGCCCTGTGTTGACATAAATCTTTCTGACTGACAAAATCATATCCCCTTTTTCGATGTCTGCTGCCTGTTTTGCCCTGATGCCCGTATTGCCTAAGGTGAAGAAATAGTGCTCGGGTGTGGTGTTGATTTCAAGCTGGGGAGATGTTGTTCTGATAATGTAGGCTTCGTCGCTTGTTTTTGAAAACACTTGCTCGCACTTTTGGCACCCAAGCTTGAAGTTCACGTTGTCTGAAGACACGACAACGTCGCCCGCCTTCACGTGCTTTAGCGGCAAGATCACGCCATCTTGTCTCTGTATCAGCGTGTCTTCGTGCAGGCATTGCCCCCCTTTGTGGTGTTTTCCCGGCACTGTGGAGTGCATTTTTTTGATGATGTTTGACTGCTTGCCTTTCATGATCGCCAGGGTCGCCTCGCGGCGGTCCATTACCACGATGCCGTACTGATCCTTTGCCTCTAAGTATCGCTCTAGGGGCTCTACAAGAAATGTTGAGTCGCAGCGATAGGTCTGAATAGGTATTGGGTCTTCAGGAGGCACTACTGTAAACACCTCAATTTTGTTGTCGATGCTGCCGGCGAAAATCGCTACGCCGTTCTCTGGCGGTTTATTGACCCCTTTAAGCATGTGCAGAATCCGCTCCAGGGCAGACTGCACGTTCTTTCTGGTCTGCTTCGACTTGATGTTCGAGGCTTGCCCCATCTCATCGCGCAGTTTGGCAACTACATCGTTAACATTGTAGCTCGGCGGAATGTAAACACTAATCAACTCTGTGCCCTGCCCGCGTAGCGTTTTCAGGTGCTTGAGCTTCTTCTGGAACTCGTAGAACTCCCTTGAATGCCGTGCCATGCCGATTTCATCTCTGGTGTGTGCGCCTGTGTGCAAAGAAAAGTCTTATATTGGTATTATGGGTTCTGTTAATTATAAATGTTTCAGGGTATATTATGGTTGTTGTCGTCAGTCTCGGCGGGTCTCTCGTGTTCGACAAGAAACTCGATACTGGCTATTTGAAAAAGCTGGCTAGGTTACTCCGCGAGTCGAAAAAGCAATACTGCATCACTGTTGGAGGTGGAAAGATTTCCCGAGACTACATCTCTGCTGCGCGGGAGTTCAAGGAAAACAACTTTGAACTTGACATGATCGCCATTCAACTTACTAAGGCCAACGCGCGCATTGCTGCATCTGCTTTTGGGGGCCTGTTCTTTGACAAGATCTCTGAGGCCGCGGACTTCATTGCTATTGAGGACAAAACCGTTGTGCTCGGCGGCACTTCGCCTGGGCAGAGCACAGACACTGTCGCAGCGCTGTTGGCCGAGGACATTAAGGCAGAGCGCTTTGTCAACCTGAGCAACGTGAACGGGATTTATGATAAAGACCCGAAAAAGCGCGGTGCGAAGCTGATCAAGAAAATGACGCACAAAGACTTGACGAAATTTGCTTTTGAGAATGACGAGCGGCAGCCCGGAAAGCACTTCATCATCGACAGCATGGCTGCCAAGATTCTAGAACGGGCCAACATCGAGGGGCACTTTGTCAATGGAAAAAAATGGAAAGACGTGAAGCCTGCCTTGCTGGGCAAGCCTCACAGCGGCACCTTAGTCAAAAATTGAGCGTTCGCTTGCCTGCCATGAACCCATTAAGTCTTGTCTTCCTGCTTCTTTTCTCGAGAAGCCATCCTCGGACCCCCCAATAACAGATCTCGGTTCTTGGCTTAGGTCAACACCTGACGCGTTTGCGTAGAACGCTGCTGCATCTTCTGACGTAGTTGGGCCTTCCATTCGTGCCGTAAATAATTTGCCTCTACTATCTAACGGTTCTGGTAGTCGCCTCACGAGACCTATTATCTGCGCGCCATCCCTGTTGCTATCGATAATTACACTTCCCCGTGGGCCTTCCCATTGGTCGTCTTGTTGATTCCACATGCTGTATTCCTCCACACTGTTGATTTTTTGATTTATTTTACAGAATCGTAGCTAGGGTGAGCTTTCTGTAATAAAATTAAACTTCTCTTGTATTTAAACATATCGGAGATATCGGGATTTGCCGACATCGCTAGGCTTGTAGCGCTTTTAAGGCCTCGTCGGGCAACAAAATGGGCTTTTTGTAGTTCTTCCAGTCATCGATGACTATTCTTGGGCAGGCGGTAATGACAAAGGCGTCGTATGGCAAATACTCGATTACCTGGGGGCTGACGTGCTCGAGCTCGATCAAGGCTGAATTGGGGAGTTTTTCCTTGACCCTCTCAGCCGTGGCCATTAATCGCTGGCCCGGCTTGGTTGAAATGATGATTCCAAACGACTTGGCGTTGAAGGCCTTGCTTATCCGGAGGTATTTTTCCTTCTCCCATGCCCCGCTCTCAAGTTCCTCGACTTCCCCGCTATACGGGTTGGCCTGAATCACTGGTTTTTTGGCCCAGTTCTCGATACCGAGGCTGTGGAATTTTCCTGAGCCTATGAAGAGAAATGAATCGACTTGTTCTTGGATCTCTATTGCAGCGCTTACGTCGCACCCCAGCACCTGCCCTGAGGCTGTGGCGCGCATAATGTCGCCGTTGGCGAAATTCTCACGCTGCTTGCCGCGGCTTAATACCGGAACTTTGCCCCTATTTTTCAAAAATTCCTGTACCTCGTTAAGTTGGTGAATGTGCTGCGAAGTCGTCAAAATGCCGATTTTTTGGCCTTTTAATACTGGAAGTGCCTTCTCGAGCAGTTCATCAATACGAGATTGATAATGGCAAGGTATGTAGAGCACGTTGTCATTTGTTTTTATGAATTCGTTGTGGCCAAAGTGCACGGTCAGGTCGTAGCCGGTCTTGATGTCGCACGCGCCATAGCAGGGGTCGCTTTGCAGTATCAACATGGCCCCTGTGTCCTCTAGCGCCGTGGAGATGCCAGGGAATTCGCTCTTGAGGCCCTCCGGCAGCTGTACAAGCACGCGTTTCGCCTTATCTTGCAAGATTCTGGCTTTCACCTTGTCGAGTTCGAAATTGTACTGCCCCATTATATCCCATTAAATTTGCAGAACTGAGATGCGTATCAGAGTGCTTTTGTCGTCATTCTCTCCAATGTTGGAGATCGGTGGTTGTTCATTTCATCATCTACGCATATTATTTGCAACGAATTGGTATATAAGGCTTGCGACACCCCTGCGCAGGGAATTTCCGCTCAGTGAAGCGTTTAGCACCTGAAACCGAAAATGCGCGAGGCATTACTCAAGAAATACCACGAGTCAGGCGACATGTTGGCTATGTTGATAATCTGCGGTGGGTCGCTTTTGTTCTGCACCTCAAAAACATCGAAGCCAGACGCGTTCAGGGTAATGTTCACCATGGCCCCCAGGTCGCGGTTGGTGTAGACCGTAAAATGAACTTGGTCTATGTCCTCAAAACCCATGTTCTTGATCCAGATAGATGAGCCGTTGCACTTGTCAACCCTGATCTTGACAGCCTCCAAATTCGGGCTCCGCTGCTCCAGAAATGCGGGTATCGTGAACACGGTGATGATGAGTATTATTGTGAAACTGAGGGCTGCTATAAACATGTAGCTCATTAGCGGCGTGATGGCTTTTCTCATGCCAGTATAACGTAGCAGTCATTAAAAAGCCTTCGCCGTGGCATTGTTACCGTGGTGTTGTTGCCGTAGGCGTTGTTGTATTGCATGCCTACCATGGGTCTTCGTCAGAGAGCCTATCAAGGATTGATCCTCTGCTGCCGCCAATGCCCCGACATTCTTTAGGGTCCAGCACAACGTACTGAAAGGCGGGCTTCGCCTTCTTTCCCGATTCTCCCGTTGTTTCTGGTTCTTGCTGATTCCACATAGATTGGTCACCTCGACGTCTAAGAATTCTACATGGCTTTATAAACCTTTCGGAAATTGCAACAAGCTTGCTGCAATTGTTTATACGTCTCCGGGGGTATAAAGTTTTTTATATCCCAGGAAACCTAAGGAACAACAGCCACAAAATCAAAAGAACAACATGGGGATTTAGGGTAGCTTGGCATCCTAGCTGGCTCCAGACTTACTGATCTGGAGCGATGAGCTCTATTTTTGAGCAATGATATCCGATTGGTATCGGAAGATACCAGCCGACCTGGGTTCGAATCCCAGAGTCCCCACTCATCATTACACAACCAAGTTACACAACCCAATCATCATCAAGCAACTTGATTTCAAAGAAAAAACGACCCCGGGAGGGCTCGAACCTCCACCACAAGGTTAACAGCCTAGCATCCTGCCAGTTAGACTACGGGGTCAACCAAAATGCTTAATAATCTAATATTACTAACAACCAAAACATTACTAACAACCCAAACATTACTAACAACCCAAGATTACAACAGCCATTAAGGGGATAACTATGGACATACCAGAACTGTGCAGGATTAAACTGACAGACGAAGAACAAGAACGCCTAGAGGCGGAAATGAAACAGATCCTCGACTGGGCAGGCGAAATCGGGGTGCCAGAGGCCAAACCAACAGCCTTTGAGGCCATAGTGCCCCGGGGCGACCGTGCGAGAAAATCGGCTTATGACATACGTTTTCCAAAAACAAAGGACGGGAAGATAGTTATATGACACTCAAGGATAGGCACGGCGCGTTCATTTCTCTTACCGACACGCCCGGCGAGTTGGCTGTGAAGGACAACATCTGCGTGCAGGGCTTCATGTGCACGGCTTCCTCAAAGCTGCTGGAAAACTATGAGCCACCTTACACAGCCACAGCCGTACAAAAACTCCAAAAACAGGGCCTGACTGTGATGGGGAAAACAAGCTGCGACGAATTCGCCTGCGGCAGCACCGGAACCCACACAAGCCTCGCTAATCCACGGAACCCGTTGGACGAAAAGCGCGTGCCTGGAGGCAGTTCAAGCGGTAGTGCAATAGCAGTAAAAGACGGCCTGGTGAGGTATGCAATTGGCTCAGACACTGGGGGTAGCGTAAGGTGTCCAGCAACGTTCTGCCAAATCGTTGGATACAGGCCAAGCTACGGCCAGATATCGAGATACGGGCTTATGGACATGTGCATGAGCTTCGACACCATCGGTACACTGACAAGGAACGTCGACGATGCCATTTACCTCATTACGGGCATGAGCGGCAAGGACGACAAGGACTTAACAACCATGAATTCAGTTGATGTTAAGGAAACGCCCGGCTTGGCAGGCAAGCGATTGGTGGCTTTCAGGCAAATCCTGGAATCGTGCGATCCGGGAATCAGGGAAAAATTCAACGAGGCAACTGAAAAAGCCAAACTCCATGTTGACGTGATCGACTTTCCAGAGATACACAAAAGCATTCCGACATACTACATGATCGTGTTTGCTGAGTTTGCGAGCGCAATGCAGCGCTTTGACGGAAAATTCTTTGGCAAAAATCGAGAGCTTCTGGGCCAAGAGGTGAAGCGGCGCATTCTACTGGGCACATTTATTTCGCAGAAGGAAAACAAGGACAAGTGGTACACACAAGCAATCAATGCGAGAAAGTGGTTCCAGCAGAAATTCGAGGCCATGTTTGCGAAATACGATTTCGTCATAAACCCGACAATGCCCTCGCCTGCACCCCTGGTTGGCGAAATCACTGACCCGATAACAGAGTACTCAATGGACCTTGGCACGATTTTCCCAAGTTTAATGATGGGGCCCAGCATCAGCCTGCCCTACCAGGGCATGGGGATACAGCTCACAGGCAAGCGATTTTCTGACTCCGCGCTTCTGTACAGCGCGCGTGACTTGGAGGGGGCGCTATGAAGGTGGGCTTTGAATTGCACGTTACGCCACTGACAGAAAGCAAGATGTACTGCGATTGTCCAACAAAAAACGCGCAACCGAATTTGCAGGTATGCCCCATTTGCACTGGCCAGCCTGGCAGCAAGCCCATGGCACCAAACGAAACCGCATTACGGGCAGGCATTAAACTTGCCAAGGCGCTGAACTGCACGCTTAATGAGAGCGTTAGCGTGATGCGTAAGCACTACTTCTACCCCGACCTGCCGAACAACTATCAGCTGACAAGCGAGCCGTTTGGCGAAAACGGTTCTTTCAACAACGTTGGGATCACCGAAATTCATTTTGAGGAGGACCCTGGGCAATATGACCCAAAGTCGGGCTTGGTTGACTTGAACCGCAGTGGGTCGCCGTTGCTGGAAGTCGTGACAGAGCCGGACATTGACTCGATCGA
Source organism: Nanobdellati archaeon (assembly GCA_018304505.1). GTDB lineage: Archaea > B1Sed10-29 > B1Sed10-29 > B1Sed10-29 > JAGVWA01 > JAGVWA01. The sequence goes on from JAGVWA010000001.1 coordinate 108,520, forward strand.
GAAGGCGCGCGATTTCCTTGAGGAATTCAGTGCACTGCTCGGCTTTCTCGGCATATCCCAGAAAATCAAGGCAGACACCAATGTCTCTATCAATGGCGGCGCGCGCGTCGAGGTTAAAAACATAGGGTCGATTAGCGGAGCCCTGAACGCCATACAGTATGAAGTGAATAGGCAGGCGAAGGAAGGCGCCGTACTCGAGACGCGGCATTACGACAAGGACACCATGACAACCAAGCCGGCTAGGTTGAAGGAAACCGTGGCCGATTATCGCTACATGCGAGAGCCGAACCTGCCGAGACCGCGCGCATCATTACAAGCGAAAAATGGCTCTACGACTTATTCAACAACGTGAACATGGACAAGGCTGAATTGGCGAAATTCCTGCGCCGTGACCTGCTAAATGAACTGAAGTACCGCCAGATTAGTTTTGAAAACAGCAGCCTTGACGTGCAGAAGCTAGAGCAGCTTTTGAACGAGGGCATAAGCCCGCGAGCCAGGACAGAGAAGTTACGCGCGTTGTTGGACAACAAGGCAGTGGACGTAACGGAAGCGAGCCACGATGATTTGGAAAAAGCAGTAGACGCAGTGCTCGAAATTGAGGCCGCAGCTGTTGAGAAATACAAAAACGGGAAAAAGAACTTGTTCAATTATTTCCTCGGCGAGGTTGACAAGAAACTAGGGCACAGTGTAAAACCGGGCGACATCGCACGCGTGTTGAAAAAGAAACTCGGAAGCTAGGGCCGCTTTCCGTTGCTAGAACCACTTTCCACTTTTGCTAGAACAGCTTTCGCATGCTCTCGCTGAAGTACGGGCTCCTGATCCAGGAGGCGACTTCTGTCTTCGAGTTCTCTGGCGTGAGGAACAAAAGCACGTCGTTGTCTACTATCATCATCCTGTGAAACGATTCAGACTTGACTGAATGCGCAATCTGCCGGGCTTCCTTCAGAACGGCGGTAGAGCTCTTTGAGTTGATCTTTATCTCCACGCCCCGGTCTCGCGCTGTCTTAAGATGAGTGCTGAAGAGATCAAGCTTGTCCTTGAGCTTCTTCTCAGATGTCGCAATGTAAATGTGCTTCTGCGCACCTGTGAGAAGGTTATCGATTTTTGAGTTGATGTTCTGGCTGTCCTTGAGCACCCACACGAAATCGCCTGCAGACGGGCTCTCTTTCATGTCAGTGTCCTTCATGGTTTTTTTGAAGTCATTCTTTATGACCTCCATGTCACCGAGGTCCTGATTGTGTTCAGACACCTTGTGCTTTTTCAGATTCATGAATGCCTCTTCTATAGGCACTGCGGCAAACTTGATTGGCCTGCCAGGTTGCGAACTTATCAAGCCGCGCTTTTCCAGTTTATCCAGGACATCGTACGCCCTCGGCCGGGGAATGTCGGCTATGTTTGCCGAGTCACTGGCAGACGTAGCACCCTTGGTAAGCAAAGCTAAATATAACCTTGACTCGTATTGATTTAAGCCCACCCTTTTCAGCAAATTGAGCGCGTCTTCATTCATCTTGACTTCCATAATCACTCCACGTATATATTATTTACCACAACCTTTAAATAGTTTACTACTTCATAATAGTAACAAGGTAATAATATGAGATTATTGCACGCCGCGGTGTTTCTAATCCTCCTGATGTCAACAGCCATTGCTATAACCCAAACAGACCCAACAATAGAGACGCAAAGCTCAAAAACCGTGTTCCATGGGGACACGGCAAACTACCGCATCTCGATTACCAACAACGAGGCCACGAGCAAGGCCTTTAAGCTCACAATAAGCGAGAACCCCCAAAACCTCCCAATCAGGATACCGACAACTGATTTAACAATACAACCCAAGGCCACCAAGGCCTTTGACATCTTTATAGATACTACTAAACTGAGTCTCGGCACATATACCTTTGGGTTGTCAGTATCAAAAGACAGCGACGTGTTCGAAGGCCCGTTCACGCTGCAGGTCCAGGGAGCCTCGGGTGACTTATCCATAAGTTCGGCTTACAAAACGCTGGAAGTGACGCAAGGCGAGTACAAAGAACTGCGTTTTACCGTCACAAATAGGGGCGCAATCCAGCTGAAAAACCTAATCCTAACCTCGAACTTGCCGGCAGAATTCCTGCCAAAGTACCCTGAGCCCTTTAACCTGGCCGCGTCTGAAAGGCGTGAAGTCAAAATCGGCATCACAACCCAAGACGGCGCAGCAGTTGGCGAGCGAGACTTCAGGATAGAAGCGGCCTCTGGTAATGTAGAGGCATCAACAACAACCACGCTAAGGGTGCAGAAATCGCTAGACTTAACGCAAGACCTCATCCTTGAACTCTTACTGCCCTGGGATCCTATCAAGGAAAACGGCAACGTCATCGGATACCAAATCCCATACAGGCTGACGAATCGCGGTGACCACAAAATCTCTCAGGTATCAGTAGACGTCCTTAATGTCTCCCCAGAATGGACCGTGGAGAAGAACAGGCCCATAGACTTAGACAGCAAGGAAACCAAGGACTTTACATTAAGAATTATTCCAACAACACTCGAAGACACGCAGGCAATCATTTCCATGTCGCAAAACATGCAGCCCGTAGAGAATGTTACAATAAACCTCGCAGGCTACAAGGTGGGCGCGGCCAGCAGCGCTTCCGGCAACGTCATCATGGGCGGCTCTGGCACGGCCGGCATAATGCTCATACTCGTATTTGTCCTGGGCTTCCTGGTTTACAAGCAGCGCAACGAATACAAGGAAAAACTGCAAGACGTAAAGCGCCAAACCTATCTTGACCAACTTGCAGATGACATCACAAAGGAGATGGCGCTCGATGACCCCAAGGAGATCTTTGACAACACCGAACTACGGCCTCTAAAGGCCGCGCTTGATAAAGAAAAGCAAACGCCGCAAGAGCCACCTGTAACAAAACAAGATGCCCCGGAGGAAATCCGCCTTGGGCCATTGACGCTTGTAAAGCCAACGCAAGAACCAACACAAGAACCAACACACGAACCAACACAAGAAAACCTAGAAAAAGCAGCAGAGGAAGACGTGCTCTTTTACACCTCAAAAAACCCAAAGCCTGAAGCCCCTGAGCCAACAGACGCGGAACCAGAAGACGACGATGATGACGACGCAAGCGCAAGCGAATCACATGAGCCTGCATCAACACCAGCAGCAGCGAAGCCCAGGAACTTCGCCGAGGTTCTCAGAAAACGCAAGTGATTGCTAAACAACACTTTTCGGTATACCAACAGCATTGCCTTAAACTGCTGTTCAGTAGTCTCATTATTCCAGTAAATCGAAAGCGCTATATATCCCCGCTGCTTTCTCTTTGTTATGAACGTGCACCAAAGCGCCGAGGGGATCCTAGTAGAAGACAGGGAAACGAAATTATTCCTAGATCCAAGCCGGCAGATCAAACCAGCACAGGGGATCGTCGGAATTTCGCACGCGCACCAAGACCATGTACGGAACCACAAGACAGAGTGCATACTAACCCCCGCAACATCTGACTTGTTCCATGCAAGCGAAGCCAAGAGGAAAAAACACGCGTACGGCAAAAAGACAAGACTCGACAACCTCGTCATCAGCATGCACAGCGCCAACCACATCCTCGGTTCTTCTCAATTCAGGATCGAGAATTCCCAAGTACTGACTTATACCGGCGATTTCAAACTCCAAAGGTCATTGCTGTATCCTAAATGCGATGTCATCGACACTGACATCCTGATAATGGAAGCCACTTATGGCTCGCCCGAATACGTTTTCCCAAACCCAGATGGGGTCTACAGGGACATGGGGCTCTGGATCAAATCGAACCCCGGAAAAAACGTGATCATAGGCGCCTACGCCCTTGGAAAGAGCCAAGAACTCATCAAGGCCCTCAATGAAATGAGCATCGTGCCCGTGACGCATCCAAGCGTTACACAAAACAGCGAAGTCTACAAAAAGCACGGCGCCAGCATTGAATACATTGACTCAGAATCGCCAGAAGGGAACGAAGTCATGAAGCAAGGCTTTGTCGGAATCGTTCCAAGGCATTTATTAAAGTATGAATTCATCCACGGCCTTGAAATGCAGTACATGAAACCTGTTTTGACTAGCTTCGTTTCAGGTTGGGCTACCAAGTACAACTTCGGGGTAGACAAGACCTTTATCCTTTCTGACCACGCCGACTTCAGCCAGCTAATGTCCTACGCCGAACTCAGTGGCGCGAAGCAGATTTACACCGTGCACGGGCAAAATCACGAACTGGCTCGACAGATAAGAAAGCAGCTGGGCATTCCAGCGATTCCGTTAGCAGACAAGGCACAGAAAACGCTGGCAGAATACTGAGGAAATTGAAACCTTTATAAACCCTACACTTCAGAAATATCAACAAGCAATCAACAAGTGAACTTATTATGAGAGGAAAAGCAAAACTCATATCCTGTACATACTGCGGGCGCAGGGTACCCGTGGACAAGGCAAACAGGATTAGGACGACCAACTTCAGGTATAGTGACGACAGGACCGGTTTAAACTACTTTGGCGGCTTTGACACCGCACGATGCTGCCCAAGCTGTGCTAGGCACAGGCATGTGAAAAACCTGGTGCCAATGAAAGGCAGGCCAAAGCGACGCTAAATATCCACAAAGTCCAAGAGCAAATGCGAGAAGTATCCAAGAGAAGCAAATGCCCCAATGATGGCGCTCAATTCTACAGACCCAAGAACAATGTACGTGAGGCCCATTGACAGCAAGCCGTAAACAACCCCTGTCTTTAGCCTATGAACAACGCCCCTGTGCCTTGGCAAAAACAAGCCGATGAACATTATAAAAAGCAGGGACAGCGCTGACGACACAAGAATCGAAACCCCCAATGCATTGTTGCCAGACAAAATAAAGAACGAAACCACGAACACGGCGCCCGCAAGGAAAAACTTCAACTGCTTAAAGATCCATGATTTCTTCGTGTCAATGTCCGGCAAAACAGACCCTACAATGATAAAGAACAAGCCTATGGCGAGCAGCAAAAGCAAGTCAAGCATTGGGGGATCTGGAAGAAACACAACAGCAAATGCCGCGTAAATTAAGAAAACCAAGAAGCCAAAAAACTTGTGCACTTTTTGAAAAGGCATCCTTTAATCACACAGCCCAGACTCACTTTTTAGCTGCTTTAGGTTTTACATGAGCCGATTTTTTACCTAACCGCCCTGCTTGAACATTCCCATCGTCATCGTAGTGAATTCTGCCAATGTAAAAAAGCGCAAGTGTTGAAATCAGAACAGTGGTGAGAATTATTCCAAACGTCACGTCTGCAAAGAAATACGTGTTGTGGATTCCACGCGTAAACGGGATGTAAGCCAAAACAGCAGCAGCAAGACCTCTCGGGAACATCGCCATCATTAAATGCCGTTCCTTGTCACTAATCTTCATTTTGTGCATAGCGGCCCGTATTGCCAATGGCCTTATTGAGAAGAGCGCAATGGCAAGCAGGATCCCAAAAATGATGCTCCTGAAGTCAATGAATGAAACCAGGATGCCGAGGTAGACAAAGAAGAACGTTCTTATGATAAACGCTATGAGGGCATGATACCTGCGTGCGGGCTTGTCTAATTCAAACTCCATGTTCTGGTATTTGAGCATTCCAAATATCTTTTTTCCGTTTCCAAGCACAACGCCGAAACTCAAGCAGGCAATGGCCCCGCTTCCGCCAAGGCTTTCCACGAAGCTGTAGAGCAGAAATATAATACCGAGGGTTACAAGGTATGAGAATTCTTCTTCCCTAAATCTCCGGCTTATTGGAATCCAAAACAAGCCGCTGAGCGAGCCGATAACGATTCCGATAGAAAAACCAGAAGCGAGGATCTGTCCAACAGCCTGCAGGCCAATACCTGAAATTATGGTTTCCATTACTACAATCGCCATCAGGATCGACAAGGCATCGGTTAAAGCAGACTCTATGCTCAGGACTGTTCTGACGTGGTTGCTTACACCAGGAATCTTATTAATGATCGGAATAACGATTGGCGAGCTAGTTCCACCGACAATTACACCGAGCAGGAGCCCAGTGAGAACATTAAAACCAAGCGCCACCATAATTACGGTAACGATTAAAGCAGAGAACGTAAACGCGAGCAGCGTTAACATCAATCCCCTTGGGGCTTCCCTAAACAACTTGTAAATGTCAAGATTAAGGCCGCCCTCGAACAGGATAATGATTACGGCAATAGCTGCAAACAACTCGCTGATGTTCAAGAACACTGAGGCGTCCACAATTTTCAAAATCGGGCCTAGCAGCAAGCCGAATAGGAGCAGCCAGATAATGCTTGGCACGTCTGTCTTTTTGAAAATCAGGTCTCCTACAAAGCCGATGAAGATGATTACACCAATTATGGTTATCGGCAACAATACGTCTACCATGATTTGAAAATGAATCCTTGGTTATTAAACATTCCCATATAAACAAGTAAACAAGCAAACGAGTAAACAAGCAAACAAGCAAACGAGTAAACAAGCAACGGGCGTGCGATTAACAAGTGCGCGGTGACTCGGTGCGCGATGAACAAATGCGTGGCCGAGCGCGGCTGGGCTGGTATGCTTATATACCAATGTCCCCTAGCTATCTTATGGTGTTTTGCGGAGTTTGTAAAGAAACGAAAGAAGTTAAAAACAGATGGAACATTAATGAGCACTCTGCCGACAACAACATAATGCGCAATTTCAAGGTGTGCGACGGCTGTGCCGTTTCCCTTGTCAAGCGCCTCAGCGAGGAAGAGCGCGATGATAGCGCGCCGGACAAAATTAATATGGTGAGAAGCTCCCTCATCAAGGAGTTCTATCTGGCAGAAGACGGAAATCTTGAACTGACTATTTCGATGGACCTGGCAAAAGCCAGAAAACTAATTCTCGAAGAAACAAATACCAAAGAATAACGGGCCTTAAAAGTAAAGGAATTTTATAACCGCCCCTATCAAAAAAGCCAGCAACGCAAAGCCTATGGCTATGTTCCAGTAAATCAGGCCCCGCAATTCGAGCTGCCTCCTACGGAGAAGCTCATTCTGAACCTCCAGCATTCTTAGTCTGTACCCTCCCCCTGAATCAGGTGCAGGCATAACTGCTTTTATTGCTGCCTTTACTGCCCTTGGTTTTGGTTGCCGCCATTTTTATCCTCCTAAAGACATGACATGAAACTCGCAAAATGTGCTGCCTGTGCCCCAGCACTTTGTCTCATTAACACTAATGGCTTCTGAGTTTTTAAACTTAACAAATGCCCCCCTCAAAAAGCCACGTATGTAATTGCACACGGCCCTGTTAACGTAGGGCATGCCAGCTGCAAATGCAGACTCATGGATTCGCAGCACTGCGTCCTTGGCGATTTTTTGGTCGCCCTCAATTTTTTCCAGGATGCCGATGCCCTCTTCTTTGAATCTCTTTGCGACAACATCAATTAATTCATCCTTGCTATCTGGTTTAATTGATGACACAAATTCCCTCGCCTTCAATTCCCCAGCCTGCGATGCTACGCGCTCTGCCTGAAAGTCACCGGCGATATCATAAAGCGCTAAGTGCAGATTTCGCAAAACTGACACGTCGACGCTCGATTTCGTGGTCTTTCTTACAGATACATCTACATCAACGATATCCCCTTGCGACCCGAGGGACAGCACTTCCTTGGTGTCAAATTTTAGCCCCAGGGTTCTCTTGATGTCCTCAATCGCCGTAACCAAATCGACAGCAGCGCTAGCAATCTTTTCCTTCAGGTAATCAAAGCCCTGCCCTTCAACAAAGGCAGTGATCTTGCCATCGGAAAAAAAGAAGATTCTCACTTCATCAGAACGCCGCTCCAGGACAGTTTTTTCCTCGTCAGCATAATCTAGATAATCAAGCTTTGACAGCTTGCCTAAGTCAAGCTGATGCTTTAAATCATAGACCATCGCTTCTGATTTCAACATACTCACCTTTTGATACACGCACACCTTTTGCTACAACCACACTCGCAACAGCCATTAACAGCACGCGCTACAAGAGCTCTTCTTGCAGAAGCACTATGCCTTCTGGCGTTATGTGGAATGGATAAATGTTCTTGCTGTGATCAGTGCCGCGCATTTTCAAGATCTCCAGGGCCCTGATGCGCTCGTTCTTCCGGGTAAAGTTGTACAGCACAATGACCCCGTCGGTAATAAACTCCTCAAGGCCGAACTCAATGCCGCCACGCTCCGAAAACGACCGCTCTGCAATTAATAAGGTTGTCACGTCCTGCTGCCCAAGGAACTCGAGCATGTTGAAAAGCCCGACCCTGAACTCGGTTTCGTTTTTGAAACACATGTGCATCAGGGACAGCGGGTCGATAACGATCCGCTTGACATTCTGTTGTAGTATCGTTGACTGCATCATATCCATCAGATTCTGGAAGTTGAACTTCTCCATTTTCAAGATGAACAAATCCTGGTTTTCAACAAGCTCCTTGAGATTCCAGCCAAAAGCCTGCCCCGTATCCTGGATTAAGCGCTCTGGCGTCTCTTCAAGGCTCAGGTAAGCGCCTTTTTGACCATGCTTTATAAAACCATTGTACAGGTACTGCATTCCAAACATGGTTTTTCCAGAGCCCGGGCCGCCCATCACGAGCACGTTGTGTTTCCTAGGTAAGCCCCCATTGAGCATTTCGTCAAGCCCTTCGATACCCGTCAAAACTTTTTCAAGCGCCTTCACCATACTTGACATAATGAACGCTTGATTAATAAAACCTACGCCATTGCCAAAAAATTTGGTCCAAAACCCCTGTTCATTTATAAAGCTTTATATATGAAGACGTTCAGAACCAATGTGGGGTTTATAAATACCCAGAACAGCCCTAATTTTCAACGAGGAGGTAAAAAAATGGAGATTGATTTTAACATCGTGAACATCGTAGCATCAGCCAATCTAGACTGCGAACTCGACCTTTACAGCATCGCGCGCGAAGTAGACAACGTGGAATACGAACCAGAACAATTCCCCGGTGCAATACTGAAACTAAAGTCACCGAAGACCAGCCTGCTTTTGTTCAAAAACGGCAAACTAATATGCACAGGCGCAAGAAGCGAAGAAGACGTAGGAAAGGCTGTAAATCGGACCTTCGAGAAAATCAAGCACTGCGTCCGGGGCAAGGTTGCAGATAAACCAGACATACCATTCGAAATCGTGAACATCGTAGCTGCAGCCAACCTTGAAAAGGAACTTGACCTTTACGGCATCGCGCGCGAAGTAGACAACGTGGAATATGAACCAGAACAATTCCCCGGTGCAATACTGAAACTAAAGAAACCGAAGACCAGCCTGCTTTTGTTCAAAAACGGCAAACTAATATGCACAGGCGCAAGAAGCGAAGAAGACGTAGGAAAAGCCCTGTCAGTAGCCGTGGAAGCCATAAAAGACAACATCAAGGGCAAGGCCAAGGAGAAGCCCAAGGAGGAGCGCAAGCTGACCCAGGTCTCCAAGACCAAACAAGAGATCATAACACCAACAATCACCTTTGAAGGCAAGAAGAAACCCAAGAGGAAGGTTGTTGCCGCGCTAAAAGAAGCGGTGGCAAAACCAAAAGCAACGGCGGTAAAGCCAGTAGTAAGGGCAAAAGCCCCCAAGGCAAAACCAAAAGCAGTGGCAGCAGCAAAAACAAAAACAAAGGCACCGACAAAGAAACCAGCAATGAAGAAAAAAGCAGCCCCACGAAAAGCAAAGGCCACAAAGAAAGTGACGGCCAAAAAAACCCCCACGAAGAAAGCAGTAAAGAAAAAAACAGCAACATCAAGTGCAAAGAAAAAGCCACAGAAAAAGGGGGCACTTTCACGGCTGTTAAAAGCGGTCCGCGGCTGAGCGGACAGCTCTTTATTTCTTATCCTTTTTCTCGTTCTTCACAAACCGGAAGCCCCCTGGCCTGCGAATGGCCTCGAGGCGCTTCTTGTACTTTTTCTCCTCTTCTTCTGACTTCTTTATTTCCTGAAAAATCTGCTCAACATTAAATGCCAACAGAAGCAGCTCGTACACATTTCCAAGCTTGTCAGGCCGTGCCTTGTATCTAACGAATTCCTCCCTGATGGCGTTGACTACGCTGCCAATAGTCGCTGTTTTTGGCATGAAGCCTATTATCCGCTCAAGTTCTTTGACCAACGCCTTTTTGTCATTCATGATCTCCTGCTTGGGGGCTATGTTCTGTACCGCCAGCATCGCAAACTGGTGGAGCTCTTCGATTGATACGTGCGCCGGCTCCTGCATTTGATACATGCCGGTGTAAAAGTCCTTTTCTGGCATGCTGCCAAAGATTTTTTTCGTCATCCTGCGGACATACAGCGCCTTGGATGAAAAATAAGTCGCCTCTGAATCAGAACCCTGCGCGCTGGCCTGAGCACTCATGTTTATGTAGTTGTCCGCGAGCATCGCAAAAGCGAAGTGCAAAACGTGGCGCTTCTCGACATCTTTGTAAACAATCAGGTTCTTTAGGTCCTCAGAATGCTTTTTCAAGTCTTCTATGAATTTATCAATAAGCGACGCATCCATGGATATCTAAACTTACCAAGCAATTTAAAGATATCCATAAACTGGATTCAATTGGATCCGCTGGCGGACAGCTCGAACAGCTTCTTAAAATAGTCCAGCTGCTCCTTGCCCAATCCGAGCAGGGGCGCCAGCACCAGCTTGCCCGAACCGTTCTTGATTCTCGAATAGGTTTGCAGGTCAGATGCTCCAGAAACAAGCGTTCCTAGGCGCGTTTGCTTAACATCCGCAAGGTCACTGTACCCATGTACATCGATCTTGTGGCCATTCATATAATTATTCACGGATGCCTCCAATGCCGGCTTGCGGTTTTTCGCATAAAACACGGGAAGTGCTCCGCGCTTCATCACCAAAAGCGCCGCCAGGGCATCATTCTCGTTGTCCAACAAAGCAGCAGCATGCTCTCCAGTGCCCATTGGCAGACCCCCTAGGCCCTTAAAGCTCTGCGTTGAAATGTAAGCCTTCCCTTTGTATATCTCGATCTTGATTTCAAATCCGGGGTTTTTCAAGTCGACCTTCGTATTGGTTAAGTCCTTAAGCGCCCCGCCGACGTGCCTTGATATTTCAGGCGACGTCATTTCCATTTCCTTTGAAAGCCGCTGCGTGTTCACTGCAAAGGTTTCCGCTTTACCCACATCTGATTCATATTGCATGCACGCCGCAGTAATGAGATCCAGGTTTGCCTCAACAACCGTGCATTGGGAATAGGTCGTCACGCCAAACACACGGCCAATGCTCTTCAACGCAAGCTCATAATTTTCAACGTAAACCGCGATGCGCCAGTACAAGTTACTCACCTTGGCTTCCGGCAGTACCATACGCAGGTTCCTCGCCAGCTGCGAAATGAATCTCTTTCTTACAGGCGGCGATTTTGTGAAGATTTCCCCGTGCCTTACAATTATCATGTTCAAAATATGATCTTTTTCGTTAAAAAGCGACATGGCAAGGTTTATAAAGCACATTATAGAAAAGATTTGCATGAACTCATCCGCGGCAGAGGTATTGAGAGAAATAGAGCAAGGGGAACTAGCTAAGAAGACCATCGATCTGTACATTGAAATGGCCCTCATGGGAACTGAAATAGAGCCTAGCCAAAACTTTGCCCACTGCCATGACGTGGCAATTAAGGCAGTGGAAGACGCAGTTAACGAAGGCAAGATCTATGACAGATATGCCTTGCAGAGAATCTATGCGGCCGGTTTCTTTCACAATTCACGATTTAATCCAGAAGAAATAGGCACAAAACTCAATGACAAATCAATAGCAGACATCATAAACAAAAAATCAAAACACTGGGAACACGTCGCGTTCGCAGACGCCCGCGAAGCCCTGAAGACTGACCGGATATTTTCTGTCGGCTTGTTTGAAAGAAAATACCTATGGCTCATTCCAGGCATGAGAACAACGATGCTGGAACGCGGTTTAGTCCATAAATTCAATCAACTCCCAGAAAAACGACGGAAGCAATTGATGCCAAAGGTTGAGGAAAAAATCAGGAGCCAGGAAATCCAGAACCAAAAGGCCCTCGGACGAGACAAACAGGCCCTTGATCAGCTCGCAAAAGACGCGGTTAAAAGCCGCATACAACGGACGAGGGAAAAAATCAGGTACCTGCGTGAGATCCACCCTGATCTTGTCGAAAAATATGGGAACGACTTTTCAGAAGACGCTGCAATACTCTTCATTAAAATGCCTGACACAAAATAAGCCATTTTTTTATTTATCAAGAATCAGATACATGTAGCCATTTTCTTCAATGATTTTGCCATTGAATTCTTTATAAAACTCTCTCAACTCATCCTTAGACAGCCAGTCTTCATGATCATTTATCCCGTCTGCATCCAGAACGTGATTAAATCTTTCAAGGAACCCCCCAGTGTCGTAAGGCTCTACCGCTATCACACGTTTCTTGGCTATCCTATTTGCTTGCCCCATTAAATCGTACTTCTTGGAGGGCATATGATGCAACGCGTCTATAATGACAACGGTATCTGCTTTTGGAATGTCTTTGTCGAGGACGTTCTTCAATATGACATTGAGGCCACGTTTTTTCCCATCGCTAATGAATTTCTTGTTCAAGTCATACCCTCTATAGTCCTGGTTTTTCAAGTGGCTCGCGAGCTTCGCAGAGCCACAGGCCAGGTCTACAACTGAATTGCCCCTGACTTGTTGTGCTATGAAATCAAATCTTTTATTCCGTTCTTTGCCATGTATAATGTTTAAAATGAATTCATAGATCCAGGGAGAGGCATACAACGGGCTCTTCATGAATAATACATGGCATCTGCATTTATAAAACAAACACCTACATTTATTTACACACCCATAATAATGCATTACAGGGATTCGAAAGTTTATGCAAAGATTTATATACCCCTTCCTTCAGAATTCGTATACTCAACAAAATTAACATAACAGAAGGTGAATTATACATGTGGGAAAACAGAATATCCGGAAGGGTTATTGACGTAGGCGCACTATCGCATTCCGACAGCCATGAGGGGGGCGCTACTATCCTCTTAGCAGGGCTGAAAAGTATGCTAGCGATCGACCGTCAAAACTGGCAAAATCTCCAAGACCTAGTTCCGGGCGGGGGACGCGATAGTGCTATATGCGCACTGCACGACAAGGGTCCAGAGATAGAGAAAGCAGCATCTGACGACAGAACCGTTGTCCTGAATCCGTTTATCGCGAACATTGGAAAAGGGCAATAGTTAATTTAAACATCAACATGCAAAAGAAGGGCATGCGCTATGCATTGCCCCCCCTTTTATTTCTAGCACTCGTCCTGATTAGCGGCTGCACTGCCCCAAACACGCAGGACATCGATTACAGCACCGTAACGAGCAAGGCAACGCAGGCTAGTGGAGCAGCACAAGCTCCACGCGTGCTATACCTCAACGTCACGGGGCTATGGTGCGGCCAATGTGATGAGCGCGTAGAAAACTTAATAGCAGCAGCCCCCGGCATTGAATCAGTTGAGGTCACGATTACTGACCGAGAAAACGAACTCGGGGTGGCGCGCGTTGTTTACGACCCCTCGCTGATTATGAAAGAGCAAATCTCTGCACTGACAGAACCGTACTCTTCGAGCATTGTTTCTGACCGAGTTCTGTGACAAAACCAAGGTAAGTGAAAAGCGTCCCCACCGGGATTTTCTCCGCAAACCAACGCGCGCTTAATAAATGCACAATAAATCAACAATAAACCTTATATACAATAAACACTGAATATACATTGGTGATGCAATGAATGTAGCTCTAGGAACCCCCTATGAAGTAATCATGACCAAGCTCATTGAAAGAGGCTATGCTGGAAACCAAACCGAGGTAATTAGACAAGCACTCATGGCTTATGAACGCCAAGTAGACCAAGAGGAAGTTGAGCTCGTTAACAAGGCCATTGAACTCGACATGCAAGACATACGATCCAGCAAGGCGAAAACATACAGCCTGGCAGAAGTAAAGAAAAAACTCAAACTGTGATTTTCATGGAAATTGAGTTTTCAGAGCTAGCACTAAAACAGCTAGGCAACATGGACAAACATCTACAGACCTTATTTTACAAACACGCCGAGAAATTACAAAACTTGCCCCCGCGGCGGCACATGAAATTCGGCATGCCGTTCAACGTTGAAGAAGTGACAAAACAAGCGCGCATGCTCTATGATATTGAAGAAAACACGATGTATATCACCCGGTGTTTCGCAACCCACAAGGACTATGAGAAATTTTTCACGTCCTACAAGTGAAAAATAAGTGAAAAGCGTCCCCGCCAAGTTTATGCTTTAGAGAAAAAAACCTGTTCTAAAATATCAGCTTGCTTTAAAATGCTCTTAAAGGTCTTCCGTGGCAACTGGCCCTTTTTGTCAGGCACAACCGCTGTTAACTTAACTTCACCCTAGAATTTAATAAGGCATACAGGGCTTCCCTTGCGCCGTATTGGTGAGAATCCGAAGTTGTTGCACAGAATCTTGAGAACGTCATGCCCTGACAACGGTTTTCGCTTCTGCGACATCGCTTCCCCCCTCCCGCGCAAGGTTTACCTTGACCTTTATTGGGGGGTTTTCCTCATAGTATACTGAAAGTGCTTCTTCAAATGCCTTTACAGCTTCTTGTTTTGTATCGCCATAACTGCTGACGTGGGTCACGGGATCTGTCACTACCCAGACCGCACCTTCTTTCTCGATCTCGATTTTTCTCCTCTCAATCTTGTTGAATTGAATTTCAACAGTTTTTAGAGCCATCATATTTATTGCCCCCCCTGCGTTAATAAACCTTGGCATAACTTATGACTGGCTTTGCTTATAACGATTTTGCCACAGGAGATAGTTTAAACTGGTTTAAACCAGAATGAGTAAAAAGCGTCCCCGCCGGGATTCCATTGATGATGTGAAATGACACCAACCTTTATATACGAGTTAATACAAAATAGTTATTAAGTAATATCAATTCATGGGGGGGTAATGTAAAATGGCAGGGCACGGGCAAACCGTAATGATACAAAAGCAGATGGTGCACCCATCACCGACACTGAATACAGTAATAATGGTCGAAGAAACATTGAAGAACATGCCTGGAAGCGTTATGAAGGTATCAGATCTCAAACGGGCACTACCAAAAAAGGTTAACCACAACGCCCTTATGGTGATTTTAGAATACTTAGACATAAGCAACAAAATCTACATCGGTGTAAAGGGTATCACCTGGCTAGGAGAACCAAATAAGAGGCTACAACGGGCCATAGATACAGGTTTCGAACTATGAAAACAACAAGGGTCGTTTTTTCAGATGAAGCAGAGGAAGTCTACAAATATCTAAATGTGCAGGCTAAGAAATCAAAAATAGAAGCCAGCATCTTAAGGGCCATCAAAAACAAATCAGAACTCATAAAAGCTAATCCCCAATACGGCGAGACTATAGCTAAAAGCAAAATACCTGAAGACTACAAAATCAAGTACGATGTTAAAAGCCTGTACTGGGTTCCCCTGCCAAATTTTTGGCGCATGTTTTACACGCTTTCCAAAAATGGAGAAATAGAAATCATAGCCTTTGTTCTAGATTTTCTTGACCACAAACAGTACAATAAGAAATTTGGATACAAAAGTTAGCAAAGAAGCGTCCCCGCCGGGATTCGAACCCGGGTCTCAGGCTCCGCAAGCCCATATTCTATTTGCCCTACAGTGCCTGGTTTGGAACAGCTCCATTGCGAAGCAATGGGGCGAATCTGCTTTTCTACAGCAAATTAAAGATTTACTGAGAAATCGAAAAAGCTTTGCTTTTTCGTATTTCCCCAGGCTTTTGCAGTTGCAAAAGGCTGTATCCAGGCTATACTACGGGGACACTTACATTGATTGTGATTTTTGAGTTAATAAAAACAATGGGCTGTGCAAAGCATTTTATAGCGCGGGGGCATAATTAAACTCATGTGGAAAATTAACTTAACAGATTTAGATCGCGATGCCTTGAGGGAATTTGAAAACACCTGCGGCGGCCTTAGGGCACGGCTTGTTGTGAGGCCATACATTCAACACGCAGCCAATGCGATGATCACCATAATGCAGGACGACTCAATCATTGCCGAAAAGCCGGACGCTGGGGCCATGGCGGGCATTACAAGAATTCACTACGGTCCTCATGAATTCAGAAGAGACAACAAATTCATAGAAACAAAAGACGGCTTTGTTGTCGGGCGCATAGTGTAATTGATTAAAAAATGATTAATGAGCCTTACGAAATCAGTGACACGCCAAGCGATTCCAAGTTCTTCACATGCGGAATGTTCCTGATCCGTTCTTCTGTTTCTTCCGGGTTGTCGTTCTTGTCGTCGAAGACAGCGCCGACCTTTATGGCCCTTAAGCCGAATGCGAGGTCCTCAAACTCAATCGCCTTGACCTTATCGATATTTTTTAGCTCTTCAGCTATTTGGATTTCTTGTCCCGGTTCTTCCGGATAAACTCGATATAATGCCATTGCCATACCCATTTATTCCACCTTTTTACGGACCTTCAAATCCGCATTCTTCGCACTTGTACTTAGTCACGGTCTGCCTGCACTTGATGCAGCGGTATATCGTGCTTTTTCCGCATGCGGGGCAAGGGAATTTGATATAGTCTGATGAAACTTCCTTATGGCAAGTCGAGCATTTCAGCATTTGTCATTCACCAACTTAAAGCACTTCTTCCCCCGCGAGCTTCACGAGGTATCCTGCAGAGATGTTTCGTGAAATCTTTGACTGGAAAATACGGAGTTTGTTAAGCGAGTCCTTGTTTTTCTCAAAATCCGTAGAGAAGTCCTGCGGGAACATCTTGTACAGTTCCTCTGTTTTCCTTCTTAGAATCTTTGATCTCTGCTTACCCAATTACTTCACCCTGTGAATTTACCAGTACCTCTTTTCCGTGGTTGTCGATCCTGACAACGGTTAATGGAATCAGGTGCTCCTCGAACTCCTGCTCAGCGATCTCTAAGCTCCTTGTTGATTTCGGGCTCTTTAGCAAAACCGGAGCTCCCATTCCTATCTGCAGCGCCCTTGCACTTATGATCCTAGCGACCTCAAAACGAGTCAACATGTTATTTCATCACCTGAGAATTAGGTTCTGTGCTGTAATTCGGCGCTCTTTGGGTTTATAAAGCTTTGCGTAGGCTTTACCCAAAGTTTATCGAGCGGGGGTTGTCCCTTACGTGTGCTTCAAGATCCCTGACAAGGCTGTTGTCAAAAACCGGCTTTACCTCTAAAAATACCCCATTGACCTTTACAATGGCCGTTCTGTCGCCATGGCGATCTATTACCCGAACTTGCGCTTCTAGCGACCTTCCTTGTCCCGTGCCTGCGTGCACTATTACTGGCTCCCTTGGCCTTCCAATTGCAAAGCCCGCATAACCTTGGTGCTCGTCTAGTTCTGAAACTCTCCACATACTAATGAACCTCTTGTTATTTTTGCTGATCGGCCGTGCTTTGATGTTGCTTTGTTGCAGTTTTGCCGATTTTGCATGAATTATCCCATGGCGGTTTATAAACCTTTCGCTGGTTTAAACTAGTGTAAACTGGATAACGTTGCAAAATCTATATATGTTTCATGAGGCATAACTTAAAAGGATGATAAGGATCAGCCGCATCAGATTTATACGACGCAGGCGCGTGGTTTACATGCCAGTTGAAGAAGAGTTGGAGCTGGCAATGATTTTCAAGGAACTTGTCGAAGCAAAGGGGTACAAGTGCTCTGTACGGCTGGAGTGATGTGGACTGATGTGGACTGATGAGGACCGATGCGGACTAACGCAACATGACACGGGGATTACATGATTAGCCTTTTATACATCCCGTGGTTTCAAAAACACATGCTGAAGCAGATGATCGTTGTCCGTAAGGACTTGAAGATGACCCGCGGGAAAATGAGCGCGCAGGTGGCGCATGCGTCACTGGAGGCGTTTTTAAAGACCCAGAAACAGCACCCCGACAAGGCGAAGAAATGGCGCGCAAACGGCATGAAAAAAATCGTGCTGGAAATCGACAGCAAGGAAGCCCTTCTCGCCCTGAAGGCCGACATTGGAAGCAAGATCCCCACTGCGCTGATAACAGACGCCGGGCACACTCAACTTGAGCCCGGGACCATTACATGCCTCGGCATCGGGCCTTTTGATGAAGAAGAAATCGACAAGTACACAGGCCACTTGAAGCTGATAAACTAGTTTATTAAATCAACGGCTCGTATTGATCACGATGACGAACATCAACTACAAGCGCGGCTACAACCTAGAATACAAGGCGAAGCAAATCTTGACAGAGAACGACTTCCTCGCATTCCGTAGCCCGGGCAGCAAGTCAGAGTCGGACCTGTACGCGTTCAAGGGCTCAACCAAGCTCTTTATACAGTGCAAAAAGACCACTGGTGACTCGATGTACATCTACAAGCTTGACGATTTAAAGAGCAAGGCAAAGACCCACCAGGCCATCCCGCTACTTGTTTACTCATTCAATCGCACGCCAGTGTACGCAACCCTTGTAAAGGCCGAGAAAATAGCCCTGAAAAAATCAGACAGCAACACCCCCCTAAAGGACATCCTAGAGGTTTTTGCAAAACCGTAAGCATATTAAACCCAAAATGCCCTAATGATTCAAACGAGGTGAAAAAACACATGATTGCAAACATCGCAATAAAAGACATAATGACAAAGGGGATTGTGACAGCAAGACCCACAGACTCAGTTCTCACGATCTCACGAATGCTGAAAGCGGCAGGCATCGGCGCAGTCGTTATAACAGAAGGGCACGACATAAAAGGCATACTTACAGAAGGCGACATCATCCGCAAGGTCGTGTCATTGGACAAGAAACCCGGGGACCTGCAAGCAAAGGACATAATGACAAGCCCTGTAAGGAGCATCGACGACGACTTTGACATTGAAGAAGCATCGCGCATAATGAGGGACCTCCGTGTTGAGAGGCTGCCGGTAGCGCGAAACGAAAAACTCGTCGGCATCATTACACAGAACGACTTAACGAGAATCGAGCCTGCACTGCACGTCATCCTCAGGGAAGAGCGCGAATTGCGGGCAATGAAAGGCGAGGAATACGACCGCCTGTTTTCCGGCATATGCGAAAACTGCAACAGCGCAGTAGTCGATGACCTGAAGATAACCGAAGACAAGCGGTTACTCTGCTCTGAATGCAGGGGCGAGACGTCATAACGCGCACTGATTTTTCGTCCAAGCACGAACAGAAGATTTATAAAGACAAAAACTCAATAAAACATTAGCGTGGGGATGAAAGCCACCGACACAATGAAGTTGGCTACAACACCACGCTGCACATCACCAACAATCAATCCAACAAACAATTCCCCAATCAAAAAATCATAAGTTCATTACATTCACAAACCTTCACAACCTTGCTTTCACAAAAAGCAAAACCATGAAGTAAACGCGCGCAGCAAAAGGCGTGCAAACAAAAGCGGACTACTTTTTTTGATTGGTGCAAACAACAGATGATGAAGCCAACAGCATGATGAAGCAAACACAAAATGGAACGATCATAGAAGTCGAAGTAACGACAAACGGCAGAAAATTTGGCCTCCGCGGAATCGATCCGTGGACACAAAGGCTCAAAATCAAACTGACGCAAAGGGCTCAGGACAACAAGGCAAACCAAGAGCTCATACAAGAAACATCAAGGCTATTCAAAGCTGACGTAATAATACTAAAAGGCTCAAAGAGCAACAAGAAAACCCTGCTCGTAAACACGGGCATTGACAAAATAAGAGAAGTAACATCACAATGACGCTTGAAAACCTTGACAAGCTCCTAACAGAGCTGCAAGAAGACGATCGGATAAAGATCGTCGAAGGGAAACGAGACCAGCAAGCCCTAGAGGCTTTCGGCATAAAGAACATCAGAAAAATCAAAGGAAGATTATCAACCTTCATGTCCCGCATAAAAGAAGAAGCAATGGACGTGATCGTGCTAACAGACCATGACACGCGTGGAAACCAGCTCGCTGAAAGGCTAAAAGAACTGGCCCACCACGAAGGCATAAAAGCAGACCTCGGGTATCGAAAGAAACTCAGGATGCTGTCTGGTGTTCTAGAATTCGAAGACCTCGTTTCCCACTATGAAGAAATCAAAAGAAAAGAATCAAAAAAAACGAGGTAGATAAAAATGGGAAAAACATACATTGACACAGTCAAATACTTAGTACGCGCAGACTTATACATCGACGGTCTCGTGGAAACACCGGACGCGGTCGGCGCAATTTTCGGGCAAACCGAAGGGCTCCTAGGCGAAGAACTCGACTTACGAGAGCTGCAAAAATCAGGACGCATTGGGAGAATAGAAGTAAAGCTTAATCCAAAGAACGGCAAATCATACGGCGAAATCATCCTTCCAAGTTCACTCGACAGAATTGAAACGAGTATCCTGGCCGCATCGCTAGAAACAGTCGACCGGGTCGGGCCATGCGAGGCAAAGATCAAGGTCACGACCATAGAGGACATGCGCACAACCAAACGCGACCAGCTGGTCGACAGGGCGAAATTCATTCTCAGGGAACTGATAACAGACAAAGTGCCAGAATCCAGAGAGATCTCTGATATGGTACGGGAAGAAGTCAAGGTCGCTGAAGTCGAGACTTACGGCCCAGAAAAACTGGCAGCAGGCCCGAACATCAAGGAAGCAGAGCACATCATAGTGGTAGAAGGGCGCGCTGACGTTTTAACAATGTTAAGGGCAGACATCAAAAACGTAATATGCCTCCAGGGCAAGAACATTCCGCAATCCGTAATCGACCTGAGCAAACAAAAAACCATAACGCTGTTCGTTGACGGCGACCGCGGAGGGGACCTCATTATTAAAAACATGACCGAACTCGGCGGCGAAGTCGACTTCATCGCAAAGGCCCCTGCGGGCAAGGAAGTCGAAGAACTCACGCAGAAAGAGATCATCAAGTGCCTCAGGAGAAAGGAACCACTAGAGCAGTACATGGCACGAAAAGGAAACCAAATATCAGGGACTGTAAGCACCGCGGCACCACTACCAGCAGCGCTAGGAACACCCAACCAAGGCGACAGGAGAGAACCAACACACCCCGGCCCAGGATTGCGCACAAGGCGCCCAGAAAGGTCAGACACCAGAGGGCCGCGCGAATACGACCGCACAGTTACACCTAGGGCAACAAGGCTCCCTATTGCTATTGCGGAAAAACCAAGAGTGGACGTGCCATTCAAGGAAGAGCTCGAAAAATTGAAAGGCTCACTCAAGGCCGTGCTCCTTGGAAAAGACAAGAAGCCCCTGGCAGAAGTCAACGTCCGTGACTTAGCTAAAGAAGTCGAAAACACAAAGGACATAGAAACAATTGTGCTCGATGGCATCGTCACACAGCGCCTTGTGGATCTTGCAAGCAAAGGCCAGGTAAAACAAATTGTCGGCATCAGAAAAAGCAAGATCGAAAACCAGGGGAATGTCGAGATAAGCACCGTGGCCTAAAACACCACGGCATCTGCCTTTTTTCCTTTTTTTCTCGTTTATTTCCTCTTCTTTAATTTTCTTTTCTTGTGCAACAGTTCAGGCAATGCAGTGGCTTCTTCCTCAACTGGGACAATAACGCTGCCCGATTGGTAGATCACACCACCCAGAATCACTATGGCGCTCCAAAACAACAGGTTGGCCAAACTCGGCAACAACAGGCCTAATTGGGTGTTGAGGTCTCGCGGTCCAATGGTTTGTTCAACAGCAAAGCCGCCGATGTTCGCCGTGACGGTCTGTGCAACGCCGCGGTTGGCCTGCTCCAGCAAATCAGATACTAAAAAAGTCTGATACACCGACGTCAAAAACATAAGAGCGGCGCCGAAAAACACGAATGCCCCAATTAGTTTCAATACGTGCAATCGTTTGCTGCCGATCTTGAATATCATCACGCGATGCATGCCAATTCCCCGGGTAAACTCAAAGTTTAAAAAACCATTCAAGTATATAAATACCAAGGGGCACAATAACACGGACAGGGCCCATGGTCTAGAATTCACATCCTTCCGAGGAGGCGAGTGGAAAACGGTTATGACGCCACCCTTACAAGCCCATGCAAAAAGCAACTGGCGGAGAAAGGTGGAGATCGATGGTTCAAATCCGTCTGGGCCCACTCACAGGAATACACATACGAGCAGCATACTAACTGTGGAACAACAAATAAAAACGGCACCTTCCAATAATTAAATACTCTAATCGCACCAGTAGTCTAGTGGTATGACTCGGCCTTGCCAACGAAGGGTTTCACCCTCTCGACACCTGAAGCGCACCTTCAGTAGCGCGGTGTTCATGATGAAATCTCAGGTAAACAGGCCGTGGCCCGGGTTCAATTCCCGGCTGGTGCACTCAACCTTTTATACCAGAAATTGCAGAATTCATGCTGTGATCAACATGTGGACAAAACAAGGAGCAACAGCCGCACTACACGACCTGCAGAAACACTGGCAAAGGAACCCACCACAAAAAGATTCACAGCAACAACGCCGACAACGAGAAAGGCTGCAGGACACAATAACAAGCCTAGCAATAGGCGCACCCAATGAACTAATCATGACACAAATTCAACTCATCCAAGATACCGCCCCTGACAAAAAAACACAGCACCTCACTCAACTAGCACTACATGAACTTGAGCCAGAAAACCTATAACCCATATAATAAAAGCTTTTTATTCTCAATATCACATAAGTTGAATTGATACCAATGATGGACATCAAACTCATTCGAGATGAGACAGACAAAGTCAGGGACAACATCAAGTACCGCGGAACCGATTTCGACATCGACGCCTTTGTCCAGCTAGACAAGGAATGGAAGGAAGCCAAGCAGGAGCTCGAGGAAAAGCGCGCGCTGCGAAACAAGGTTTCAGAGGAAATCAACGCGGCGATAAAACAGAACCAGAGGCCTCAAAAACAAATAGACGAAATGAGGATTGTTTCATCGCGAATCAAGGAACTAGAAAAACTGTACACTGAACTTGACGAGCGGAGAAGCCGCGACTGGCTCAAGATTCCAAATTTTGTTCACAAGGACGTTCCTCAGGGAAAAGATGAACGGGAAAACAAGGAAATCCACAGATGGGGCGACCGCAAACAAAAATTCGAACTAAAAGACCACCTAACCTTGCTGCAAAACCTCAACCTGATAGACCTCGACAAAGCCGGAGAAATTGCGGGCGCCGGATTCGTGTACCTCAAAGGCGATTTAGTCCTGTTGGATCACGCCCTGCAGCGCTTTGCACTGGATTTCCTGCTAAAAAAAGGATTCACATTAATGGAGCCCCCATTCATGGTGCGCCGAGAACCCTACGAGGGCCTCGTGGAAATTCAAGAATTTGAAGACACAATGTTCAAAATCCAGGATGAGGACTTGTACCTGATTGCGACAGCGGAGCACGGTTTAGTGCCCCATTACATGAACACCACAATACCAGAAGAAGAACTCCCGCTCAGGCTGGCCGGCGTCAGCCCAGCATTCAGAAAGGAAATCGGCTCGCATGGAAAGTACACAAAAGGCCTATTCAGGATGAAGCAGTTCAACAAAATCGAGCAGGTTTCATTTGCGCATCCCGACCAGTCATGGGAAGAATTCACGTTCCTGCAGACCAACAGCGAGGAAATCCTGAAAGAACTCGAAATACCTTATCGGACCATAGTGCTCTGCACCGGCGACCTCGGAACAATGAAGGCGATGCAATACGACAATGAATTCCTAATGGCCGACGGGGAATACCGTGAAATCGGCTCGTGCAGCAACTTAACTGATTTCCAGCCGCGCAGGCTCAACATAAAATACATAACAAAGCGCAACGAAAGAGAATACGTGCATGCGCTAAACAATACCGCAATGCCAACAAGCCGCGGCATGCTCGCCATAATCGAAAATCACCAACAGGAAGACGGCTCGATCAAGATTCCCAAAGCCTTGCAGAAGTACATGAACAACAAAAAGGAACTCGAAGCGCTCAAGTAATTCATAGCGAACGAAAGGCTTTTTATTCTAACTGGACAAAAATATTCTCACTCAACAAAATAATGCTAGCTTGGGCCCGTAGCTCAGTCTTCCTCAGCCATCCACGGGAGAGCGGGGACTGAAGTGGCAGAGTGATTGGCTCTTAAGCAACCATGAGTTGCAGAGAAACCAATTTGTCGAGGGTTCAAATCCCTCCGGGCTCGCTACAACCTCTTGCAACTGCCGGAGGAAAAACCGACTGCCGCATCAGCTTGCACTGATGCAACTGTGACTGTAATTGATGTGATAATATGTGGAAAACACAAGAGGGAACTGAAATTCAAAAACAACTCTTCAGTGCCCTTGATAGATATACGGAGAACATGGAAATCCTTGACCCAGAAGACCAGCGCCGAATCGCTGACGCGCTAACACAACTATCAAGAGCGCACACAACAAGGAACACTCAATTAGAAGCCATAGCGATTGTTGACGAATATTATAGAGAGCGAGGACAACGAAGCGAACCAACACAGCCCGCCGAATTGTGAGTGACATGGAAGAATCTGAAAGAATACACTGGGCAGAACAGTACGCCGAGAAGATCATTGAAAACCGCAAGAAGGACCTATATATTGTAGAGTCTGGCATAACCCCATCAGGAGTAGTGCACGCTGGCAACTTCCGGGAGTACTTAACGCACGACCAGATCTACAAATCCCTAAAAGCGAAAGGCGTCAATGTAATGCACCAGATGGTGTGGGACAACTTCGACCGCCTCAGGAAAGTTCCTGCCGGAGTGCCAAAGGAATGGGAGCAATACCTCGGCTTACCTACAAGCAAGGTTCCGGATCCATTTGGAAACTGCCACAAGTCATACGCACACCATTTCCAAGACTTTGCAGAACAAGAAGCAGCTCGCCTGGGCTTGGAAATGGAATACATCGACATTACTGAGAAATACGAAGCGTGCGAGTTCACAGAAGAAATCAAGATCGCGCTCGAAAACACGGCCAAGATAAAGACAATTCTTGACAAGTACCGCAAGGACCCCCTGGAAGAAGACTGGTTACCAATCAGGGTTTACTGCGAAAAGTGCGGCAAGGACTTTACAAAAGCACGGTACCTCGGCGGGTATGAACTACAGTATGCGTGCGATCAGTGCGGCAATTCAAACAAAATCGATTTCAGGAAAAGCGGAAACGTAAAGCTGTCGTGGCGCGTGGACTGGCCAGCAAGATGGAAGCACTACTCTGTTGATTTCGAAAGCTCTGGAAAGGAACACCAATCCAGCGGAGGCAGCATGTCCACTGGCCTCGAAATCTACAAGGAAGTTTACCACGGCGAAGACTTTCAGCACCCAATGTATGAATTCATCAGCATGAAAGGCGAACAGGGGAAAATGAGCAGCAGCAAGGGCAACGTTCTCACAATAAGCGAAATGCTTGAAGTCTACTCGCCAGAAGTGCTGAAGTACGTCTACACTGGAAAGATAAGCAAGGCCCTGGAAATACCCTTCGACCTCGATCTGCCAAATACGTTCAACAGGTATGACAATGCAGAACAGATCTACTTCGGCGTAAAGGAAGGCGACGAGAACGAAAAAACGCGCTACGTCATGACAATGAAAACCATTCCCAAAAAGTTCATTCCAAAGGTCCAATACCTGGTGTGCGCCAACGTGATACAGTCAGCCAACTATGACATTAACAAGGCCATCGAAATCCTCAAGAAACTCGGCCACGTGCACAACGAAAATGAAGAGCACACACGACAAAGACTGATCTTAGCCGGCAACTGGGTAAAGAAATACGCGCCGGACAACATCAAGTTCACGTTACAAGAAACACTGCCGCAGGTGGAGCTAACAAAACAGCACAAGGAGCTCCTTGGCTACGTCGCTGGCCTATTAGAAAAGGGCTTGCCGGAAGACGATTTGCAAAACGAGATATACAGCAAGGCCAAGGCGCTTGAGATCCCTGCAAAAGAAGCATTCCAAAAGTTCTACCAGCTCCTGCTGAACGAAAACAGGGGCCCAAAGCTCGGTTCTTTCCTTGCCTCGCTGGACAGGGACTTTGCAATCAAGAGGCTCAGGTTAGAAGCATAAGAATATAAACCCTGTTTTCTTCTCTTCAATCCAATGAAACAGAAGATCAAACAGCTCATCAACGTTATAGTAGTCAGCGGGGTCGCTGCATTCCTGGCCAGTGCATCCTCTCAATTCATACTATCCGGCACAGGGGAAATCGATTACACCCAAGCCGTCATAACAACCGCGATATTCATAATCATCTTCTTCTTTTTCGAACAGGCAAAGGCGCGCGGTAAGGTCTAGTAAACAATCCAGCCACAAAAACAATCACAAATAAAAACAACACCCTCGTTCTCATAACCAATGACGAAGCTAATCAGGTTCTACAATGAAATCGGTAAAGATGACGGAGACATGGTTGGGGGCAAGAACGCCAACCTAGGAGAAATGATAAACAAAACCAAGGTGCCCGTGCCAGAATTCTTCGCAGTCACTGCAAACGCATACAGGTATTTTATTCACGAGAATCAGCTGCAAAAGAAAATAGACGCACTGCTCAAGGAAATAAAAGATCCAAACGACACGAAAACACTTGCCATGACCGGGAAACAAATAAGAGCCCTCATTGTAAAAGCCAAGATACCGCGCAAGCTAAAGGAGGAAATCCAAAATGCATACATCCAACTTGGAAGGCTCACGGGAAAACCAGAACCCTATGTCGCGGTTCGTAGCTCAGCAACTGCCGAGGACCTCCCCGACGCGAGCTTCGCGGGGCAGCAGGAAACCTACTTGAACGTCAAAGGCAACTCACAAGTTATACAAAAGGTCAAGGAATGCTACGCTTCACTGTACACAGACCGTGCCATATTCTACAGGATACAAAAGGGCTTTGAGCACTCAAAGGTAGCGCTGAGCGCAGCTGTTCAATTAATGGTGAATTCAAAAGCGGCAGGCGTAATGTTCACGCTCGACGTGCGCAACGGAAAAACAGATGTTGTGATGCTTGAGGGATCATGGGGCCTAGGCGAGCTGGTTGTCCAGGGAACAGTAACACCGGACGACTTTTTCATAGACAAAAAAACACTCAAGATAAAAGAGAAACACATCGGCAGGAAGGACAAGCAGCTCATCCGCGACTTAAAGAAAGGAAACGTCATCAAAAAAATTCCCGAGAAAATGCAGAAAGCGCAGGTATTAAATGACAAACAGGTCAAGCAGTTCGCAAAGTACGCCATTGCACTGGAAAAACACTACAAGCACCCGCAGGATTCGGAGTGGGCCATAGACACGGATTCAAACAAGTTATACATCACCCAGACGCGCCCTGAGACCGTATGGAGTTTGAAGAAAAAAGGAAAGGCTGCCGAGGAAGTCAAAGGTAAGATACTCTTAAACGGGCAGCCTGCAAGCCCGGGAGTAGGCTCAGGGGTAGTAAAAATCGTTCACTCGATTAAAGAGCTCTCAAAAATCAATCCTGGTGACATTCTCGTTGCCAGCATGACAAGCCCTGACATGGTGCCTGCAATGAAAAAAGCCTCTGCGATAATAACTAACGAAGGCGGCGCGACTAGCCATGCTGCTATCGTTTCCAGGGAATTAGGAATACCCTGCGTAGTCGGCACTGGCATCGCGACAAAGAACCTGAAGGATAACCAGCAAGTAACGGTAGACGGAAACAGGGGAAACGTGCTCGAGGGAATCATAACCGTTGCAGCTGCTGAAAAACTCGTGGTGCCGAAGGGCCTCAAGACAAAGACGAAGATTTATGTGAACATGGGCGTGCCAGAGATTGCAGATACAGTGGCGAAGAAACCATGCGACGGCGTTGGATTAATGCGAATGGAGTTCATCCTCGCGGCCTACATCAAGGAACACCCCCTCTCACTCATTGAAAAAGGAAAGGAAAAGGAATTCATAAACAAGCTCACCAACGGCATTGAAATAGTGGCAAAGGCCTTCTATCCTCGCGAAGTAATCCTGCGCTTCTCGGATTTTAAGACAAACGAATACCGCAAATTAAAAGGTGGAGAGAAATACGAACCAGAAGAAGAGAACCCAATGCTTGGCTGGCGAGGCTGCTCTCGATATTACTCTGGAGAGTACATCGAGGCGTTCAAGCTAGAAATCGAGGCTATCAAAAAAGCACGCAAGAAGTACAAGAACATCTACGTAATGCTGCCTTTCGTCAGAACACTAGATGAAATAAAGAAAGTTAAAAAGATAATGAAAGACGAGGGCCTCGAAAGGTCAAAGAATCTAAGGTTGTACATGATGGCCGAAATCCCAAGCAACATCTTCCTCGCAGACAAGTTTGCAAAAGAGGTAGACGGATTCAGCATCGGCAGCAATGACTTAACACAACTCATACTCGGTGTTGACAGGGACTCGGAAACGCTTGCAAAACTCGGCTTGTTTAATGAAAACAATGAAGCTGTTAGAAGAGCAATTGCGCAGTTGATAAAAACAGCGCACGCAAACAAAGTCACTGTAGGGATTTGCGGCCAGGCCCCAAGCAATTACCCTGACTTCGCCATGTTCCTGGTCGACAAAGGAATCGACTCAATATCGCTAAACGCGGACGCGGTGGAAAAAGTCAAGCTTCTTGTTTTTGAGCGAGAAAAGAAAAAGAGGAAATAAAAATGGTACAGACAATAGCAAAACGCGTACTAGAGATAAAGGCATCTCCAATAAGGCGCATAGCAGCCATGATCGAGAAGGCAGCGCACGATCCAAACATCATAAGCTTCGGGGGCGGGGCTCCAAGCCTAGCGCCGCCGCAGGAAGTCACCGACTACTTATGCGACCTGATGAAAAAACGCCGACAGTGGGCCACGAGTTATACAAGCACGCAGGGCATCTCGGAATTGATTTCGGAAATCAGGCACCTACTTAAACGCGAAGAGAAAGTGAATCTTGAATCGGAAGAAAACATCACAATTACCTCTGGGGGAACAGAAGGCTTGCTGCTGTCGATGTTTGCGCTGGTCAACCCAGGGGAAGAGGTCATCATAACAGACCCGACCTATGTCGGATACAACCAGCCCATACTGCTTGCCGGCGGCGTGCCGAAAACCATTCCGCTTCATTATGACGAGGACTACCAGTTCTCCGGCGAGGACATTGAAAAAATCGTGACAAAGAAAACCACTGCCGTGCTTGTGTGCGACCCCGACAATCCAACAGGCAGGGTTTTGGAAAAGGACAACATGAAATCAATAGTCGACGTGTGCGAAGACAAGAAGCTCTGGCTCATCACCGACGATGTATACAAAGACATACTTTACGACGGCCGCAAATTCGTAAACTGGCGCACCTATGGTTCAGGGGATAACATCATAAGCTGCTGCAGCTTTTCAAAATCAGGCAGCTTGCCGGGCATCAGGCTTGGGTATAACTATGGCCCACGCAACGTTGTTAATGAAATGCAAAAACTGAAACAGTTCACGTCTCTTTGTTCGAGCAAGACCGCGCAATTGATGGCGCTCAAGCTGATAGAAAACAAGGGAAAGATCAAAAATGAGTACGTTTCAAAAACCGTCATTCCCACTTATGAAAAACGCAGGGATGCGATGATGAAGCAATTCCAAGAACAGTTGCCAGATGCGGGAATCAGCAAGCCAAAAGGCGCATTTTACTTCTTTGCAAACATGTCGAACTACTATGACTTCAAGAAGCACCCTGACTCAGAGATTGCAGATAAGCTATTTGCAGAAAAGAAGACCGTCCTAATTCCTGGCCAGGGCTTTGGGGAAACTTCAAAAAATCACCAACGCTTTACCTTTGTCTCCGAAAACGAGGAACGCATCGCTGAAGGTATGCAGCGCATTAGCAAATTTTTCGACAGCTTGAAGTGAAGATTCATGAAAGAGATCAACAGGCAGAGCTTGACTTACGAAGCCGGCACTTACGGCGTTTACTTCGCGCTAACATACGCCATGATAACGATATTCGCCCTGGCCATTGGCGCATCCAGGACTGAAATCGGAATAATCAGCGCCATACCATTTATTGCCTTGCTGCTGAGCCAAATTCCCGGGTTGCAATTGTTACAGGGGTTCAAGCGCAAATTCATTATCGTGGCCTTCGACATTATCGAAAGAGCACTATGGATTGGGGTAGGCGTGCTCCTAATTATTGGCTTTAAGCTCAACGTAGTGAGCTTCATGGTTCTGCTTTTCCTAATGACATTCAACGCCGGCTTAGTCAGCCCGTCATTTAATTCGCTTTTCGGTGACGTCATTTCAAAACCATACAGGGAGGACGTTTTGAGCAAGCGACAAATACTCGGCAGTGGCCTCGGGATCATTGCCACGCTTTTCGGCGCCTACTTCCTTGACCTGTTTCCATCAGATAACTTTAGTGGTTTTGGCTTCCTCCTCATTGCAGGCACCTTGTTTGGTTATCTAACAATCTACTTCCTAAGCAGGATACAAGAACCGATGCTAAAAGAAGACTCAACTCAACCATTGTCGAGAAAACTGGCAACGACCCCACGGTTTAAGAAACTCCTCATATACATGGGCGTTTTCAATTTCGCGTTCATGTTCAACTCTCCATTTATTACGGTCTTCAGGATCCAAGAACTCGGCGTAAGCAATGGCTTCATTCTTTTTCTTGCAGCTATAGGTGCCGTTTTCACAATTTTTGGGTCAAGGCACTGGGCGGTTATTGGCAAACGGTTCGGGGACAAATCCGTACAGGTAATAACCACATCAGTTATCGCCATAACTCCGCTGCTGAACCTCTTGGTGCCTCCTGACAAGGCCCTTTGGCTCATACCCGTAGAGATCATCGCGTACTTCTTCTTCGCAGGCGTCACATTATCAGGGTACAATCTGTTCCTGGGAATGAGTGACTCTAAACACCGGGCTACCCAGACAGCTTTGTTGAATGTTGTAATCAGCATATCCCTAATAATTGCCCCCATACTGGCAGGCATCATATCTGACGAAGTCATTCTGCTTGGCTTTGGTGGGTCTGCACTCGTATTAGTGCTTGGGTCAGTAATGCGGGCCTTCACACTGCTGTTCCTGCTGCCGATTAAAGAACCACAGATGCTCGAAGAAGAAGACCACTTCGACAAAGTGCTCATGGCGTCACTGCATTTTCAGCACAATGGAGGCCTGCGCACCTTTAAAAAGCTGTTGCACAGGGGCTAAGAAACGATAATTCCCGCTCCAACAATTCTCTGTTTTTTGCCTGGGTCAAACACAACAACCATATCATCATCGTTATATGCAAGCCCTTTCTCGGTCTTTACGGTGCTGTTTTCAAACTCTCCTTGCACGTACTGCAAGCCAAGGCCGACCATGACTTTTTTGGGCACCTCGTCCTGGTAAAATGGATTTTTTCTAAATTCGATTTTGAATTCGCTTGCAGACTTGGCCTTTCCAATGACACTGCCCCTACTACACTCGTTTTCATCAGTGCCCTTTAGCGACAAGCCCACCCTGTCGCCAGCATTGGCTCCTTCATATTCCTTGTCGTGGATCTGAATCGACTTTATCGTGACTTCTTTTTCTGCAGGATGAAGCATAAGCTTGTCGTATTTCTTTATTGTGCCTTGTTTTAGGTATCCGAGGACAACGAAGCCCACGCTCTTTACGTTGAACGAGTGGTCAATAACCACCATGGGATCGCCCTCAGATTTCTGTGCTGACAGTTCTTTTGTTTTGTCTATGAGCTTTGGAACGTCATTTTCCATGAACTCATAAGTTGATGCCACGTTGCCTTTAAGCAAAGGCTCGACTTGCTCCCTAACAACGCCTTCTAGCACAATGATCCCCTTGTCTTTCTTTAGGAAGTCAATCAACAACAGGGTCTCTGCAAGCTGAAAATTCATGGCCTTCGGCGTCAGGTACAGTATGACCGCGTCGCTCATTGCTACCGCAGTGTACAAGCTCTGGACCTTGTCAGGATACGTTTCAGGCTCGACAAAGCTATCTCTACGGGCATTATACAATGTTATATCCGTGCTTGTTCCCTTTTTACCAAATTCTTTAGCCAGGCCTTTTTCGCCCAGCACGCTGAATATCATGCAAGTCTTATAAATAGCAAAGAATAAAATAACTTCTGAACAGTCCCTTAGTCTAGTGGCCATATTGCTATCGCAAGATGCAATTCCATAGAAGGATGACAGGCTCTGAACCTGTAGACGGCGGTTCGAAACAAGGGACTTCGTCCCCTTGACCCCTGAAAAAACCCACTAGGGTTTTTTCGGGCTTGACAAACGCGCAAGCGTTCTGTCAAGTCCTGAAATGCCACCCTCGCCTTGGGGCGAAGTGCCATAGTTTCTAGGGGAAGACGAGGCCCTTTGCGAATGTCCGCCAGGGACTATACACCCCATATAAAACATTACACGGAGATGAAACAAAAACATGGCAGTAGAATTCGGAGAATTTAAGGGAAACAAAATCATAAAGCTGAAGCGCGACGACCAGGACCCATACCCATTCAGCTTCGGGAAAAACAAGGCGAAACTGATAGTAGAAAATTTTGAAGACATCAAGAAGTTCGCAGAGGAAGCGGGAACCGAGGAAGCTGGGGCAGAGTGACCTGGCCGCCCTTTGTTGGGCCCGTGGTCTAGTGCTTTCCCGTCTCACGGGCGGGGAGCGGAAAACGGCATGACGCTGCTTTCACAGAGCAGAGATCAGGAGTTCAAATCTCCTCGGGCCCATCACACCTTTTATAGTACAAAATGCATAAAGTAAAAGGTACGCATGAACTTTAGGAACAGAAACTTTGTTTCTTTACACGATTTTTCAAAAGAAGAAATAGAACATGTGTTTAAAACAGCAGATTCTATTCATGAAAAAAAAGATATCTGCGCAGGGAAAATTCTTGCAACCTTATTTTATGAACCAAGCACTAGAACAAGACTTAGTTTTGAAAGCGCAATGCATCGACTTGGAGGAAATGTAATAGGCTTTACAGATATAGCAACAACAAGTGTAAAAAAAGGAGAAACAATTGCTGACACTGGACGAAGTGTAGAATGTTATTCAGATATTATTGTTTTAAGACATCCTGATGATGGTGCAGCAAAGATAATGGCGGATTATACAAAAGTTCCCATAATAAACGGGGGGGATGGAAGCCATCAACACCCAACACAGACTTTACTAGATATGTACACCATAAGACAGGAACTTGGAAAATTAAAAGGATTAAAAATCGGGATATGCGGGGATTTAAAGTATGGAAGAACAGCACACTCACTAGCAGAAGGCCTCTCATTGTATAATAATGAATTTATCTTTGCTTCACCAGAAGAGTTAAAACTCCCAGACTATGCTAAAAGAAAACTCGATGAAAAAAACATAAAATATGAAGAAAAAAGAGAACTAAAAGATACTTTAGACGTTGATGTATTATACATGACAAGAATACAAAAAGAAAGATTCCACGATCCAATAGAATATGAACGAGTGAAAAATAACACAATACTAACAAAGGAACTCGGACAAAAAACAAATGCACTGATAATGCACCCATTGCCACGAGTAAATGAAATCGCTTATGAAATAGATGAAAAACAAAACGCAGCATACTTTCGACAAATGAAATACGGTGTAACCGTAAGAATGGCATTAATATCATTATTACTAGGTGTTGTTGAATGATGAGAATGGTTGAAAACATCAAACAAGGAACTGTAATAGATCACATACCTAGTGGAAAAGCATTAGATTGCTTAGACCTACTATGTTATAATAACAAAACAAGATTATTCATGGCAGTAAATGTTCCTTCAAATAAAATGATTAGTAAAGATATACTAAAACTTGAAAACGTATTCTTATCAGAAGATGAAATTAATAAAATAGC
The DNA here is from genome assembly GCA_018304505.1 of Nanobdellati archaeon. Lineage (GTDB taxonomy): Archaea > B1Sed10-29 > B1Sed10-29 > B1Sed10-29 > JAGVWA01 > JAGVWA01. The sequence goes on from JAGVWA010000001.1 coordinate 142,342, forward strand.
AATAATTGCACCAATAGCGACCGTATCAATTATAGAAAATGAAAAAATAGTTAAAAAGTTTAAAGTTGAACTTCCAAATCAAATTAAAAACTTTCAAAAATGTGTTAATCCAAAATGTGTAACTAATACTGAACATTATTTGCAACCATTACACAATGTTAATAAAAAAAGAAATGCACTAGAATGTGCTTATTGTGAAAGAACATTGCATTAAAGATGCTTTGCCATATACGAAAACATAAACTTCCCTGGAAAAGCAGAAGCTGTTTTTATAAAGGGACAGGTACAATAATAGAGACTAATGTCCCGTTAGTCTAGTGGCCATCTGCTGCCTCTTCACTGGGGAGCAGCAGGCCAAGAGGATCTCGCCCTCTCATACCTCTCCTACCGAATTGGGGGGTGGGGTGAAGAAAGGCGGGGACGCGGGTTCAAAGCGCAACGAGTTAGGCTCATTGGCCTTTCTCCTGCGGAGAAAATCCCGCACGGGGCATTACTGGCCTGCCGAAAGGCGGTCGCGAATCACCCCTACGCAATCGGGTAAGACCGCACGGGGCATAGCAATGGCTTCAGCCATTGCATTTCGGCTTGCACATTCGATAGCACTATGCTTTTGAGCGAAGCGAACGGCATGTCAGAATATCTGCTCGAAAGCGGACACGCCCGACGGGGCGTTCCATGCATGTTCTAATTCCGCAAGGAAGGATTATATACTCCAAAACTGATAATATATCCAACATAAGCGGTGATTTAGTATATGGCAAAACCGATATCTCAAACTCCAACATTAACTGGGAAAATGGCTGATGAATTCATAAAACAAATGCTAAAAAAACCAACATCCACAAGAATACAACAGCTACGTCGAACATACAGCAAAATATTCAGACCCCCTTACATAAAAAACTTCTAAAGCAAATCCACGCGAGCAAAAACAATGTCCCCATCACGACCTTCAAACACGGAGTTCATAGAAAATTTATAAATTCGCCCACTAACAGACGAAAACAAACACTTAATAAACACTTTTGAGAGCACAGACAAAGGACTAAACAACTGGCTAAGGGAAAATGCACTTGAGGGCCAAGATCGCCTAATCTCAAAAACATTCATGGTAATGCACCCCGAACATGGTTGCGTCGGCTACTTCTCTCTTTTAACAGACAGTATAAACCTAAAGCCAAACAAAGAACTAAAACAAAAATGGGAATCAAAAGGTATTAGATTCAATGCCCTACCCGCATTAAAAATAGGGCGGCTCGCAACCCACAAGGATCATGAGGGTAAAGGCATAGGCCGAACAATGATAGCAAACATACTACTCGCTGTACTAACTTCCATCATACCTAAAGCAGGATGCAGATACATAACAGTAGATGCACTACCAAACGCTGTCCAGTGGTATGAACAACTCAAGTTCAAAAAACTTGAAAAAGCAAAAGAACACCAACACAATGTAGCAATGTATCTCGATCTTGAAGAGTTATTCACTGCATTCATCAACAAAATAAAAGAGACTGTGGGCGATCAGGGGCATGCCAGCACGGGGCATCCGCCTTTTTATTATCCATGATACTGAAATACATCATGGCTGAAAACCAAAAGCTCACAAGATTCGACACAGGAATTGACAAGCTTAACAAAATGTTATCAGGGGGTTTTCCAGAGGACTCTGTAATCATGCTGCTCGGCCCGCCCGGCATTGGCAAGTCAAGTTTTTGCATGCAAGCCGCATACCGCAATGCAGTGAAAGGAACCAAAGTGCTTTACTTGACGACGGGCGCATCTCCCGAATCAGTAAAAGAAACCATGAAGGAATTCGGTTTCAACTTGCAGCAGAACGAGAAGAACATAATTTTCATTGACGGCTACTCGTGGCGCGAAGGCTCAAGGAAAAATGAAAATGCGGGCTACGTGCTGAAGAACATGACCAACCTAACAGAAGCCATAGTCATTATTAAAAAGGCTCTTTCAGATAACGATTTTAAAAATGGTTTAGTAATAGTCGATTCTGCTTCTGATTTTGTTATGTATGCGGACAAGAGGCCATTGTTCAAGTTCTTCCAAATCCTCATCGCCGAAATAAGAGAGAATCCAAAAACGATCGGCCTGATCAGTATTGAAGAAGGCATGCATGACTTAAAGGACGTTTCAACCATAACTTATCTGGCTGATGGCGAATTACAATTCGAGTTTAATGGTGAAAATAGGTTTTTCAAAGTTAACAAAATGGCACAGACCCATCACACGCTAGACCCGATAAACTTCGAGATAAACAAAGGCAAAGTCGTGTAATGATTCGGCATGCACACAATCACCACATTGTTTAATAATCGTGGCTGCTTCTAGAAAACAATGAGATACAGCACGGGCATCAAGCAGCTCAATGATTTAATGGAAGGAGGAATCCCTGAAAAATCGGCAGTGATGTTGCTTGGGCCCCCGGGTGCTGGAAAATCAACTTTCACTTTTGAAATGACCTACACAAACTTGAACGACAAGGTCCCGTGCATCTACCTCACTACTAATGACAAGCCAGACATGGTGCGCAGAAAGATGCTTGCCTTCAACTTTGATATTTCAAAACATGCCGACTTAATGATATTCATTGACGGATATTCATGGCGCAGGTCACCAGGTAACTCTGGAGGGTACTTGCTGAAGAGCATCACAAATTTAACAGATGCCATCATAACCATAAAAACCGCAATGAAAGACAACGATTTCAAGAACGGCCTCTTTATTATCGACTCGCTGTCAGACTTCCTGCTGTATAATGAGCCCCAGGAGCTTTACAAGTTTCTCCAGATAATCACGGCGGAAATCAAGAAAACCAATTCAGTAGGCCTAGTAAGCATTGAAGAAGACCTGCACGACCAGAAGGCCATAAGCACCCTCTCATACCTAACAGACGGGGTTATGAAAATGAAAACTGCCGATGGACAGAGGCAACTGCAGATCCAGAAGATGCCAAGGACAAAACACAAGCTCGGCTGGGTCAACTTCACCATCAACAAGGGCATCGAACTATATGTACAGGAGTTTTTCGAATGAACGTGCTTACTAAAAACTTGGGAAAATCGCTGTTGGCAGCCAACATCATCGTGCTTGCCGCTATGTTGGCAAACACCTTCCTTAGCTATTTAAGCCTCGACAATTCCGTCCTGCTTTTGGCAAACCTCGGAAGCGTTTTAGCAGCCACAACGATTGCGTATTACGTTTTCAGAACCCAGCAGCTGTTCCACACCAAGAATTTGAAGTTCGCGCTTGCTGGTTTTGTCAGCGTTGCCATTGGGTACACGCTAAGCTTCATAGAACTCTTAGGCCACGCAGAAGTGTCAATACCACTGCTGGTGCTGATAAACATCCTAATAGCCGGGGGGTATGTCCTCGTGGCTATTGCAATGGGGGGCTCAAAATGGCAATAGAGCAGACCCTGCTGGATTTCTATCTATACACCACACTGCTGTCTGCAGGCATCTTCGTAATCATATTTGCGCAGCTGCTGCTGAAGTATTTGAAAAAAGGCAACAGACTGCACATGTGGGCCATGCTTGGCTTCCTCATGCTGGTTGTGCAAGAGTCCATTGTGCTGAACTGGGTCATAGTAGGCAATGGCTTCTTTAGCAGGCCGTGGCAACTGCAGACACTTTCGCTGATGCTGTCCCTGGCCCTCATCGGACTCGCAATGACCGGCAAGATAAAGGACTAAAGAAACTGAATGCGAAGAGACGCAGGCTTTATTAAGCCCCGCCCCGATATTAGACACATGGTATCGAAACTGGACCAGACTGACATATTGATTTTGAAGGAACTCTTAAGGGACGCGCGCCAGAGCTTCAGGCAGATCGCAGAAAAACTGGAAATCGCCCCCGGAACTGTGCAAAGCAGAATCCAGAAACTCGAGAGCCAGGGCATCATTCAGGCCTATCGCGCAAAACTTAACTATGAAAAACTCGGGTACACGTTCAGCGCCCTGATCGGGGTGCAGACCTCCAGAGACAAGCTGCAACGGCTCGTCGAGCACCTGAAAAAGAATCCATACGTTTATGGAATACACATAACAACAGGGGAGTACGACCTTTTTGTGGGCGTGAGAATGAAGAGCTTTGAAGAGCTCTCTACATTTCTACAGAAAGACCTGATGCCGGAATACGCCGACAAGACAACTACGTTCATGGTGCTCGAAACCAAAAAAGAGGCCCACACGCTACTAGAATAAAAAACCCCTCCCAAAAAAAACTTGCTCATAAAATTACTGAAAACGAAAGGTAAAAAAGATGCTTAAATTCACGCAACGGGAAATCAGGCTGCTCTTATCCAGTTTTGGAGAAGTTATATACTACTTCTCATTCGCGTTCCTGCTACCGTTGCTTGTGTCAATATACTACGGCGAGGGGCCTGCAGCCATCATCTCATATCTTGTGCCGTTCCTGGTCGCGCTGGCACTCGGATACTCGCTGAAGACTTATTTTAAAATTGACCATGCTGCTAGCGAAGCCACAGCCTTCACGCTGATACTGCTCATTTGGACCCTGGCGCCGCTAATAGCCGCAACGCCATACATCACGTACCTTGACGTCCCAGCAATAGACGCGTACTTCGAAAGCATAAGCGCCTTCACAACAACCGGTTTGACAATGATAACCGCATATCAACCCATTCCAAACAGCCTGCTGTTTTGGAGAAGCCTCGAGGCATGGATCGGGGGCGCTGGTTTAATCGTGCTGGCACTCGTCGGTTTACTTAGGTATACGCGCGCGTCACAGCTGTACGAAGCCGAAGGCAGAACAGAGCGACTAAGACCGAATGTCGTCAACACCGTAAAGCTTATCTGGAAGATCTACATCAGCCTCACCTTTGCAGGAACCGCGCTTTTGATCCTTACAAAAGTCGATCCGTTCCGGGCCTTGAATTATGCCATGTCTGCAATATCAACAACAGGCCTGGTTGACACGGCCTCAAACCTTGTCCCGTTTGGTGTTGAAACCCAATTCGCGCTAGCCTTGATTTCGATAACCGGAGCCACGTCGTTCCTTATAGCGTACCAATTTGTAAAGGGCAACCTGAAAGCGCCACTGCAAAGCCTTGAACTCAAGATGCTCATAACTATGGCTATCATTTCGGCAGCGCTAATTGCACCGAAAATCGCGCACCTCTATGGCGAAGAATCGCTTAGGATCGCGACATTCCACAGCATCGCCGCCATTACTAACGGCGGTTTCGCCACAACACTCATCGACACGTGGGGCGACTTTCCAAAACTCCTCCTGTCGATGCTGATGATTTTTGGCGGGAGCGCTGGAAGCACAGCAGGTGGCCTCAAACTGATACGCGTATGGATCTACATAAAAAGCCTGTGGTGGCGCATAAAACGCTATTCATACCCCCCAAATGTTATCATTCCGCGCAAAATCCGCGGTGTCCCTGTAAAGGACGAAGACATATACGCAGTGACAAGGTTTATAATCCTCTATCTCTTATTCATAATGCTGGGCATCACCGTGCTTGCATTTACCCTAGAAAACGTGAATGCAGGCAACATCATCATAGAGGTGACGAGCGCGCAGGGCAACGTTGGCCTCACTTCGGGCATAACGCATGCGGGAATGCCGATAGCAGCAAAAGCCATGCTGATGCTAAACATGATCGTAGGAAGAATAGAAATATACCCATTAATGGCACTAGTTGGCTTCATCATAAAAATGCGAAGGAGCTGAAAAAGAAAACATGTACATAATCATTATCGGTGCAAGCAGAATCGGCAGACACCTAGCTAAGACCCTCCATGAAGAACAGCACGACGTCGTGGTTATTGACAAAAACCAGGACGTGCTGCAAGACATAACAAACGAGGCAGACATAGTCGCCATACGCGGAGACGCGACATCGCCAAAGATCCTTGAAGAAGCAGGCATAGGGGACGCTGACGCAGTACTATCCCTAACAGGCAACGACCAGACCAACTTGATCATAAGCCTGATGGCGAAACAACTCGGCTGCAAATACGTAGCCGCACGCCTCGGTGAACTCCACTATGATGAATCAATTCTCACAAACCTTGGCTTAGACTTAGTGATTTATCCAGAAGCAGCAGCAGCAGGCTACATTGCAGAGCTCATCACAAAACCCGAAGTCTTGGACCTGGCGTTCCTGGCCCGCGGCGATGCGGAAATTCTGGAAATAGAAGTGAAACCAGAATCCAAAATCGCCGGAAGGAAAATCAAGGACGTCGAGAACCCGCAAGGCACGGCCATCATAGCGATTTTCGACAAGGGCAAACTAGAAATACCTGGGCCAAATGTAAAAATAAGCGCAGGAGATAAAATCCTTATATTGGCAAAGAAAGAAAAAATCAAGCAGCTACGGAAGATACTATGAGAAAACAAATGCAATCAAAAATGAGGGAGATAAACAATGGATTTTGAAAAAGACCACATACTGTTCGACGGAAAATACGGAAAATGGACCTTAATAGTAAAACAAGACATTGACGCAACAGTAGAACCGATAGAAGTAGCCCGTGTCCTCGGCCGCGTTAGATTGAGTACTCACAAGAAGACATGGGAATACATCGGCAGCCATTTTGACATTGAGAAACTTGACGAGATCGCCGCAAATATCGTCGGTGCAACGCGAAACCCGAAGAAGGGGCACTGGGAACTCAAAGCCCGCGCTGGCGAAAACGCTATCAATGAAGCTCTCGTGAAACTCAAATCCCCAAAACTCCTTTCGGACCTCAACCTGGAAATGGCTGAAGAAAAGGCCATCGCGAAGGCCTACCTCAACCGCCGAGTCTTGGACTTCCTAAAATTCCCAATAGAACTGATGTACTTCGATGATGCAGGAAAAATAGTAGACCTTGTAGACACATTCCTAACAAAAAAGCAGAAAAAGGAACTCGGCGCCTGAGTTGTGAACAACGCAAGGCAAAGTCTTTATATTATAAACTCACCCCAATTAATCCTAATTTTAAAGGGGCCATAGGGTAGCCTGGCATCCTTCCAGCTTTGGGTGTGCCCAGTTATTTCTGGGTTCCGAAACAGCTGGGGACCTGAGTTCGAATCTCAGTGGCCCCGTAAATCATCCATTGCAGGGATGCCGGAGCGGAAAACGGGCAGGACTTAAGCTTACGTCATTGTAATGAGAAATCCTGTGACTTAGTGTCTACGAGGGTTCAAATCCCTCTCCCTGCATCAGCCTTTCTCGAAACGAGAAAGCCTGGGGAAAGAAGATCCGCACCGTTGCAAAGCAACGGGACAGCAAACGCCCATATGCTAATTTGGGCGTTCCCAAATCCCGCTCCCTGCATCGCAACAGTTTCGGCTGTTGCATCAGCGAAGCACTGCATTCGGCTGCGCCGAAGCAGAGCGGTTCTTTGATGTTGACACATAATACAAATAGGTGATTAAATGGTGACCATGACCGTATCTATCCCAGAGGTGATATATAACGAAATGCAAATCCACTCTGAACTAAAATGGAGTGCCTTTGAAAAGAAAATTAAAGAATTGCACTGGATGGACAAAGTGCTTGCAAAAAGTAGGCTAACTGAAACAGAAGCAGATAAGATATCGCACTCAATAAAACGAGGCATAAGAAAGAGATTCCAATGATAGCA
>JAGVWA010000019.1 GCA_018304505.1 Nanobdellati archaeon
TCGAATTCACCAACCTAAAGTAAGCACTATCATTATCAAGAGTAAGATCAAATACTTCAAAGAGAGTAACCTCCAACAAACCAGAAACATTCGCCCCCGCTACTGGTGTTAAATCCGTCAAATCCCACGTCGGAACAGAATTATCAACCGTAATCGACCTATTCAAATCTGTTGATGAGTTCTCATTGCCGTAAAGGTCAGTTGCATTAAACACTATGTAGTATAGGCCGTCTGTCAGGCCACTCGTTGCTTGGCTACCAAGGTAAGAATAATTTGCTACTGAGCCACCCGTGGGATCAGTAGTGTTTTCCATTTGGGTGTAAGCAGTTAAGTTGTTGCCTGTAGAATTCACTAAACGGAAATATACTGAGTTATTATTCTGATTCACATCTGTGAGTTCAAAAGCAGTGATGTTGAATGTGCCAGAGATATTAGAGTTTACGGGTGTTAAGTCTGTCAGATCCCATGTCGGTAGTGTTGAATCAACTGTGAATGCAGGGCTTATTGTTGTGTTGTATTCTGTGTTGTTGTCAGATGTGTTGATATTGAACTCATAAACGCCATCCGCATCTGCTGTTACGTTAACAGTTATCAAGAAAGTGTTGTTTTGTGTAAGTACATCAGAGACATTAGTGCACACTACATATGCACCGCTTTGATTACAGGTGTAATTCCCATCATTTATGCTTACATTGTATACCTCAAAATTTGTTGAGTTTGTTGTGATGTTTATCTCCGTTATATTATGATTAGCCCCCGTGGTTATTGGCACTGTTATTTCAACTGTGAAGTTTGTTGAGAGCACAGTGTGGTTCGTTTGATTCAACGTTACTGTACCAATGTCGTGTTGAGATAAACCCAGGATCGCCCAAATAATGACTACTAGTGCTAGGACAATTATCGCCTTTAGCGAATTTGATTGTAAAGTGCCCCCTCTCTCCATTTAATAACCCAAATTCTTAATTGTTACTATCAACTTGAGAAAATCAGATTTTGTTTGCATGCATACATTTCTTAACTTTTCCAATATATAAACTAGTCTAAACCACGAATTGGTAGTTACAGATAAGGTATAAACGCGGGGTCCCGAAATTTTTTCATAACAGCCAACCGACTTATAATAATACAGTATAATAACACATTTAATATACGACAACGCACACAGGAAAACCATGGGCTTTGATGAGGAAAAGAAAAACGCGCTTGGAAAACTGAACACTGCGCTGGCTGCAGAGAAAGTCGATGGAGGCATGCTGCCTTTAATCGAAATCATCAACAGCAAGCCAAATTTGTTTACAAGCAGCTCATGCTATGGCCGCATAGTGATTTTTGATTCTCCAAATAAAACGAAGGAAGACACCGCGTTTGTCGCGAAGTGGCACCGCCAGGTGGGGTTTGACGAAGTGAGAAAAACGCTAGACTCGGCAGCCGGTGGCGACTTGTGGTTCCGCATGGAGGGCTTCATTCTGCACATTTCCTGCCGCGACATCGAAACAGCGGGGCGCGTTTTGGAACTAAAAACAAAACTTGGGCTGAAGCGCGGCGGCATATTTCATGTTTCTGACGATCGCGTTCAGATTGAGTTGGTGAGCACTCTAAAGATGGACTTGCCTGTAAAACACAATGGCACAATGCTTGTCTCAGATGAGTACCTGAAAACCATTATCAACGAGGCCAATGTGAAAATGCAGCGCAACTCTGAGGATGTTGAGAAATTGAAAAGCGAACTGGGCAAACTCTAACCCGTGTTTCCTAAACTGCCCCCTAACCCTTCTGCTGTTTCCTAAACCTTGAATCGCAGGAAGCCGGCGATGTTTTGGAAGGCCTTGAGTTTCTGCGACGCCTCGTTTTCGTGCGAGATGATCATGACATTTGTTTTCATTTTGCTTGCGAGGCTCAGTAGTTCCTCAATGGGCTCGCGCTGCTCGAAAAGCAGCGTGTCGAGAAACATGATCTTGCCTGCAGCGCCCATTTCGACTGCTTTTTTCACATCGGTGTAGCCCCTGACTGTCATTCCAGTGCCGCGCGCAACCTCTTCTATAAACTCCTCGATGACCTTGGTTTCCTCATTAAAACGATAGTCCCTGATGAGTTTTTCCAGCGCGTCTGTTTTTATTAATTCGAACACCGCCTGCTTTCCTGTGTTGCCCGTCGGCGTAATAATGACCTTGCTAGCGATTTTCGGGTGGTGCTCTTTCAAGAACTCGTGCAGGTTCTCGCGTTCGAATCCCGGGCCTGCGACAACGAACTGCTCAACCTCTGGTAATGACGAAAGAATTTCCTCGTAATACTTGTTCTTGAGCTTCTCGTCCTGCTTGTATTGCTTTCCCCCGTACTTATTGTGGATCTCGAGAATTTCATCGACGCCGTACTGGCGAATGAGGAAGAGCTCGGCCAGTTTTTCGTCTAGAACTAAGACATGGATCTTCGGCTGCTTTGCCGCATCCACGGCCTCTTTTAATCTGTCGCGTTCGTGTGCTTTCCAGCCTAGCGGTTTTTCAATGTTTATTATGTCGTTGTCCCCGACTTCGATTGTGTGGTGCAGGCCTATCTGTACAAGCTCTAGGGGCTTGCCGTCCTTGATTGTGCCGAGGATCCGGAGCTTGCCAGAGTCCTTGTGGAACTCTGCTTTCTCAACATCCACGGTAATGAAAACCGGCTTCCTGTCCTTTTTCCCGTACTCTGTAACCAGCACGCGGAGGGACTGTGCGCTAACCACGTCATTCTTTGTTATGATTTTTTCGAGGTGCCAGAGGTCTTCGAGTATCTGGGTCTTGATTTTGTATGTGTTCTCGAACCTTGATAAGATCTGCATTGTAAAGTTAAGTGGCGCTGTGTTTAAAAAAGTCACTTGCCACCTGTGAGTCATGCCCAAGATAGATACCAGTCGTGGTAGTCTTCCCGTTCTCACCAGATTGATTGAAGGGCAGAAAAAATAGATTGGGGGCTGGGCCTTTTTTTGGCCCAGTTCAAAACGGGTTTTTGGTTTTAGTTGTTTTACAGCTTTACAGCCTTCTTGACACGTCGGTTCTTCTTCGCAGGAATACGACTGCAAGTATCACAATGGCAACAACTGCTGCAACGCCTAGTGTGAAGGTGTAGTCTGTTGCTGCGCTTGGCGCGATTGCAGTACTTGGCGTTGTTGCTGCACCTGTTGCGTCGCTGCCTGTTGTGTCCTCTGTTGGTATTACTGCTATGACGTCCCCAGAGATGGCTGTTGATTGTGACTGGCCAGATGGGGTTGTTTCTTCAGTTGTTTCTGCTGTAGTTGCTGGCGTCACTGCTGGTGTTTTTTCTCCAATCGCGAACGTCGAGAAACCTGGCGAGACTGCGCTGAGGTAAACGTTGGTGTCGTCTGAATTCAGGACTGTGGTTGTTAACTCGCTCCACTTGTCAGAGGCATACCTGTAAAGGGCTACCTTGTCCTGTGTCACTCCATTTTCGGTGAGCCACGCCTTTGTTACCTGGAACTTGAGGGTTGCTTCCTTTACGTCGGTTGTTGCGAACCCTGCTGGCGTGATTTCGATGTAGCTATATATCTTGCCCGTGCTTACTGGGTCCTGGGCTATTGCAGATGGCTTGGCCTTGAGTTTTGCTACTGTTAGGTTTGCGCCTGCAGGTATTGCGTTTTCTGCTGTTAATTGAATTTCACTGACACCTACTTTGTCTACTGCAATGGGGGCTATTGTTATTGTTTGCTTTGCACCCGCAGCTGTTGCTGTTAGTGCATTCTTTACGCTGGTTGCGACATTAGAGGCCCCATCGCCGCCTCCGCCACCGCCTCCACCACCGGTTGTGGTTGTGGTTGTGGTGGTTGTGCCACCGCTGATGGTGATTGACTGTGTTTGGCTTGTAGAGGTCTTTGATTCGCTATTGTAAGTGTATCCAAATGACACAGAAGCTGTGCATGTTCCTGACGAACTCGGCACGTCAATGTCCCATGAGACTGTCCTTGATGAGGCGCCTGAAATGTCGCCAGTGCTAACTGCAGCCGTGCTACCTGAATTTAATGTGCACGTGCCAAGGCTTAGCGTTGCTGTCCCTGAACTTGCTGTTGCAGTTCCGGTATTTGAAATCGTTGCAGAGACCGTTGCTGTTGAGGACGCGCTAGCGCTTGACGGCGTTATTGAGTAGCTGAACGTTGGCGCGCTCTGCACTGTCACTGTTTGCGATTCTGTTGATTCAGATCCTACACTTGTGCCTGAAGCTGTAACGATGAACGTATGCGAGCCTGAACTTGTGGCTGTCAGGGAATAGGTTTTTGAAGTGCTGCCGCTGGCTGCCAGGTTTCCAAAGGACTGCGTGCTTGTGCCAGACAACCACGTTGTGGAATCACTGGACGCTATGGCTCCTGAGACAGAGTTGATGGTCTGGCTGCCGAGGTTAGTTATTGTTACTGTAACCGACAGTGTTCCTCCTTCGGAAACTGTTTCAGCGTTGCTTACCTCGATTTGGAATGTGCTTCCAGTGTATATATACGCCAGTGCGGGGTTTACCGCCAGTAAGGCGAGTGTTGCCAGTGCAATTATGGCTTTTGTCGATATTGATTTTGTTGAATTCATTTTTCATCATCTCCGTTAAGCTGCCGTTGTCACGTTGAACGGCCCAGTTTCTGCACAGTTGCTTCTCGCGTCGCATGCCGTGATGTTGTACCAATACAGCGTGCTTGGCAGTATTGACACATCTGTTACTGTGGTGTTAAATGACGCTTGGTAGTTGTTACCTACCCAGCCAGAGTTGATCAGGGACGCGTTTAGCGTGTTGCCCAAGCTTGTTGAGTTGCCCCACTTGATTGTTGTTGTTCCGAGGCTCGTGTCGTCTGTGAAGTTAAAGTACACCCAGAAGCTCGAGTTGCTGTCAGAGCCGTTCTCCAGCAGATTTATTGTTGGCTGTGCGGTGTCGTTGATGCTTATCGACATCCACGTGTAGAGGTTCGGGAAGTTGTTGGAGTTCACCTTGAACGACAAGGACTGGGTGCCTATTGCTGTTGACGCGTTTTGGCCCTGCGCGACCGTGAAGTTGAATATTGCCGAGGCTGAGCTGCCTGCAGTCACGTCACCAATGGTTATGGTTAGCGGCGTGTCGTTCACCATGTATCCATAGTTCAGCATCCATGAGCTGTCAAACAATGCTGTGACGTTTTCAGCTGTTGGGCTGCCTGCCGGGTTTTCCACTGTCAGGTTCACGAAGAATGCCTGGCCTATGCCTACGGGGGTCTGGTTTACTTGTATGCTTGTTAAGCGGAGCGTGGCTTCTGCTGTGTTTGCCCATGCCCACCAGTACAGGATTGACTCGTTGGTGTAGTTCACAGTGCCCATGATGTTGATGCCTCCCGTGGGCCAGCCTGTTGTCGTGGTAATGTTCACAGTGGCTACGCCGTTGCTTGTTGTTCCTACTGTGGAACTCCAGTTTGATAGTAGCTGCATTCCTTGGCTTGGGCTGTAAGTCTCGAGCCTATACACAGACACATTTCCGACTGCTTGCGCGTCTGTCAGTGGCGTTGAGTAGTCGCTGCCGAACAGTGTCACGTTTAGCGATATTGTTTCTGTTGATTGGTAGCTTGACTGCATTGGCGATGTTACCCAGGCGCTGCCCCAGATGCTGAACCTTGGCAGCTGCACTGAAGTGAAGCTTCCGTTCGACAATTGCAGCTGAACTGTGCCGTTGTATTCTGTCCAACCTGTTACTGGCCAGTACCCGTTAGGTGCTGCTACCTGCACAACTGCCTCGCCTGTTGCAACATTCGAGTTGGCGTCAATCGGCGTCATTGTTACTTGCGTGCACTGGTTCCAGTCCCACTGCCCTATTTGGCATTGCCTGTATTCCAACGTGATGTTTCTAACTGTAACGTTTATTCCAGCGCCTGCGGATGTTTTTGCCGACACGTTCAACGACACGTTCTGGTGCGGCGCAATGCTGCTGTAGTAGCTGCTGTTAGAGTACAGCGTCACTGATATCTGATCATCGTTTGTGATCCTTATCTGTATTGGCCATGATTGTGACGTCATGTTCTGTGTACCGACTAAAGCTTGGCCTGTTACCCTTACGTCATACGAAGCTGCTGCCAGTGTGGTGTTTATTGTCACTGTTTGTGCTGCTGCATCGAACACGTATGAAGAGCCGTTGGCGTTGTTGTAGTCGATTCTTGTTCCATCACGCTTTTCCAACCGTACTCGTGTAACCTCTGTGAGGTTGATCTGCTGCATTCCCATGCCTGGACCGCCTTCGATTTGCGCCATCAATTGTATTGTGATGTTCTCGCCCGGAGAGTACAGTGCTGAAGGGCGTTGCGGCATTGCGAATAATTCGAAGCTGCTTACCTCAAACCATGCCTCAGCCGTGGTTATTAGGCCGGTTAATGTTTGGTTGGCCCTGAGCTTCATTACGTATTGCCCTGTTGGTACATTGACTAAGGACACGTTCATCTGAGCCCAGCTCGTGATGTTCACTGGAGTGTATGTGTAGTGCGTTCCCTGTGTCAATGTAGTGCCTGTTTGTTGGTTTCTTATTGACTCTATTGTTATTGTTATGTTGCCTCCAACTACCTCTCCACCGCCCCTGTTGTAGACTTGCAAGTTCGGCGTTACCGTGTCAGTCGGGAGGTGCTTGTACTTCTGTGTCCATGAGTAGAAGTCAAATGGCCGGATGCCGAAGAATATCTCAACCCTTCTTGACTGCCCATTTGCTGGGTCTGCCAGTGTCACATACACGCGGTAGTCTCCCTGTGGCCACGTGAAACCGCTGCCAGGGGATAAAGTTATGTTTGTGTTTGAGCCGTCAAATATTTTTGTTGTTGAATAACTTGAGGAGCTGACTGTGCCTGATGATCCGCCTTCTAGCGAATAGTACGTGACATTTACGCTAGACACCGTAAGGTTGATTGGCTGCGTGCCGAATGTTCCATTGGCCTTATAGGCATTCGCGACTATTGTTATGTTTGAGTTTGGCGAGAATTGGTATGCACTCCAACCGGTTGATGGATCTACAGCCCATGCATATACCTCGAAGGCCTTGATGCTGAACCACATGTCTGTGGTGACTGAGTTGCCTGATTCGTCTGTAGCGTTCAGCGTGGCGACATATTCCCCTTCTTCCAGAGAACCCGATAATTCTATGGTGAGGTTTCCTTGCCCAGTGGTGTTTCCAACAATCACTGCTGGCGTTGCCGTGTATAAGCTAGCGTTGTTGGCTCCTTTAGAGAACCCTGACGAGTAGCTGACGCGCCTTAGGCTCGACACTGAAACTGTGACGTTTTCGTTGTACGGTGTTGACATCCAGCCCCCGTCTGCGGAGTAGGCATTCAATTGGACAGACATGTTTGATCCGGGCTGGAAGCTCCAGCCGTTGGCCCATGCCCAGAATTGGAAGGCCCTAACGTCGAAGTATCCCCATGCCTGTTCTACATTTCCAGCAGCGTCCTCGAACTTGGCCATGACGTTGTGGCTTCCTGTTTCCCAGCCGCCGCTCTTTGTTAAGTTCATTGTGCCGTTTCCAGTAGGCAGAGCTGTGTTGCTCCAGGTGACATTTGTTACTTGAGATGTTTGGAAAGTGGAGTAGTCCCACTTCATTACCTGCGTTTCAGTTGCTGTAACATTAACGTAGTCTGATGGCGACAGTGAGACGCCGCCCCACACAGCCCATGGCGCGATTTTTGTTGCTTGCACATTATACGAAATGTCCTCGCTTGGCTTGAATGTCCATCTCCAATTCTGTGTTTGCATCTGCACGTAGAATGCCTTGACTTGGAAGAATATGAAGCCCGTGTCGGTGTTTCCTGATGCGTCAGTGACCTTGACTGTTGCCAAATAGTCACCCGTGTCCCAAGTGCTTGTCGGGACTATGGTTATTGAAGCGTTGCCCGTGCCGCTTGTTGTTGCTGTCTCAGCACTATAGCTGCTTGCTGCAACGTCTTCTGGCGGGAAGGCCATCTTCTTTATCGAGTCAATCGTTACAGTGGCCCCTGAAAGCGCTGTTCCGTTCGTATATTGTGCCATTACGTCTATCGGTATTGAGTCGCTCGGCGTGTATGTGAATTTCCAGTTCTGTGGCTGCACCTGCACCCAGAAATTCTTTACCTCAAAAAAGGCACTGCCTGTGTCGGTTGTTGTTCCTGAGGTTGCGCGGATTGCGAACCTGTGGAATCCGCTGCTCCAGCCGCCTGCTGGCGCTGGCACTACTACGGAGCACTCAGAACTCATGCCCATACCAGCGCTGGTTGTACAGTTCTGCGGTGTTATTGTGATTTCCTTTGGCGGCCACACGAATTCTCCGGGTTTACCCTCATACAACGCCTTTGTTACGTTGACGTTAACGCCGTTGACGCCCATCCAGTTTTCAGGGTCGTACACTGAAACTGTTAGGTTAACGCCGTCGGTGCTGCCTATGAAGTAGCCCCCGTAGCCGTAGTTGTTGCTCTGTGAGCCGTTTCTCTGGGCCCATCCCCATACCATGTAGTTCCTCACTTCGAAAAATCCAGCTCCTAGATCTTCTCCCCCAGTCTGGTCTACTGCTTTTAGCTCAACCATATATGGACCGCCGTCCCATTGCGATGAGTGCTGTAACGTGATGCTCGCTGTGCCATCTTGGCCTGTTACTCCACTAACTGTTGCAGTCACCTTTGACGTTACGTCTTCTAGCGTGTCTGGGTTGAAGATCTTAACAACTGATAATGTGACGCCTTGTACGTTGGATCCTTCTTGGCCAAAGCCTCCGCCACTCATGAACATTCCGCCGCCTCCAGCGCCCCCTGCACTGGTCGCAGGCGTGCCGCCGCCGAAGCCGCCTGCTGGACCGAAGGCTGCCATTTCAAAGCCCTTTGTTGTAGCGGTTTTCACTTCTACCTTGAGCTTAACTTGCTGCGTTGGCTTAAATGAGTTGAACCAGAAGTTGCCTCCGTAGCCTCCACCGCCACCATACATGTTTCCGCCTGTTGTTCCGTCAAGCGATGGGAACGCGAACACGTCGTAGAGTTTCGAGAAGTAGAATGCTTCTGTAGGCACCACTTCTGTTGTGTTGCCGTTTGTCACGTTTACTAATACCTCGAGCCTGTATGGGCCTCCCTTGGTGAGGCACGTGTAGGATATGGTCCTGTCGCTAGCGCTCGTTGTCAGATTTGTGATATTTGAAGTTAGGTCTGTGCTTTCCCTCAAGAGCTTGCTTAATGAGATTGAATTTATAGTTAAGCTTGAGTTTCCGCTAGCCTCTGCCCTGATCTGGAACCTGCAGGTTTCGCCTGCCTTTTGTATCCGCTTGGTCTTGTTCTGGTCGTCTATTGGAGTTAGGGTTGCGAATGCCGATTGGACCCTGAAGTAGTCGGTTGCCTTAGCTATGTTACCTGAATCATTAGCTGTTACCTCAAGCTTGTACTGGCCCGCCGTTGTGGGGGCTGTAAATGTGAGGTCATACGTACCTGCAACGTGACTCTTGTTTGTGACGTTCAGCACTGCTGTTTTGCCTTTGTAAACCACTGCCGTGATCTGGTTTAATGTTGAAGCTGCCTGGCCACCGACAATGATCTTGCTCCTATTTGTGGCGTTTATTGCCTCTAGTGTGTAAGTAAACAGCCCTCCGCCAAACATGCCTCCTGTGAGGCCCTTGGTTTGCGTCTTCCTGTTTAACCTTAGTACTAATGCTTGAACCCTGAATGACACTGTGACTTCCTTTGTCTCATTTTCCCTTGTTGCGCTGATTGTTGCGCCGAAGTCTCCTGCGACTGTCGGCGTGTAGTTTACCGTGTACACTCCGGTAGTTGATGAATCAGCTGTGAACGTCACTGTGGTGGTGTTTCCTCCCGGAATGACTATGGTTCCTGTTACCGTTGCTGACACGCCCGAGCCTGTGCTTAGCGAGCTTGTTTTGGCCCTTAGTGTAACTACAGAGCTTGACGGGAACACGAAGCCCTCATTGCCATTGGAGTCCCGTGCAGACGCAGTCACGCCAAATGTACCGATCTTGAACGTGGTGCCTGCCTCATATTCGTTAATGAAAACGTTCATTACGCCAGCGTAGCTGCTAGGCAGCGTGAATGGTGTTAGTGAGACAAGCCCTGCTGAGCCCGTGCTGTTGCTCTGTGAATTGTATGCTGTGCCGTTGGGGTATTTTGTCACGGCGGTGAATGAGTGGTTTACTGAGTTGCCCTTTGAATCAGATGCGGCAACGCTTATTATCACGTTTTCTCCGGCTGCGTAGTCGTATTTGTCCGTGTATACATAGAGGTTAGCATATGATACAACGGTTAGGTTGACTGCGTTTGATATCGAATCACTGCCATACGTCGCTGTCGCGTTCACCTGGTATTCTCCTTCCGTTCCGGGGTTGGTAAACGTCACAGAGAAGCCGCCAGTGCTGTTCGCGGTCGTGTTCGTGGTGGTGCCATTAAACACAACTGACACTGTCGCGTTATCCGCCGCGTTTGTTGTATTATCGCTTGTGTTTAGGTAGCCGACAAAACCGACAACTGTAACGTCAGTTGAGGTGTCATATACTGATTGTTCCGACCCTGCATAGAAGACCAGTGCGAGGCCTGTTGACATTATTAATGCCAGC
Organism: Nanobdellati archaeon; assembly: GCA_018304505.1. Classification (GTDB taxonomy): domain Archaea; phylum B1Sed10-29; class B1Sed10-29; order B1Sed10-29; family JAGVWA01; genus JAGVWA01. Next base: position 10,546 of record JAGVWA010000019.1, read on the forward strand.
GCAACCATGGTTGCTACTAGCGTTTTCGCTAACCTTGTATTCATTTAACTACCCCCGGATTTTTTATATTTTTTAGTATTATGTTTTTTAGCGGATTGTATTCTGCTTGTTGAGAAATAGTTTCCACTGAGTCCGTTACACTTACAGTTAGAGCTAACAGATTCATGCATCCTATCTTGGCTGGAATTGTGTATATAAACCATTTGAAACCACTAACTAGTTGCAACTAGTTGTTTGGAAGCCACCAGTATATATCCCTTGCGGTGCAGCCCCAGCCGCACTATAATATTATATAGAATGCGGCTTTCAGCAACCATGTGCTGAGTATCCAGAGAGGGTATTTAAAACAACCCGGGTGGGTTTAAACCCCCCGGGGTTTTGTTGTCACGGTTTTTCCCACCAGGTGCTGCATCAGTTCCGGGCCTTTCAGGTACAGCGCTGAACGTTGGCATTCCTTTTCTGAAAAACAGTGCGCTGCGCCCTTGTATTTTGTGCCGTGATATATCATCAAGGGCACCGGGTCTGCGGCATGCGCTTTTAATTCGCAGGGTGTGGCGTGGTCCGCAGTCACTGCCACAATTGTTTCATGATGGCGTTTTTGCAGCTCTGCCATTAACGGGAACATGAAGTACTTGTCGATGCGTTCAATGCTCTCGATTTTGCCATTGGTGTCGCCGTCATGGCCGTACAAGTCGGGGGCCTTTAAGTGAATGTACACAACGTCAGAGTCCCCGAGGGCTTGCAGCGTCGCAGCGAGGCGTTTTTTATATTCCTGCGCGTGTTCGCCGTGCACGTTGATGCCAATGACTCGCATTCCGCTGAGTTTGCCGATGCCTTTTTCGAGCGGCATGTCCGCAATGATGGTAAATGTCTTGTTGAACTTCTCACTTATGTTGAACAGCCGCGGCTTTTCAGTGCCCGGGTCTCGTAATAGAATGGCGTTTGCCTTTAACAAGCCTCGCTGCTCGCGCTTTTTGTTCACGGGGTGCTTGTCCAGGGCCCTGTGGACCTTGGCGGTAAACTCATTTACAAGCTGAGCAGAGCGCTGCGCCTTAGCAATTTCCTGTATGGCGACCGATTGCTGAATCTTCATTTCGTATTTCGGAAGCGCGTGCGGCAGGCCATACTGGATCGCATATGCCGGATCTGTGTTGGTTATCATTGGCGACAGTTGCTCCTTTAAAACCAGGATGCCGCGATGGGCGGTGGTGGCCCTGAACTCGAACCCCACGTCTAATCGGATTTTGTTGATCGCGTTTTCAAGTTCCTTCGCCTCGCTGTCTGTCAGTGTCCTTGCCACGCGCCTGTCCACTATATCCTTGCCGTTGCTGGTTGTGGCGAAATTCGCCCTCATGACAAGATTCCCGGGCTCGAAATCAATTCCGCTGCCTACTGCTTCCAGCGGCCCGCGGCCTGTGTAAAACTTGCTGGGCGTGTAACCCAGTAAACTCAGTACGGCGGCGTCGCTTTCCGGCGCAGTGTTTTCTATAACCTGTACAAGGCCGAGCTCTGCGTGCCTGCTCATCTGATCTAGTGCATGGGTCTTGGCCGTGTCTAGCGGCGTTCGATTTTTCAATTCCTTTAGCGGCCTGTCGCCCAGGCCATCGATCACTATGAGTATGAGTTTCTTCTGTGTCATTGTTTAGAAGAAAACGCCGGGGCTTTTTATTGCTATTGATTTTGGCGCGCTTTAGACAACTGCAGATTTTAACACATTTACCCTTGCTATGACAAAGTCCTCTTCAGTTGGTACCCTCTCTTCAACTTTCAAGGCAGATATGTGCGCTTCGACTGCTTCCTTTACATTTTTTATTGTTTCCTCGATCGTCTCGCCCTGCGAATAACAACCCGGTAAGGCTGGCACTTCGGCCCAATAACCCCCTTCTTCGGCTCTAAAAACTAATACCGTATACTCCATTTCATCATCTCCGTTTTAACAATCGCTCGAAATCCTCTTCAGTCAATCCTGCTTTTTTTATTGCAGCTTTAAGCAAGCCAATTTTAAGTTCTTTTGGGCCGGGTATGGTGATAATTTGCCCATTCGGCATCTTAATGTTAACATGATCACCTTTGCCTCCTCTTTCAACGCCTCCAGCCTTTATAAAAGCTTTTATCGCTTCTTTTCCTTTAATGTTCCTAAGCCAAGGCAATGGAAATTCACCTGCTTTATAGTATTTGAGATCTTTATCTAATTCTCTCTATGAATGTATAAATACATTCCCTTTAGTTTACCCCAACTATTTTGGAAAGAGAGCCTAAGTTGAAAAGAAAACGCCGGGGCTTTTTATTGCTATTGATTTTGGCGCGCGTTGTACCGAACTTACTCTATTGATCCCGCGATGCCGCAGATGCTGGTGCGCTCAATGTTGTTCACTAGCGACCTGTACTTCACAGCGACTTGGCCTGACACGTATTGGTCTGTTTCGCCAAGCCCGGGTATGCTGAAGAATTGCGTCTGTGACCCTGACGCGAGAACGTCATTTACTGAAATTGTCTGCGGCTCATTGCCTGTGTTGGCTGTAACGTCAACAACTACTATGCCCGCCTGCGCCAGGTTTGACAGCTTCAAATTCAGTGTCCCAGCCTTGTCGTAGTTCCAATCAACGATTTTGACTGTCTCGTCGCACAGTGAGTTGCCTGCCGGGGGCAGGTAGTAAGTGAAAAACCAATTGACAGAGAGGATGGCGATGGCTACTGTTATTATTGTGATGCTGGTCCTCTCAGGTAATCCAAATTCTTTTTTACTCATAGTACTTCACATCCACATTCTGTTGTGCCTTCCAGCATTGACACGCTGAGGAAGCTGTTTGAGGTCTGCGGCAGGCTTACCTGCACTTCTCCAATGAGGTTTTCGCATGACCCTGCTATGTTTAAGGTCGTGATTTCCGATGGCCCAATTACCTGTACCGGGGCCGAGAACGGCGCCTGGGCAAGGTTGATGGTTGTTAATATCTTGTTCACGTTGATTGGGCTCGTGGTTCTTGAAGCAATGTTGATGTCAAGGCTCGTGGTTTGCTCTGTAACCTCGTCGGTGTTTATGTTGCAGCTTGTAACAATCAATTTGGGTAGCGCGAATTCGAAGCTCCTAACTAAGTCGTTGCTGTCCTCGAGCAGCTCTTCTTGCCCGATTTCATCGAAAACCGCAACATAGGTGCCCACGTCGTCAGTTACCAGCGTCGATATGACGAAGGTGGAGTTTGTGAGCTGCTCTATGTATGAGTACTGGTTTGACAACTCGTTGAACAGCGTCTCATTAAGCGTGGTGAACTGCTGCAGCTTTTGAGTTGCCTCGTCTTGCGATGTCACGACGGCTCCTGATTCCTTGACTATCATAAACGTTCTGTTGCTGTTCGTGGAATCCATACCTGCGATGAATTGAACCCCATTAAGAACCCATGCCTTTGCCTGGAAGCCGGGCACGGTGTCAACCAGCGTTCCGGGGTTCAGTGTTGTGGGCCTGTAGTCCGCATTGACAATGAGGTTGATGTAGTCGTCAAGCGTTTCTGCCTGGTATATCACCTGGCCTGTTATCGGCGACCTAGTCGTCAATACTGTTATAATGACTACTACGGTTAGGCCTAGCGCTATGCCTGTTAGGAGGGTTCTCTTGATTACGTCATTGCTTGTGCCTTTCACAGTCATCCTTTTCACTTGTCATTCACCTGTCTTAGTCGTCGTCATCGTCGTCGTCATCGTCATCGCCGCCTGCTGGTGGCGCTTTCTTGTACTTGCAGAAGCCATTGCTCTTGCACACGTCGACGTTGTAGCTGAGTCCATCGTCACAGTCTGCGTCTACTGAGCAGAACGGCGCGTCGATCTTGGCCTGTTTCTTGAGCTGCCTGATGATTTCGTGGAAGTCCTTTAGGAACCTCACGTTGTTGCTTGGGTCTTCGAAGGCCGTGTCGTCATCGTCCTCAACGTGGCACGCCTTCTTGGAGTTGCTCACGTCTTGGTCTATCAATGTGCTCATTATTATCATGTCGATGCGTTTTACCTGTCGCATGATGTCCTGCAATTGCTGCAAGTAACCGGCGAGCTGTGTCTTGCCCTTCTTGATGGCCCTTGCTTCCCTTTCCTCTGCCTTGTGTATAGCCAGTATTGCGCTCTGGCAGTCCTTTTCTGTCTGGTGGCCAGCTGCCCTTAGCGAATCGATGCTGCCCATTGGCAATTGTACTTGCGATTCCAGGAACTCCTTCTCCATCTTTAGGCCTGCCTTTTCTACCTGCTCTATCTTGTTCCCCATGACCTTGAAGTCAGAGTGCTCCAGCGGCTTGACGTTGTTTAGGTTTATGGAGTTTGCCAATGCCACGAGGGCCAGTTTCTCTGCCACTAGGCCATTGGTACCGACTATTGTGACTGTTGTTGTGTTTTCTGCTGGCTCTACTGGCGGCTCTATCTCGGCTGCGTTGGCTATCAGGTTTATGATGACGTTTTCAAAGTCATCAACGCTTGCCGTTACGGGCACTGTGGCTGACAGCGTTCCTGTAACCGTAGCGCCTGGGGCTATTGTCGGCAATGGCACTGAGGTGTTGGCGAAGCTTAACAATACCGATACCGTGTCAGTGCTTAGTGTAGCAGTGCTGGTGTTGAACGCGCCGGTGTTCCTTACTTGTACTATAATGTTGAACGACTCGCCCGCAGCGTATGTCGAATTGTCAGTGAGCGGTGGGTGCAATGGAGCGACTGTTGGCGCTACTGTGATTGAGACTATCTCGAGCTGCACCTCGAATGCCACGGTGTATTCTATTGCGAAGCCCTCAGACACTGAGTCAGCTGAGTTGCCTGATGAGTCGAACACCTCGACTGTTACCGTGTGCGGCCCTAGTGTTGCTGTGTCAAGTAGCGTCAAGAGGCCGCTGAACGAGAACTCTGGCGAAGCGGGGTAATTGACGATCTGCTGCGTTGTTCCGAGGCTTGTGGTTGTTGTTACTACTGCCGTGTCGATGTCGAAGTTGTCGGTGAAGGCCCCAGTCAAGTTGAGTTGTGATCCAAAGACCACTGTGAATGTGCCGTTGAGTAGTGTGCTGGTTTCTGCCTGCAGGGCCAAGTCAACGATCTCTGGGGCAATTGTGTCTTGCGCTGTTACTGTCGCTCCCTCGATAATGGTGTTGCCTTCGCTGTCGTTTGCAGTCACTGTTATGGCGTAGATGCCGAGCTCTGTTGTGTTTAATGCACAGGCTGCGCTGAAGGTGTCTTGCGTCCTGAGGTTTACGTCGGGCATTGTGTTGTCTGTGAATGAGCACAGCTGCACTGGGGCGCCGCCTGATGGTGCAACGTATGAAGCTGTTATTGCGTCTATGTCGTAGTTGTCTGTCACGTCAAGCTGTATGCTGCTTGCAGTGAACACTTCAACTGTTCCAGGGACTGGCGTTACTGTCACTACTGGCGCGATGCTGTCCCTTACTAGCACTGTGACGTTGACCCTGGCTTCATTTCCTGCTGCGTCTAGTATTATGAGTTCTGCGTTGTAAAGGTCAGGGAAGAGTGTCTCGGTAAAGTCACCCTCGAAGTCTGCTTCCTCGCCGCCAGGTACTGTTCTGGAAGCGAACTCTGCCAATGTTACGATTTCGACTATGGTGCCGTTGCTGTTTGTTATGAAGGCCAAGCCCGTGTTGTTTAGGGCTATGTTGTCAAAGGCCGTGGCGTTGATCCTCGATGTGTTGTAAACCTCGACTGGCGACTCTGCCTGCGCTGCCAGGATTTCTGGCGCTGTGGTGTCCTCTCCAAACACTGTCACCTCTGTTTCCACTATTGCGTCAGTCGTGAAGGTTCCGTCTGTGGCTGTGATTGTTATCTGGTAAGTTCCAGTGTCTGCGGTGCTGCCGATTTCGTCAGTGATGTTGCACTCATACGCCAAATTGACTGATGAGAAGGCTACTGGGGCTACTGATTGCTGGCACAGGCCGGTGAAGAGCGTGCCGTTGGGGTGCAGTACAGTGGTTTCGACTTGCGTCAATTGGTAATTGTCTGAAACGCCTGCAAGTAGCGTAATTGTGTCATTCACAGTGTAGTTTTCAGCTAGCAGTATGCCAACGATTGTCGGCGCTGTTTGGTCTGCCACTGTGAAGGTTTCTGAAACGCTCACGTATGTTGGAACCGAGCCTTGGAAGCTGGCTTCCTGCGTCAACTTTATGTACCGTGGCGATGCGGGGTTCTTTATGTTAATGAATTCATTTCCAAAGAGTGTGAAGATGTGTGCCTTGCTGAAGAAGAACTGCACGCCTGCCGGTGTCGAAGTGGTGTTGGCTGCCTTTACTCCCGTGAAGCCGATGCCGTTGCAGTTGCTGTTCGTCACATTCGGGAACGTGGAGTTCTTGAAATTCGCAACCAACGAATACGCGCCGCCAGAGAACGGCCTGCACTCAAACGCAAAGTTATTCGTTGCTGGGTCCACTGTTACGCGGAAGTCGTCCTCGCCGTCGCCGTTCAAGTCAACAATCCTCTGCGTGTCGCTTGTTGAACTTGGCTCGAAGAACAACAGGTAATTGGGGTTGGTGACTGTTGCCCTGGCTGCGAAGTCCCTGGACGTGGCGTAGAACGCTGGATTCAAGACTGAGTAGTCGTAGCTTGAATTGAAGGGGCTGTCGCCGCCGTTATAGGCTGAGACTGTCTTGCCTGCCTCGAGCTTAAACGTCAATGGGATTTGCTTGAGGGTTATGAATTCAGTTGCTGCTAGTGATTTGATGCCTATGTAATCCTTGTCGAACAGCGAGAATATTTTATTCCTGTTGAAGAAGATCTGTACGCCTGAGCCCGAGGCTGCCTTTATGCCTGTGAAGCCGATGCCGTTGCAGTTGCTGTTCGTGGCGTTCGGATATGTAGAGTTCTTGAAGTTCGCAATCAGCGAATACGCGCCGCCACTGAACGGCCTGCACTCAAACGCAAAGTTATTCGTTGCTGGATCTACAGTCAACCTGAAGTCGTCACTGCCGTCGGTGTTTATGTCAACCAACCTTACTGCGTCGGTGACTGTATTTGGCTGGAAGTAGATTACGTAGTTCTTGCTAGGCAAGCCTATGGTTCCAGCCAAGTTTATTCCAGTGTAACTTGCAGGATCAATAATCGTGTAGTCATCTTGCGCCAAGGTGAGTGCCCCCTGTGTACCAGTGAATGTCGTCACTGAGCCTATCCTTAGGTCGAAGCCTTCAACTGGGACTTCATCGTCAGTTGCGAACACCCGGGCGGTGTAGGTGCCTAGTTCAGCTGTCTGGGTAAATGGGCACGTGAAGTTCAATTCAGCTGCCTGGAATGCTACAGGTCCAACATTGTCCTCGCATTGTTGTGTAAATGCTGTTACTGATGGCGTTATGAATTCGCCATACACCGAAGTGAGCTGATAGTTGTCTGAAACAAATGCGGCTTCGTCAAGTGGCTCGTATATGTTTACTGTCTTGTTCAGCGGATTGAGGTTGAGTATTGAAAGTATTGCTGTTGGGTCGTCTCCTGGGAAGTCGACTCCCTGTATTACTGGCAGCAGCGTGTCTTGTGCCTGGAATGTGGCGGTGTCAGTTGCTGATTGCCCGGTTTGGTCAACAGTTGTTACTGAGACTAAGTATGCCCCTAGTTGAGATGTGTTGCTGAACGTTCCGACAAAGGTTGCCTGCGTGCTGCCTGCTGTGAAAGTCGGCGTTAATGGAATCACGCCTGCTAATGCGCCATTTGGCGCGAATACTGTAGCGGTTGCAGTGCCGACGGCGAAGTTGTCTGTCACGTTGGCGGTTATTGTCGTGCTGGTGTATATCTGGGTGTCGTCTGCGTCTATCGATTGTATCACCGGCGGCTGCAGGTCGACTGTGATATTGAAGACTTCGTCTTGTGCTGTTGATGGTGAATTGTCATTGTCAGTGGCAACTGCCCTCAAGTTGAATACCCCGCCTGTTGGAGGCACTATGATGCTCTTGAGCTTGATGTATGTTGTCGCTGCCTGTGATTTTATGCCAATGAAGTCGTTGCCGAACAGCAACAGGACCTTGGCCCGGTTCACAAAGAGCTCCATGCCATTGCCAGTTGCGCCCTTGACTCCAGTGAGGCCAACGGTGTTGCAGCTTGAGTCTGTTCTGGTTGGCCACGTTCCATTCTGGAAACCGGCCACTAGCTCGTATGATCCACCAGAGAGGTTCTTACATTCTATTGCAAAGTCTTGTGTAACAAAGTCAATAGTTATCCTTAGGTCATCTTGATTGTCTCCGTTCAAATCAATGAGCCTTACCTGATCTGATATCGAGCCCGGCTCGAAGAAGTTAACGTAGTTGTAATTCGGAGAAGCTTGCCTTGTGGCGAAGTTCGTTCCTTGGTAGTTTGTCGGGTCAAGCACCGTGTAGTCGTCGCTGCTTACATATCCTGTTGTCAAACCCCTGCCGTTTCCGCCGTATTCCCTCAACATGAATTCATTAGCGCCTAAGGTAAAGCTTGGGTTCCAGCTGACGCTGTAAACATTGCCAGGCCCGGGTACTGTGTCTATGCCAATGCTCACAGGAACACCGTTGAATTGGAAGAACTCAACCTTGTTAATGCCTGATCCTGTGTCAGTTGCAACTGCGGTTACTGTGAATGGTATGTCATCAGGGCCGAGTACTTGGTTGTTTACTGGGCTTGTCAATGTGACTTCTGGCGCCGTTGTGTCATCGTCTGTAATCAGTGTTGAGACTACACTTGAGAAGGTTGAGGCCTTGTCACCAGTGTGGTCGTTGTCGTTGTCTGTGACCTTTACTATCCAGTAGATTGTGTCCCCTTCCTTCGCGTCTCCGATGAATGAACTCAATAATGTGGCAGTGCCTGAAATTATGTCAAGCTCGCCGTCATTGACCGTGTCTGAAACGCCCGGGTTGTTGAACGCAAAGTACAGCTTGGCTTCTGAGATGTCAGAGTTGCCTGTGAACTCGTCTGTGAATGAAACCGACACAAGGATATTTAGGTTTGATGCTGACTCATTGACAACTGCCGGCACGCTTAATGTCGGGCCCTGCGTGTCATCATCGGCTACTGTTAAGTCGGCAAATGCCATGGCTTGCTGCCAGAACGCGTCGCCTGAGAAGTTGGCGAAGATCGCATTACTGACCGTACCCGGGACCCTGCCTGCCAATGGAGCAGCTGGTGTGCACGCGAAGTCGCCTGTTGATGCGCTTGATGTTGTTGAGCATGTTTCGAGCGCCTCGAAAATGCTGTTGTAGTTAGTGTCAACGCCCTGCGACACACTGACAGACCTGAATTCGGCGTCGTCTGACTGTATGTTTCCGCTCAGTGCACAGGTTTGTGTTTCAGTGCATGTCTTGGAGTCGGCTGTTATTATTGTCTGCTCTGGGTCGACATTCAATGTACCGGTAGCCTGTGCTGCGGTGTAGAACGTGTTGGATAGTAAGTTTACTGTGATGCTGTAAGTGCCCTGTGCCAGTTGTATTGAGGCTGCTGGCTGACACGTGAATAGTCCCGAGACAATGTTTGCGTCGCACGTTTCTCCCACGCCCTGTAATGTATCGCCGTCAGCATCCACGAATACCCTTGCCTGCGCGGCCTGCGTCGGTGTTGGCCCGTCGTTTTCTTCTGCGCTTCCTGAAACTGCCGGCGTTGGGTCACTGAACCTTGCTAGTACTGTATCGAGGCTTAAGAATAGCGTTTCCTTTGCAATCGTCAGCGTAGCGGTGTCGCTTGATGACGTGTAATTCGCTGTGCCTGCAAATGACGCGGTAATGGTAGCAGAGCCTGGGGCTTGTGAAACATTGAAACTGCAGCTTGCGAATCCTGCTCCATCAGTTACGGCGTTGCATGATTGCGTGCCTGCCGTCAGCGTTATTGTTTCGCCAACAACCGCAGGCCCATCGTCTTCCTGCAGCGTTGCCGACAAGAGACATGAATCACTAAAGACACAGTTGGCGTCGTTGGCCGTCATTGTAGTGCCTTCCTTGACAACGTTTATTGTCAGTGAATCAGTGTCAGAGGCTTCGAGGTCTGACACGTTAAGGACTACCGTCTTGCTGCCAGTGCTCGTGTAAGTGTGTGCAACGCCCGTTGATGTTGTTGGCCCGAAGCTTGTGGAGTCGCCGAAGTTCCACGTGTAGAACAGCGTGTCAAGGTCCGCGTCTGGGCTGTTTGCAGAACTGAAGCCGAGTGAGTCCCCAACTTGCACTGTTACTGCGTCTGATTCTGCCACTGCTACTGGCGCCGAGTTCAGTATTGTAGTGACTGCTGTTGCTGATGTTCCTTGTGATGGGAATGAGTCGAATGGTGTGGCTGTGCACTGCCAGATCTCGTTCTTCTTGGTCTCTGCGCTGTTAATCGTGGGTGTTGATTCTGATCTTATGATTTGCGTTCCGTTTGCTAGAGTTTGTTCCCATTCGTATGCGAAGCTTATGGTGTCGCCAACGTCAAGGTCAGTCGCCGTGGCAACACATGTCAGCGTGTCAGTTGTCCTCGGATCTGCCGGTGTTATTGTCACTGATGTAATAGTTGGCGGTGTATTGACGTCAAGCACGTTCACGTTAACATTGCGCGAGGCTTGTTCGTTGCTCGTGTCAGTCACTGCTACTTGTATTGTTTCTGTGCCGATGAATAATGGGTCGCCCCATACTGTTAATATAGTGCCTGTGATGTTCACGTTGACGTTCGTTGAACCGACTGCGCTGAAGGTCAATGCGTCGTTGTCAACGTCATTCGCAAATGGAGCCAAATCAACTGACCTGAAGTTAGTTGTGGTATTGCTTGATTCATTAACATCAATGTCTGGAATGGCCGCCAGGGTTGGTGCGTCGTTGACTGGCGTTACATTGACTAATACTGACGTTGAGTCTGTGAATTCAGAATCATTGACCGTAAACACTATGGTTCTTATGCCGTTGAAGTCCGCGTCAGGGGTTATTGTGACTCCATGCGTTGATGCGTTAATGAATACTGACAAGTTGGCAACTGGCGCTGCTGTCCACACCAAAGCCGACAATGGGGTATCTATGTCAGTGACAAACCCATCAAGGTCTAAGCCTGTGAACACTGTGTCCTCTGCAAAGGTTATCGGCGGTATTACCTGAGCCTGCGGCGCGTCGTTCGACACCGTGACTGTGACGATGATTGTGTCAGTGTCATTCAAGTTCTCAGGGTCCCTGACAACGAATGTTATTGTTTCCTGGCCGTTGAAGTCCTGTGCGGCTGTGAAATTCACCTTGTGCTGTTGCGCTGCGCTGCCAATGCTTACAAAGATGTTGGTGTTGCCAGAGAAGGTCCAGATTAACTCGGCCTTAGTATTGTCGGCATCTGTTACGAAGTTGTCAAGCACTAGCGTATCATCGAATGAGTCCTCTGGGAATGACACGTCAGGCAATGCCGGATCAATTACTGGCCCGTCATTTACTGGCGTCACCGTGACGTTGACGGTTCTAAATACCACAAATTCGCCATCATTGACTGTTACGTTGAATGTGTCTGCGAGGACTCCTTCTGGGTAGAGGAACGAAAGCACGCAGCTTGAGTAAGGTGATGCACACAGTATTGCTGAACTTATCTGATACACTGAATTGGAAGTGATTGTTAAATCGTCATTATCTGGGTCGCTGACAAACGGGCCTACATTCAGGTTGAAGACGACGTCTTCTGTTGCGTTTTGTGACGGTATTGGATCTATCGTTGGCGGGCTGTTGGCGACTCCGATGATGATCGTCATGTTCTCGGTGTCGTTGCCCCCGTCAGTGTCTATCGCCGTCAGGGTAATTTCGTCTTCGCCTCCACTTACCCCAATTGGCACCGTGATTTTTAGTTGTGTTCCGCTGTTTGCTGGCAATGAGGTCTCGAAGTCGATTGTCGCGTCAAGCAGCTGTGGCGTCTCTGCTGAATCAGAAGTCACTAAGTTTGCCCTGTACTGGAAGTACCTGTTGTCGGGCACCACTGCTATCGATTGCGGTGATGTTGAGAATTCGCTGCCAAATGACTCCCCAGAACACACGGCATCATTACAGCTCCTGAACTGCATCGTCAGGTTTGTGTCAAAGCCGCCGCTCGTGCTTGCCGGGCCTCCAGTAAAGCGGTCTGCTACCTCGGTTCCAGTGAGCGCCCTGTTGTAAACAATAACCTCATCCATTAAGCCGTTGTAGTAGTCATGCGTGCCCTTGCCCACTGTCAAAGGTACGGCGTTGTCGAGGTTGAAGCTTGATGCGGTAAATACGTCGCTCGTGTCAACCAGTGCTCCGTCAATGTACAGTTTCAGTGTGCTGGTGTCTTTCACGCCTACGATGTGGTGCCATGTTCCAGTTGACAATTCAACATCATTAGTCGCCTCGATTCCCGTTTTGGCTTCATACAAAGCGCCTGCACCATCATTAAGTGCAGCTTGTCGTGTTGATACATACAACTTGCCGTTGTGAACAGTTAGTTTCGCGGGCCTGATGGCAACAGTGGCGCCTATTGGTGATCCCCGATCGAGCCATGCGCTGTTGGCTTCGTCCCATTCAAGCAGCTTTTTGTTGCTGACAGCTGCAGCATATAACCTGCCATTGTACACAGCCAAGTCAGCTAGGAGCGTCTCTAAGGGGAATTGCGATGTCCTATTAACCCAAGCGTTGACGCCGTTCCATTCAAGCAACACGCCTCTGCCCGCGGCATAGAGCTTTCCATTATACACAGCAATTGAGTTTATGGTCTGACCAGCGCCGCCGACAGTGATCTGCGGTGCCCTTTCTGTCCATGAGCTGCCTGTCTCGTTCCATTCAAGCAGCTTTCCAGTAGTTACTGTGGCCCCGTAAAGCTTGCCGTTGTATACTGCCAAAGATTCGATTTGGTCAGTCGTAACGCCTGCTGGCGTTCCTGCCCGCTGTGTCCACACAGAGCCCCCAGTCCATTCGAACAGCCTGGCGTTAGGCCTTGTTGCGCCGAAGAGTCGCCCGTTAAACGACACCATAGATTCTATTCCCTGCTGAGCGTTGAGATTTGTCGTAACCCGCGGAATCCACGCGTCAACGCCGTTCCATTCAAGCAGGTGCCCCAAGTTATCAGATCCAGAAGTACCTGCATACAGCTTGTTATTATGCACTGCCATAGAATGCAATTCATTAGCGCCTGTGTAATCCCCTGCTGCCCTTACCCATGCGCTCCCACTCCATCTAAACAGGCTATTGGCAGCGCCGTTTGTTGCTGTCCCATATAGAGATCCGTTAAAGTCTATTAGTGCTAACATGAATGTATCTGAAGCTGAAAACCGATCAGCAACCTTTGTTAGTGTCGTCGACGGCGCATTGTTATCAATGCCGAATTCTATGTTTCGCTTGTTGCTGTGCGATGAGCCGTAGTTGTCAAGCACAGTCAAGTGGTATCCTTTCTTTGCAGCTGTGTCGAATTTACTGATGATGTCCCCGATGTTGTCGTCGCCAGCAGCGTCCGGGTTCACCCATGCTTCCAGTGTGAACGTGCCAGTGCCGAAGTCAAAGTCCGGATCATCGGAGAAGTCAATGTAATCGTCAATGCCGTCGAAGCTCATAGCGGTGCCGAAACCAAGCTGGGCAGGTGCGCTGTAGGTCGCGCCGTTGTTGACTCCATTATTTGAGTTTCCGGATGAGTCTGTGATAACGCCTGATGCATCGTCCATGTGCGCGAGCAGAACACCACCGGTAAGGCCTCCACCTGCTGAACTTGGTTCTAGCGCTGTCCACGTTGCTGTGTTCCATGCCGCGGCTGAGCCTGCGTCTATTACTCGGCTCGTGAATGTACCTGTGGTTTGTCCTGTACTGAGTTGCACTTCACCTGTGGCTGTTGATTCTGTGCTACTGAATGTGCCCTGGTTGAAATCGCCCTGCGTGGTGTCTGTCGCTGATCCTGGCGTTATTACCTGGCCAGCGTCGAGGAACTCTGCTTCTACTAGGTCCACGTTGGAAACTGTCCACAGAACATCTTGAGGCAAGTCTTCTACATCCGTGACGTTCTGCGTCAAGTTGAGCGTTATGTTCTCGCCTTCGCCCAGGAGTATGCTGCCCGGCAAGCCGATAATTATTGGGTTGTCGTTCACTGGGGTTACGTTGAAGGTCACGTCGACCTCATCAAATGACGTGCCGTCAGTGACGTTGAACGTCGCTATCCTTGTACCGAAGAAATTGGCTTGCGGGGTTACAGTGACTTGGTGCGGCGGCACTGAATTAATTACAATGGTCAGGTTGCCTGGTTGCGTTGACGCCCAAATTAAGCCTGATGGGGCAGTGTCAACGTCTGTTACAAAATTATCAAGGCTGAGACCAGTGTATACTGTGTCTTCTACAAACGTCTGTAGGGGTATTGCTGAGATTACAGGGGCATCGTCCACTGATTCTACAATGACATTGAAGCACTGCTGCGCCGATGTTAGGAAACCGTCGTTTACATTGACACACAATTGCGATGAACCTGAGGCTTCTGCCTGTGCTATTCCAATCTTGAGGCCACCGGTTACTGATTCCTTGCAGTTAGCTGTGCATGATACGCCAAAGACCGCTGAAACAAGAGTCGGGTTGCTGTTACTTACTAAGGTGTAGAACAGGTCTGTTGAAGCTGTCTCGGCGTCAAACGCAAATTGGCTTAGGAGCAGCGTTACTGGCGTCACTTGATCCTCAATGAGATTCTGTGTTGGTATTGTGCCATTGAAGAACGGCGCCGTGTTCGGTATTTCAATTGTAAGTGTTGTGGTTAGGATGTTGTTTGCCTCATCAAGTTCTTCTACAACATTACCCGAGTCTGCGAATCCGCGGAGGGTGTGGGAGCCATCTAGTTTGCCTGTGGTATCGTACTGCACGGTGTATGCTGTGGAGTCTATTGCATTAGTGAATGTTACTGTTCTTTGGTCTATTATTACTGCTGGGGATTCTGTTTGATCTGTTATTGTTACTGTGAATGCTCCTGGGGCTTTGTTGCCGATACTTGACACGGTTATTGAGATGTTTGCAAGGTTGCCCCTCTGCACAGGGTTTTGGAGCACCTGTATTGCTGATACTAAGACATCTGGGATTTCTTCGCACGCGTCCCCTGCACCTGTGCCATCTTGGAAGCCGTTGCTGTCTGCCTGTGACGGGTTAAAGACATCTGGACAGTTGTCAATTGGGTCTGCTATGCCGTCGCCATCAGTGTCGTTGAGGGTCCATGAGAGTTCCCAGAAATCCAATGCCGGGGGCAGGTAATCGGTTTCGATGTTCACTGGTATTATCAATTGCGATGTTGTCGGCGCTGGTTCTGGCACAACCCCTTCGGGTAGGAAGACATTGATGCTGGTTGTAGAGTCAGGGTTTGTGACAGTAACGTAGTTGCTCGTCATAGAATCCTTGGCAATAGCCAGTTCTGCTGACCTGCCTGTGTCAGAAACGGCGAATTCTACTTCCAAGCCGCCGCATTCTGCAGAGCCCAGGCCATGGTCTGGCGAAACGTCGCTGAAAATGAATTCCCCTGTTGCTGTACAGTAGATCCTCTGGCTGCCATACACTATGATTAGTTCTGGGAAGCCGTCAAAGTCAGCATCGATTTCCCTGTAGCCTTCTTCATCCTGCGCTGCGGGGATTACAAGGCTTACAACATCGACTGCTGTTGGGGCTGACACTGTAACAAAGCCGAAGTTGCCAGTTGAATCCATGGTGAACTCTATGGCTGAAGACTCACCTATGGGGGATAATGAAAAGTACTCAATTGGCACATTTGCACAGTTAAAGGCCCCTGAAATTTGGGAAATGCCGTTGTTGCTGTCAAGGAACTCCTGCCCGGGGTAGAGGCACTGGATTTCCGATTCATTAATTACTCCGGGGAACTCAGTAGATGCTACTGAGGTAAACAACCTCATGTCAGAGATGCCGTCATTGTCTAGGTCAATGAATCGCTCAGATGGACCCTCACCAGCTTCAAAGTAGACGGCCAGTTTTCCTGTGGATTCATCAAATGCAGATGCCTCAAACGTGTCGCCCCACTGGGGCCTTTCAAAGTCATTATCAAATATGGCCAAGTAGTCGGACTGCCACTCCCCCCCATATTCTTGACTGCTGAACCCACCATCAAGCTCCATGGGGGACTCTGATGGTTTTACACCGAACTTGAATGTCCTCTGTATAATAGGTTTAAGTAGCTGTATCCTCTGAGTAGTATCATTGGAGCCAACAAATATGGAATCCGAATCCCATGTATCGATTTTTATGACGAGCTCAAAGCTCTTAAAGCTCGTGCTGGTGCCTGTCAACAGGCTAGAATACTCAATGCCTACCCCTCCACAACCCCTGAAAGCCTGTATGTTCCCTGTAGTTCCGAAGGTACCTGTATGTGACCAGTCATCGCCAGACACTAAGCATGATATTGTAGCTGAAACCCTGCCATTACAAATGCCTCCATCACACAAGCCGTCAAGCTTGTAGTAAAGGTCAGGCTTGGCGTCTTCATTGAAATCGATAAGCCTCTCAACTACGGTGTTTCTTACACGACTGAAGATCCCAATCAGGTCATTGTTTAAGTCTGTTGATGCAACGTCTGTTGTGCCAGATGCCACGTCCCAGCTTGAAAGGCTTGCTGGCGGCACGGATGCCTTTATATAATCCCCACCAACATACTCATCAAAGTCTGCCACGCCATCAACATTAATTGGGCCATAGCTGCTTTCTGTGAAAAAATTAAATATTGCGCTAGGGGCCGGCTGGTTGGCGAAGTAAGCAAGGTCTATCTTGTTCGCAGAAGCAGGGTTTGAAACCGTTATGGGTGTTGAAAGTTGCCCTGCGACCAAGCCGATTTCTACGCCCTGAGGCCCGTGACTATCGTATATCGTGAAGCCGTTACACTCGTATAGCATAGTCATAGTTGAGAAAATTGAGGAAATTGGCATACCACCGTCCCAATAAACAATGTCGCCATATGTGCCACAGCGCAAGATAGCATCTATGTTACCGAACCTGTATATCATAACAATTGTAAAGTCTGGCGTGCCGTCAAGGTTTAAGTCATATCTTCTTTCAAGCCTTGAGTTTAGTGTACTAAGGCCCGCCGACCCGACAAAGATACCCACCATGTCCTGAGCGTCATCGCTAATCACGAAATCCTCTCCAGGCCAATTTGCTGGGTCAGATACGATGCTGCCAGCAACGTACTCATCTGCCCCACCATATTCTGTTTTATTGCCGTCGATTTTTAACAAGTTGTCCTTGTTTGCAACGAAATGCGTGAATGTGCTCTGCAACATCAGGACATTGTAATGCTCTAGCTCCTTGTCATCAGGACTCATGAAGTGCAAAGTCGGATAGGAAACGTCCCTTGTTTCTGACGCCAAAGCCAGGGAATTTGTTGCACCTGCTGGAATGAGTTTTACCTTGTTTGCAGAGCTGTTCGTACCGAGCACAATGAAACCCGTAGTCGGACCCGCTGTTAAGCTGAGCTCAATGTCAGTGCCAAACTCTGTTGCATATTCCACGCTGACTTGGCCGCAGATAAAGAAGCCGCTGACGTCGTTCGTCACTGATGTTACTAAGTTAAAAGACCCCCCATCTGTGAACTCAGATCCTGGGACAAGGCATGAGATCTGCGATCTGAGAATGTGATCTGCAGGCAGGGGTGTTGTGGCATAGCTGCTAAAGTACAAGTCAAAGGTGCCGTCGTTGTTGAAGTCTACTAATCTTTCTGGTGCTGCGTTGTCCTGTATTGAATATCCTAAGCCGATCTTTGAAAACGCTGGGTCATAAACCACGAAGTCAAGCATTTCATTTGAGAACCAGTTGCCCTGATCGCTAAGCGGCAGATTGCCGTCAAGGTAGTCATGATCCGGATATGCGGGGTACTCTGTTGGCTCGTTCATCACCCCATCAACTAACAGGCTTGTTGCTGTGTTCGAAACTGCAAATTCAAAGGTCTGTGGAGGCTCGGGTGTTGTCAATGCTAGCGGTTGGAATGACCCTTCGGGAATCAGCCCTATTCTCCTTGTTGATGTTGGCGTTGTCAGGACCACGTATCCAGTTGCCCCGCTTTTCTTCAAGCCCAGCTCTACGTCTTTCACGGCAGAGGTAGCGTATGTTACTGTAACGCCTTTGCATTCGAAGGAACCCGAAATGTCCACACCTGCAAGCGTTAAGGCAGTAAAGAGCTCCCCAGGCGCCAGGCATTGAATTGTCGTCACTGGGTTTTGAGTGTCAATGTTATTAGTAATCCATCGTGCATCCGGCTCTTGATCATTGTCAAGGTCTATTCGCCTCTCATATACTACTGTGCCTTCTGTTATTGACGCAAGCCTGATTTCATTGCTCAGCGCGTTGTAGGCCGCCATTGATGCTGAATCATTTCCCTGCCAGTCTGGCCACTCTCCAAAGGGCAGCGTTGACACAACGTAGTCCCTTTCCGGGAATGGCCCATATTCGGTTTCCGGGTCTATTTCCCCATCAATTGATGAATCCCCAGCACCAGCGAAAATGGTGTTGAGTATGTGAGCGAGGTAATTTTGTGTTGCGACAGGCGTTAACAGCCTGACAGCGTATGCAGATGCCTCGCTGGCCACGGTAACGTAACCGCTTTTGATGAACGTACTATTTAGGCCAACTTCAATTATAGCCCCTGTTTTAGCGACATCCACTGTGGTGCCGGCACACGTGTTGATTCCGCTTGGCAGCTCGACTGCTCCTAGGGGCTGCGTTGCGCCTGGTGACATGAGCCTGATTTGTTGGCCATTCCAGTTGGTGGCGGTCTGCGTCATGGTTCCCCCTGGCAACGCGGAAGTAGACAAGTTAAATTCTCCCCTGCCACCACTCAGCCGATAGTGCAACGGCACGCTGGCGCCGCCAGATGTCACACATACTGCATCCGCACCAATCAATGGCATGTTACCTAGCGTGACAGAGAAACTGCCGGGGCACTCAAATACCACCTTAAGATCACTACCACGTGGCGTAAGGTGTAAGTCATAGGTGCCGTCATTGTCAAAATCAAAACGCCTGGTTTCAGTAGGCCCGTTACTAAACGCTGTAACATCTGCGTAAACCGCGATGTAGCCTGCAGGGTCGAATGCGGCAAAGTCCTGCAGCCTGGCGTCTGTTGCGAACGGCAGCAGGGTTTTCGTGTCATTGATGCCTGCCCCCGTGTATTCAGACGTGTCAACTGCGTCAACTGTTATTGAAGCACTCGCCAAGTCGTATGTTATAAGTGATACTGATGCGTCGCCTGCTTTGCAGTACGCTGCCGATGCCCCGGAGGTATCGTTTGAGAACAATGCAAGGTCTTCAATGCCATCGCCATCAAGGTCAATGCGCCGTTGAATCTCGTCCCCTGTTCCTGCCTCTAGTAGTATGCCAATTTTTCCAGACACTGAATCATAGCTCGCCCTATCGTCAACACTCTGAGAGGCCCCCCAGTTTTCAATGTCATCATCTGGGATTGTAAGCTCAACGTACGATGCAGCCCCAGGGTCGTACTCTGCGCCAGCCGTTTCGTCACCGTCAATGACAAGCTCGCCCTCAACGTCAGTTAATTGGAAATCAAGAACGCCGTCGAGCTCATAAAACAGGATCAATTGTTCTGTTGTGTTGTCATATACAGCCGTGTCGTTGCCCGGCCAGTTTTCCTGATCTGACACGTTCTGGTCTATGGTTGTTGAGTTCTCTGTGCCGTTGCCGTCAAGCACCACTGACTCCTGCGTCGCTGTGACAACAACTTGCTCTCCTATGAGGCTAATGTTGATTGACTTTGGCGAGTCAGGGTTCGATACCCGAACTGCATCGCCTATTGAGAAGCCGAGTGCCTTGAATTCAATAGCCCCACCATCCGTTATATAATTTATGGTGTGACCAGCACACAGTTCCCCATTTGCAAAGCTCGGGTTGTCTGCGCATGTGATGCTTGCCGATGAGGGTACGGGCAATCCAGTTTGTAGATCTACTTTAAACAGAGAGTCTTGTGAAGTCATTAATAATTGGCCTACTGGTAGCAATACCTCTTTAAATGCGACTTCAATGCTTGAACTACCAATAGCATATCTTATCGGCACGCCTCGGCATGTGTCTGAAACTGCCCCTGCTGTGGGGGCAAACGCTACAAATTCTCCTACACAATCAATCTCACTGCTGCTGCCTGCAAACGAGCCTAGTTTCAAATCTGGGACATTGTCTGCGTCAAGGTCAAAGTTGCGGAAAGCTTGTCCTGTTAGCGCTTTCAGATAAACAGTTATTTCGCCCATGTTGCTTGAATAAGCTGCGTAGTCTGTTGCATCACCCCAAAATCCAGCTGTTATGTCTGCTGCAGGCAATGTGCTTGTCGACCCTGGCGCTAATTCTGCAACATACTCTGCGTCTGAAGCATCAATCGCTACAGAAGTTAAACTTGGCAAGGCAAAGCCGAACCTGGCCGCAGGGTATTCTGTCTCGCCTGGCACAACTAATGAAACTGATTCATCAGAAATGACGATATTGTTTACTACAACAAATCCCCTCCCAGTAACAGCAATCAAATCAGTAGTGTTTATACTTACCTCTACACCATTGTCTGGTGCTACGACTGCTGTTACCTGAACATCTAAACAAGGTTCTGTGCCGCTGTTGATAGCCTGGTCCGTGTCCACAATGGTTGTACCTTGACAGTCTACGATCACTTGACCTTGTGAAGCGTCACTGGTTATCGCTAATACCTCTACTGGTTCATTTTCAATCGGGTCGAAGAATGAAACGAACCTTGTTTCTTCTTCAATTCCTCGTAGGTAAATTACCATTCGATTATTAACTGAATCATATGCTGCGTATTCTTTTGCAGTTCCCCATGGGAAAACCAAAATGTCCTCTGCTGTATAATTGTCTTGCGTTGTGTATTCATTTGCTAATCCGTCGATTGTTAGCGGTGTTCTGTCATTTAGTACTAAGAAGTTTGTGGGGGCAGCTGTTCCGCCGATGACTACCCGGCTCGTTACTGCCAGGTCGGACACAAGGTCATTGTTTAAGTCGTAGCCCCTTGTTTGCCTAGACCCCGGGTTTACCTCGAGGAAAAAGTTCAAATAGTTACTAAAGCCAGTGAAGAGCGCGAACTCTCCATCTTCTATGTTGCCCCAGCTCTCAAAGATGGCCTCGTTGTCCTGTGGAAAGGCCGATTGATACGCATTAAGCTCCGCGGTATATTCTGACGCGTTGGCATCAAGCAATACCTCATCATCCACTGCCGCGAGTAGGAAGGGGAAGGTTTGCTCTACATCTTCTAATACTTGGGCGGCAGGCAAGCCCATTCTGGCCACGACAGAGTGCACCTTTGGCGACACAGAAGGGTTGTTACTATCAAAATTGATCTTGTACTGGAAGTACCTATTCTCTGTCAAGTTCATAAAACCGGGGCTGCCTGTTAGTTCCTGGGTATAACCTTCGCCGCTACACTGTGGGTCATCACAAGTCCTTACGCCAATGGTAACAACCTTGTTCCTGTCCAGCAGGCCGTCATTGAAGCCCTGGAGGCCAGAGCTGTATCGCTCAAGAACTTCTGCTGATGAAAGGGCTCGCGGATGGAGCTTAATCTCGTCCAAAATTCCATCAAAGTAATCAACAAATTGACCAGTTGATCCGAGTGCAGTGAGCTGGTTGAGATCGAGACTACCTTGTAAAAATGAATCTGACGTATCAACCAAGACGCCATCGACATACAATTTAAGCTGGGTTGCTTCCCTGACGCCAACAATATGCGCCATACCCGTATTAGTGTATGGGATGTCTTGCATTGCAACGGAACCGGAACCAACTGAATGTAAGGTTCCCCCCGACCCTGTTGCAAGATATATCATTCCATCATAAGCAACTACTGCTGTTGGTGCTGAAGGGAGTTGCCCCCCGATAGGATTAATTTGAATTCCATCTGTATAAATAAATAGGGGGCTAGTCGTAAAAACTGCGGGTAATGCATACAAATCTCCATTAAAGACCATTAGATTATTAAGTGGTTGAAGTGAAGTGAATTCAGTTATCCAGGAACTAGAACCATCCCATCGCACAATGCTGGTTAGACCAAGACTATTATCTCTTGCTATTCCATATATCCTGCCTTTGAAAACAATTATTGATGTTAAGCCAGAAGAACCAACCTGCGACGCCTTTGCAAGCCACTGATTATTTACTTCATCAAATTCAAGCAGCTGGCCAGAACTACCCGTAGAAGCATAAAGTTTTCCATTGTATAAAATCATTGAGGTGATTACTTCAGTTCCTGGGAAGCTTGGCAGCGTGTCTGCACGCTTCACCCACTGCGCGCCAGTTTCATCCCACTCTAATAGTTTGCCTCCGGGTAACGTTCCTCCATAGAGCTTTCCCTTAAACGAAACTAAAGACGTGATTTGCGACTGTGATTCAAGGCTGCCTGCCCGTTGTACCCACCCAACACCAGCAACGAATTCAAGCAAGTGGCCCACTGATGGGCTTGTGCCTGCGAACAGCCTGCCGTTATGAACAGCCATGGACCCGATAAGTTGGTCATTCAGGTATGCCGATGCTGCTTCTGTCCAAGCCGTGTCACCCTTGGTCCATTTAAGTAGTCGGCCCCCGTCAGAGGCTGCCCCTGCATAAATCGACCCATTGAATACAACCATTCTATTTATAGACACAGTATCAAATTTGCTAGCGACTTCTACATGATTTATGAAATAACCATCATTGACGCCAAATTGTAATCTCTGTCCACCTTCAGATGCTGAGCCTATAAATCCCAAAGTCACGCCTTCATGCGCAGCAGTGGTCGAGTATGAAGTTAGTATATCTCCAGCAGCATCATCATTTGGTAGATTTGGTTTTGCCCATACTTCCAAAGAGAAGGGCTCTGTGCCCATTGCCCAATCGCGCCCGTCACCGAAATTCACGACATCATCAATACCATCAAGCAGTACGCCAAAGCCCCCGGCTTTACCAAAAACGCCGTTAGTGCTGCCAGTGGTGACACCATCATTAACGCGCTCTGAAGAATCGATAACCTGTTCCGTGCCGATGTCCTCGAAGTGCGCCGCCAGCAAGTGATCCCCAGAAACCTGCCAGTGCAGCGAGTTCCAGATTGCAGGTTCAATTGCGTCATGCACCCTCGATTCATACGTGCCTGTTGTTTGCCCAGAAACTAGCTGCAATTCACCTGTTGGCGTTAGTTCTGTATTTACAAATGTTCCGTTGAAATCACCAGCTTTCGTGTCAATGCTAAATGATGGGCCAACCAATGTTATGGCATTACTTGATTCCGGGTTATAAACATCTATTGTTCTTGACGTAAAATTCGAGAGCGGGAAAACAACTTCAAGTGTTGGGTTGGTTGATGGGGTTGCCCCGACAGCATCAATGATGTCTGCTTCACAATTGGCTACAATAAAAGGCCTCACAGCAGGATTTAGGACAAACCCCCCAGCTCCACCTATGACAATTACTACTGACCCACAAACGATTTCATAATTAGTAGTGCCAGCTGTCCTTACAACGCTTAATTTAATTGAGGCATTGCCATCACCATTAAAATCAAGATATCTTACTGTGGCAGGCGCATTATTTATACCTGATAATGAGATGACAAAGTGCGGTGCAGTCCTTACTGTACCAAGTTCATGTATCCCCGCCCGATCCGTTCCCCTCCAGTTTGCTGGATCAGAAACGCCACTTTGAGTTACATAGTTTGCAAATGAGCTGAAATCAGCTGCATTTCCATCTTGTTCATCAACAACGAGTTCCCTCGTCAAGGTGTGATTGAAAAGGTTAGTGGTCTGGAACTCGATTTCTTTATATTCTGATGCTGACGCGAATTCAATGGTTGCGTAGTCGAAGTCCCTGTCTGGGGACGCGAAAACAACATCAGGGTTCGTAAGTGTGGCCCTCAACCTAACCTGGGTCACGCCGAGGTTGTTTAATTCTGCAACGCTCTGGCCGTTTCGCACGTCAGGAATGAGGACAGTTGTTCCAGTTGAGTCCATGATGTCTACTACTACCGTGCCATTGTGAGGAACCCTAGTAATCTTGATTTTGTCCCAGAAGTTGTTTGCTGGAATGTCAATGAAGTCAGACATCACAACGCCCGCAGTAACGCCTTGTTGCAGTGTTATGTGCGTCGGCAAATTCGGGTCTGTAACTATCGTGATGTTGCTCGATAAAGCAGAGTCGACCCTTGTTGGGTCTGCAAAGTTGTCACAGAAGCTGTTTGGATTGGGACAGTCCGGCAGTGGCCCGGTGATGAAACCAGTAAGCGCGAACAACGCCCCTGGGTTTGTCACTGTGAAGTAGCCCAATACAACAAGTAAGGCGATTACAAGCGTCATTGCTGTTAATTGCGTCTGGGTCTGTCCTTTTGTGCCGATCATGGTTTTGCCCCATTGTTATTATTCATGGTAAATCAACATGCCTATTTAAAGTTATTTATGGTAAGTTTATCACGGTCTCGATTAAGTTGCTTACGCCGATTGTGGCGTTGTGTGTTAATGACTCGCGGGTGATGAATGCCTCGATGTCGTTGTTCACGTTCACCTTCAACACCACCCCTCTTTCAAGTGCCAGCCTGCCGCATGATTCCGCGATGCCGAACGCCATTGTCCGGTTTGCTTGTGACAGGCAGATTGCCTGCGCTGACAGCACGCTGGTGGTCAGCTGCATGTCGCCGAAGCCGTCATTGTCAAGGTCAATGTACCTTGTCTGCTCGCTGGTTGTGCCCCTTCCAAGGAATATCACTGTCTCGCTCGTAGAGAATCGCTGTACAGCCCTGTTAATTCCAGGATATGGACCGAAGTCTGCGGGCAAACGCCGGCTTGCTGAGCAGGAATTGGGTTCCGCCTTGTTTTCTTGGCCCGCTTGGTGAGCTTGCTAGTAGCGATTTCGAGACCCGCACAGGCTCAATAGAGTCCTGTATCGATATTTCGAATGTGAAGAACGATGGCGATGCAGTAAAGGCGTTTACGGGTTTTCCTTTGCACGTGACGTTTGCCCCATTGGGCAGCGGCGTCCTTATTATCGTGAGGCCGTCGTCTGTGAGGCAGTTCATGCCGTTGTTTACTGAAAGCTCGATGTCTGCCAATGCGTCGTTGTCAATGTCAATGAAGCGCGCTGTCTGTGATGACGACGAATAGTCCCAGAACAGGAAGACCTTGTCCACTAGGAGTGAGAATGCGGCCAGGTTTGTGCCGTCGAACGCCGACTCTGTGTCGTTTACTGTATAAGTGTCAAACGCCGGGCTGTATTCAATGCCCTGCCCGTCAGCAACTAGGTTTGCGCGCACCTTTAAGTCGAATGGTATATCAACTCCCGCGAACTCCTGTGGAACGAGGTTTATGAAACCCGTAGCCAGCCCGCCCTTGACAGAGACGAAGTTGCTGCCTATTACTTGGAGGTCGCTGAAGAAGATTTCAATGGTAGCTTCTGGGTTGGCGGGTGTAACTACGGTTGAAACCCTGACGCCATTGCATGATGCTCCAGTGTAAGGCGCGCCGTTGCAGAGGAAGTTTATCGAGGAACCTGTTGAAACCATTTCGAAATCAATTGCGCCATTTTGGTCAAGGTCTATTGAACGCTTGTCATCCCCAAAGCCAATGGCGGCACTCCAGAAAATGAAGATGTTGTTTGTTGTCGAGTCCTGCGCTGCGAAGTTGGTTCCAAAGTAGTTAGCTGGGTCCTTGTCCGTGTAAACGTCATCTGGTGCTATGAATTGCGCTTGGCCTCCAAACAAGCTCAATGAGGGGGCCTTTCTTAGAACGTGCGTAAACTCAGGAACAGGGCCTGCTGGTGCTGTTGATAGCTTAACCTTGTTTGCCGATGCCGGGTTACTCATTATGACAAAGTCCTGCGGCAACTGGCTTTTTGCAATGCCTACTTCCAAGGCACCCGGCGGCGTCGCGGTAGTTATTGCTACGCCGGCGCACGTTCCTGAGCCGAATATCTGCGTGCTTGTCGGTAAGCACGTTACCGTACTCATTACGGGATCAACACGCAACTCAAGCTCCGGCGTGCCGTCGTTGTTTAAATCGATGCGCCGTATCACGATTGAAGTGGGCGCCAGGGCGATTCCAATGGTGTCGCCTGTTGAGTAGAATGCTGCGAAGTCAGTGCCGAACCACTTTAGCGGATCTGGGATTATGGCCCCAACAGTGTAATCATCACTGGGCTCATATTCAATAAGTGAGCCATCAATTGTCACTACCTTCGTTGCCAAGTTGAAGTCAAAGGTGGCTCCTGGCTCTGGAGCTGACAAGAGGTTGATTATGTTTGAAGATGAAGGTGTCGTGATAGCAACGTAATTTGAATTGAAAACGCCAGTAAGCTGGTCTATGGACAGGGCCAGTTCTACTCTGTTGCCGCTGACTGAGTAGCCAAAGCTCATGCCGCCACAACCCGCGAAGCTTGTTACTTGACTAGAGCCTGTGAATATGATCATTGATTCCGGTATGCAGAAAACCTCAGCATCACTGAAGGGGATAGATTTGATCCTTAGTTCAGGCGTGCCATCGTGATTGAAATCGATGTTCCGCTCTGAAGTACTTGGCCCTGACTCCAGATACACCTGTATCGCGTCTTCCAATGAGTTCAGCGCTGCAAGGTCTGTACCATCCCATGACGGCGCGTCCGGGGCTACTGATGCGTAATCATCAGAACTCAGGGCGTATCCATTTGTCGTGGCGTCTAGCGCAACTGGCCTTGTAAAGAGGCTGAAGTTGAACTCGTTTCCAGTTGGTGCCGGCCCGCCTGTGGGTTCGATCAGGTGCACTGCGTTCTGTGACACAGCTGCATCTGCGGATACCGTGATGCCGTTTGGCAGGAAGGCTGTGTCAAACGCAACTTCAACTGCGCCACCTGATTTTGCAAACATTATGCTAGTACCTGAACAGCTGTCAGGCGATGAGAACATGATTCTACCCGAGTCAGGTTCACACTTTAACGTGATATCAAATGGAATGGCTGCGCCGTCTCCTGTTAATTCAATAGAAACTACAACTGTATCTGGCGTACCACCGTAATTTATTTTCCTGAACCTGTCGTTCGGGTTGCCGCTGTAGTACAGCGCTATAT
Source organism: Nanobdellati archaeon (assembly GCA_018304505.1). Classification (GTDB taxonomy): domain Archaea; phylum B1Sed10-29; class B1Sed10-29; order B1Sed10-29; family JAGVWA01; genus JAGVWA01. The sequence continues at coordinate 37,467 of JAGVWA010000019.1, forward strand.
CATCATTAGGGAAGTCAAATGCCGCATAGTCCTGCGACAGCCACGCGGCGGCGTCTGGTAATACCAATGTGTAATCATCTGATGCCGTATATTCTGTCGTGGCCGCATCGAGCGTTACAACCCTCGCGGCAAGCGTGTGGTTTAGCACTACTTGGCCAGGGGCTGCTCCGGGCCTGATAAGCTTTACCTTGTTGCTCGATGAGGGATTTGAAACCAAGATGAAGCTTCCTGGCAGCGTTACTGAAGTTAATTTCATTTCAATGATGTTGCTGTTCTGCTGGAAAAATACCTGGACGCCGGCGCATGAGTCTCCAGACATGCTGAAGCCAGGCGATGCTGGGCAGCTAACTGAAGAGGAGCCTATAGAATCTGAAAAGAGTGATAAGTCATCTGCGTTATCGTTGTTGAAATCGACGCCCCTCATTTTAGCCCCATCAACGGACTGGAAGAACATGAATACGTCTCCAGATGTGGCGTCTGACGCTGCGAACTCCTCGTGTCCAGGTGTAACTCCCGCCCAATCCATTGCGTCTGGCACAACTGTATAATACCGGTCGCCCGCATCATAGTCCCCTGGTGTGGCATCAAGGGATAGTGATTTTTCCACAAGCGTGAAATCGAATGTCGCCCCTGGGGCCCCAGCGCCACTTGCCTGCAATGTCAAAATCTCCGCAGATGATGGTGTCGAAAGTTTTACAAAGTCGAATGGCAACGTTGCCCTGTCAAGGAACACCTCAACTGATGCCCCTGCTAGCGAATATCTAACTATTGTACCCGCACATGGGTTCCCTGAAATAAAAAATGTATCCGATGGGCATGAGACCTGCCCCCCAAATGTGAAATCCGAGATTATAGCAAAATCATAAGTTCCATCATTGTTGAAATCAACCCGCCTCTCGACAGTCGATGCGCCGCCATTGATGAACATCATTATGTCCCCGGTCGCGGTGCCCTCTGCTGCAAAGTCAATGCCACCCGTCCATCCTACAAAATCAGATGCGGCCTGCGTGAAAGTGTCATCTGGAGAGAGGTATTCTGATGACAATCCGTCTAGTGCCCCTGTTCTCATGTTCAGGTTGAACGTGCTAGTACCACCGCCGGCTGCTGCTGTTTTTAATTGTATCCTGTCATTGCTAGGGTCAGCCGGGTTTGTCACTGTTACGAAATCCGCGCCATACGCGCTCTGGATACTTGCCCGATCTATTAGTACTTCGACGCCGCTTGAGATCTGCATTTCTACTGTCACACCGCCACAAGTATTGGTGCCTGGAGTCAATACGGTTATTAAAGCGCCGTCTTCGCACCGTGCCTCTGTAATAAATGATGCTGTGTCCTGCACAAGTCTTAGCTTGGTGCTTGAGCTTGCGCCGAATTCAACAATGCGCACATCCGAACCGGGTGATGAAAGGAAAATCGCGACCTTGTTGCTCGCCGGAACATTGGCCGCCCTGTCAGTAGCCGTCCACGCTGCGGGGTTTGACACACTGGCTGCATAATTGTCTTGAGGCTGGTATTCAAAAGGTGATCCATCAAGGCTTACTGGCCTGTCATTAAGCGTGAATACTATCGGGGTCTGGAAAAAAATGCTGGTGAAGAAACCGCTGAGCGGATTCGGGGATGTTCCGAAAAGCAGTGACGCGATGATGATTACTGATAAAACAGCTGTTGCCGCCACAATAATTGGTTGTGCTTGCCCTTTTTTTCCAGTCATTCCGCGCGTCTCCGTTTTGTCTCCATTAGTGAGTACTTACATTCTTTGCTCGAGCAATCTATTTAAAACTACTTAGGCAAAACAGAATGAGTATATAAACGTTTTGCCGGCTAGATTATTTCAAATTCTGCAGGCCCGCTAACTGGGGAGTAAGCAGAAATCGATTTTTCGTTGTATGGGTACGCGATAATGAAACGAATTTTGGCTGGCTTCACAGCATTGCCCGCGCAACTGACACGCCGTGTGCTCTTTTTTATCAACACGCAGTCTTGCTCAATCATTACTCACCCAACCAAGTTTAAACTGGTTGCAACCAGCGAATGTTGCAAAATCTATTTATTCTAGTTTGAGCAAAATAAAAGCATGGATAACAAAATATTCGACGAAACGAACAG
>JAGVWA010000020.1 GCA_018304505.1 Nanobdellati archaeon
TCCTGTCGGCACGTGCGCACCGGTGGTTTTCTTTTGCGGCTTGCTTATAAAGTTCTCAAGAGCTTCAATGTCCGCCTTTGGAATCTTTTTGCTGCTGCTGTTTTTTTCCTCGATGTCTTTTAGTGTTTCCGTAAGGCCAGTGAGTTTTTCGATTTCCATGGGGTCCTGTTCCTGTGATTTTGCCATGCCTACAGAGATCTGCAGGCTGTTCGTCATGACCTTGATCTGCTCCTTGTCAGCTTCCTTTGCAACCTTGACAAGTTGTTCGATCTTGTTTTCAAGTTCGGTTCGTGCGTCGTTTTCAGGCATTTCATCACGTATGGATAGTATTACTATTGTCTCCTTTTTTATACTATGCTGAAAGCGTTTCACTGTAGCTCCGTCGGCTTCAGTATGGTGTATTCTATAGTTTTATATAGTTTGATGGGGTTTTTATGGCATGGGAATTCGTGGGCAGGTGGCTGCGGAATACGTTCTCTTAGTCGGCCTGCTGTTGCTTTTAATCACGCCGTTCCTGTACTTCGGTTTCCAGAGTTCTGGCCAGCAAAGCAGGCTGCTGCAGGCCGAAAAACTCGTTTCGGATCTGGCGCAGGCTGCTGATTACGTGTATTCGCAGGGGGCCGGTTCCAGGGTGACGGTTTCTGGCATTATTCCTGGCGGTGTGACTTTTGAGGACTCGTATATTGGTAAGCCGCCCAACGCTACTGGCAACATTACCTCGAAGATCATTAATCTCGTGTTGCAGATAAACGGAATTGATCATGATGTTTGGAAGGAAACTGGTGCGGAGTTGTGTATTAGCAGTCAGTGGCCTAGCGATTTTGGCGGCGCCTTTACAGGACCGGTTTTGTTTACGATAGAGGTTGAGGATGAGGGTTGCGTTTCAATTCTTCCGTTCGACGTGGGCTTCTTTGCAGAGCCACCAGTCATTGTTACTGATTGTATTACAGTGGGCGCGTCAGCGGGTTTCGTGATTACCCTAACCAATAATGATGAGGCAAACCCGGTAACGATAAGCGTTTCCGGTAGCGGCGCAGGCAGCAGCTTCATGTCGTTCAACAACACGAACGTGACGATTCCGGCAGACGGCACGGAAAAAATACTTATGACGATAACGATTCCCACGGGGACATCGTTGGGTGTGCACTTTGGAAGCGTGGTTTTCCAGAGCAACGACACGGTTCAGGAAGTGCCGGTTGACATCCTTGTTTGCGGCACGACTGATGGAAACCAGACAACAGAAGAGTGCTGTAATGCAACGTTGCTGAATTACACGATAGGAACGTTCGAGGATGAGGCTTGCTCTATTGCAGAAACAGTTTTTTACAAGCCAAGGACGACGGTTTTCAGCAGCACAGGTTGGCTTCCAGCTTCTAATCTGACCCTGGATTTAGATCACTCGAATACGAGCTCGGCAATTGGTTTCCCGGTCATTATCGCGGCAAATTCCACTGGTGGATTTAGTTACACATGGAATCCTGCCTTGCAGCCTGCCGATAATTACTCAGTTTCGGTGACTGATGGCAACATCACAAGGTCAAATAATTTGGTGGTTAATGCATGTCCAACATAGCTCGAAGTTTGATGGTTGCCATGTTAGTGGTCTTGCTTATGTTTACAGGTATTGCTACTGACGCGACGATGTCTTACTATGACAGCGGTTCATCGTCAAGCCCAAAAATTCGACATTGGGATGAAGTGTCATGGTCAAGCGTGAGTAGTGCCGTGAGTACCGGGAACAACGATAACTTTCATGTTTTGAAAGCTTCACCTGTAAAGGATGAATTCATCCTCGCAGTTTCTGATTCTAGTAAGGATGTTAATGTGCAGGTGTACAACGGCTCTTCATGGGGAAATTTGGTTGAAGTGAGTATAGGCATCAATGATGCGGAGCAGCGTGGTTTTGATGTTGCTTATGAGTCGTTGTCTGGGGATGCGGTTATTGCTTATGGTGATGATCCCACGGATGGGATGTATTATCGTGTGTGGAATGGTTCTTCGTGGTCTTCGCAGGCGACGGTTTTTACGCACCCTAGTTCGGAGCCCGAGTGGGTTTCTTCGGCTTCGAATCCTTTTAGTGATGAGATTGTTGTTGTGTCGTTGCATCAGAATGGTGATGCGTATGCTGTGGTTTGGAATGGGAGTGCGTGGGGGGGTGAGTTTGAAATTTCTCCTAAGATTACGGATATTGATTCTACGTCGCCAGATGTTATGCCAATGGACGTGATTTATGAACAGCAGTCGGGCAGGGCTGTTGTGGTGTATGCAGAGGCTGTTACCACGCCACGTTACAGGATTTGGAATGGTTCTTCATGGAGTGCCGCGTCGAGCTTGAATTCTGTTGGATCTAGCGACGTGAAATTCATAAGGTTGGCCACAGACCCGAGCTCTAACACGATTTTGATGGGCAGCCTCGACGGTGGCAGCGATTTGAATGTGCAGGTATGGAATGGTAGCTCCTGGGGGACGAACACTGAATTGGATGACAGCATTGAAGGGAGCGTCGAAATGCACTTCGATGTTGCTTTTGAATCGCTATCTGGAAAGGGAATGGTATTGTTTGGCGACTTAGATCAGAATACCGCCGAGTATTATACATGGACTAGTGGTGGCGGTTGGAGTGCTTCGGCCCTTGCAGCAAGTGGAAATGATGACCCCCAGGTAGTCGAGTTAGAGGCCGACCCGAACAGCAACGAAATTTTTGGAATGATCGTTGACGTGCTCCTTGACGTGTCTGTTCAGAGGTGGACTGGTTCTGCATGGGTTGATTTCCAGGCAGTGGAACTTGGATCCAAGGCCAATATGCACCCATTCGACATTGAATTCAAGCGTTATGTGCCGTCTGTTGCCAACGCTGTCACATTTGTTGACCCAACGCCTGCTAACGGATCTACAGTTATCGTTGACAACGTTTTCATTAACGTTACGACGAACTTCGCCGGTTCAACAGGTTTGTTAGAGTGGAACGGCGTTAATGAATCAATGACTGTTGGCAACGCGACAAATTTCTATAAAAGCAAAACTGGCCTTGCTAATGGTGTTTACACTTACCGTGTTTATGTGAACCATACAAATGGAACGTTCTATGTGTCTGAAACGCGAACTGTAGAAATCAGCGTGCTTGTGGTGTTTAATGGTACGGCGATGATGTCTTATTATGATGCTGGGCTCTTAGCGTTTCCGCAGATCCGCAGGTATAATGGAAGTTCCTGGGGTGCTGCGGATAGTGCATTTGATACCGGCGGCAATGACAAGTTCCACGTGCTGGAATCTGCAACGACACGAAATGAGTTTGCTTTGGCTGTACAGGATGGAAGTGCTGATGTTAATGTGCAGATCTTTGATGGCGTTTCATGGGGTAACCTGTTGGAAGTTACTACAGCAGTAGATGAAACTGGCCAGAGGGGATTTGACATGGCCTATGAAACACTATCTGGAGACTTAATTATAGCTTACGGCAGCAATAACGACAACGAAGTCAGGTACAGGGTCTGGAACGGCAGCACATGGACTAGCGAGGCCTTTGCCATCAAGAATTCTAGCGCTACAACCGAGGCACAGTGGATAAGGCTTGTACCAAGTCCGTTAACAGATGAGGTCATCCTAGTTGCAGGTCATGAAGATGGCGACGGCTTTGTCCAGGTCTGGAATGGAAATTCGTGGACAAACAACATTGAAATTTCAGCAAATCTTGAAGGCCTAGAAGGAACGGACACTGACACAATGGCCTTTGATGCAATTTATGAACAGCAATCGGGTCGCGGGGTAGTTGTTTACGCAGAGGATGGGTCAAGCAGTCCGAAATACAGGACATGGAATGGTTCATCTTGGTCTTCTGAGTTGAGCTTGAACAGCGTTGGTAGTAGTGATATGCGCTGGATTCGTTTGGCTGCAGACCCTGGCTCGGACAGAATCATTATGGCGAGTGTCGATTCCAGCAGCGATTTGAATGTGCAGGTTTGGAGTGGGTCTTCTTGGGGAAGCAACACTGAGCTTGATGGAAGCATTGAAAGTTATACAACAAGGACGTTTGACGTCGCTTTCGAGACGAGCAGTGGCACTGGCTTGCTGTTGTTCGGCGACTCGGATCAGGATAGGGCAGAGTACTATACATGGACTAATACTAGCGGATGGAGCACATCCGCACTTGCAGCCGCTGGCACCACTGATCCAAAAATGGTCCGCTTGGTTTCGAGCCCTGCTAGTGATGAAATGTTTGGAATGATCATTGACGATGGCAGTGACGTTAGTGTGCAAAGGTGGACGGGCTCTGCATGGACTGATTTTTTAGAGGTCGAAACAGGCTCGATAGCCCTCAATTTCCCATTCGCAATCGTTTATGGCAAGGCGAATGTGACTCCACCAGCTGTTGGAAACCAGGTTACGTTCGTTGCGCCAACCCCTGCAAGCGGCGCGGACTTGAATGCAACATCGTTAGTAATAAACGTCACGACAAACTTCAACGGCTCTACGGGAATTCTTGACTGGAACGGAACAAATCAGACGATGGTCAATGCTAGTGCTACGAATTACTATCAGAACAAAACTGGCCTTGCTAATGGTCTTTACACTTACCGTGTTTATGTGAACCACACAAATGGAACGTTCTATGTAACAGAGGCACGCAACGTCACGATAAACTTCACGTTTGACTATAATCCTGGTTCCCTGACGGTCTCGCAGAAAAATCTGACAAATTGCCCAACCAGGATATGTATTAAGATCACGAAGAGCAAGCCCAGTACGTACAGCAAGATCCTACTCGATCCTGGGAACGTGACGCAGCTGCAGAACCTGAGCATTTCAGAGGACGAGCACATCGAGTATTATAACTTGACGACGACTGACTTGACGGGAAACTGGACAGTCCAGGTTTCGGAACTGTTCTGTCGGCTAGACCTTGAATTCAACTTAACTGTGCTTGATCAACCCGTCAACGAAACCGGCGACGGAGAACCGCCGGATGACGATGATTGTACAATATTCGCTATTGATGACGATCAGGATGAGTTGCAGGTCATCGACCTGTTCGGGTCGCTGAACATCACGATTATTGGTGAAACTAGAACGAGCAGTGGGAAATTGATTGACGAGATCGAGTCACTAGAAATGATTGGCGAAGATCTCTACGGCGCAACAGACATTGGAGGTAAGAATTCAAGGTTCTACAAAATCAACCCCAAAACAGCACAGACAACCCTCATCGGCGATACTGGGTATGAGGACATTGAAGGCCTTGCATATGATGAAATCAATGGCATAATGTATGCAATTAGCGGCGCCACAGATCAACTTTTAACAATAAACATAACCACCGGCGCTGCTACCGCGATCGCTAACATAAGCCTGAACGTGAAAATCGAAGGCCTGGCTTACGACGCAACAGAGAATGTGTTGTATGCGGCTGACGACTCGACGAATAAGTTGTTAAAGATCAATATAAGCACTGGCATTGCAACAGATTTGGGGCTTATCCAACTTGATGGTGAAACGTTGACGCACATTGAGGCGCTCGAAATTCTACCCTCCAGCATGTTGATCGGAGCAAACGACAAGACCGGAGTAATAGTGTCGATAAGCAAAACCAACGCCGTAGCAACGAGACTGACGCCCGACAACACACACCCGGATTATGAGGGCATGGTGTGCTCACTAACGGTGTCTCTTGACGACATCTGCGTTGACAGGGACAACGATGACATTTGCGACAACATTGACGCGTGTGTTGATGAAGACGATGACGGTGAATGCGACGATGTCGACATGTGCATCGACGATGACGACGATGATGACTGTGATGACGTTGACGACATATGCATAGATAGGGACCATGATGAAGATTGTGATGACGTTGACGCTTGCGTTGATGAAAACGATGACGGCAAATGCGACCTTGGGGTGTGTGATGACGATGACAATAATGATTTCTGCGATGGCTAGCGGGTATTAATGAATTTCTAAAGCATGTTTAAATAGCTTCTCTGATTCTTTTACAACATGTCGGTTTCGCGCGGCCAGGCCTCATTTGAGTTCCTTGGGGCGTTCACAGTATTCTTTGTCTTAGTGTTGATTTTCATCGGCCTGTTTTTTTCGCGGGCAGGCGACGTCGTTGAACTAAATTCCCTTTCGAGGACGGTCCAGTTCGCCGATGATATTTCGAACAAGATCAACATCATCAGCGTTGAGGGCCATGGTGCCGCTATTGAATTCGATCTCGACGAGCAATTGTACGGCGAAAACTACACACTGGAATTGAATACCACAAACCGCGTCCTCGAGGTCATTACGGAAGACGAGACTGAGTACGCAACAGCATATCTGATTACGGACAACGTTGAAGTGATTTCATGGAACTATGGCGGCACCCAAGTTATTGAAAACGTGAACGGCAAGGTGATTGTGAAGTGAATCTAAAACAAAGATCAAAAGGACAACTGTTCCTTGCCGACGTGTCCCTGGCTGTTCTGGTGTTTGCCCTGATGCTCCTTGTAGCGTTCTTCCTGTTCAATTCCTTGATGGCGCGTACCGGCAACACCGTGGCGTACACGAAGCTCGAAAAAAAAGCAGAGTTTGTTACTGACGCAGTTTACAACAGCATCTCTGACAACGCGGTGTTCGACAACACGTCAACGTTCAATTTCTTCCAGCAAAACCAGACGCAGGTAGACGCGCTGTTCGACATCAGCCACAATTTCACGATCAAGCTAACTGATTCTGCTGGCGCGGTGTTGCTGCTGAACAACGCGAGCATGTCTGTCGGGCAGGATCCAGCTAGGGACGTCAGGAACATCGTTACTGCCAGGCGCATTGGTTTACTCAATGGCACAGCTGCAAAGGTGGTGATGAAGATATGGTAGACGGGCGAGGCAGCACAGGGAGGGGCTTTGTCTTTTCGTTTGATGCGGTTGTTGGTTTAGTGTTCATGATACTCTTTGGGAGCTTTATTATATCCTATCTTGACCAGTCAGACTTTTCCCAATACAGGCTGTACGAGAGGTATGCAGCTGCAGATAGCGGTTTGACCGCCATCATCGCATCGGGATCTGTGCAGACTGCTGTCAATGAATCAATACAAGTTGGGTCGCAAACAGCTGGGGCGACCTTGCGTGGTGTAATGGGCCTGCTCGAAGGCGGGGCTAGGTATCAATTGCAAATCGAGGTATTCAACTCAACAGCCAAGTACGTTGACATTTCAGAAAGCACGCCACGCGGAAGGATACCAACGACGCGTGACACGGTTTTGGTTTCAAGAAAGGTATTCAGTTATGGGGGAGATTATGGAATCGCAACGCTCAGGACATGGTGATGGCGCAATGATAAACGGAGGCAAGGGCTTCATTTTCACGTTGGCAGCAACCGCGGCATTCATTATGATTTTAGCAGCCATGGTGTTCTTCATTATCAACCAGGCGCAGAAGAGCCCCCTGCTCATTAATGTCAAGCAGAACATGGGCCTTCAGGATTCTGTTTTCAAGCTTTTGAATGACAAGCTCATGTTAAATCATTCACGGACAAGCAACACCTATATGATTACAGAGGCGTATGCCCCGACCAAGCAGTCGTCGTTGGCAACAAAGGTGGCGTCGATAGCCGCGATTGCAAATACCACAGCATTCCGGTCTGGCCTGAACTTCTCGTTCAACAACCAGGGCTTCTCGCTGCTGAACCTGAGGTCAAAGGGTTTCTCCTATTACTGGTTGTCCAACACGGATCTGCTGATTGAGGCGAACTCAAGCCATGAAAACTTCACAGCGTTGAATTTGTCTTTCTCCACAACCGCGAACTCAAACAACATAACCAACAACTGCTCAGGCAGCGGTAATGTAACAATCACCGTGGCTTCAAATAATCAACAAGCGTCAGCGACACCAACAGGGAGCTGTACGATAACCATCAATTACCCAAGTAATTCGATTGCCGTGAACTACATCAGCGACAATTCCTGGAACGTGTCGTTCGCTGGCATGCCAGACAACGCAGTAATCACGGCTAACATTTCAGTAAGCCCAGGCACGAATTTCGCAGACTTCAGCAGCATAATTTACAGGGCAACGCTGACGACATCCAACCCTGGAGTTACGGAACCAACATACCCTGGCACAACTGCTGCGATAAAATACTTTGGAAACGTCACTGTGGAAGCCCAGGTATACCAAGTAATCGTTATTGATTATGACAATGATTCGGTGTATGAATCGGCATACTTTGACGTGGATCAGGACAACGCCTTTAACAGCAGTGCAGACCTTAAGTTAGTGAGGCGGGGCGTAGCAATATATTTAAACAACAGGGTCCTTCTAGTGGACAGTGGCACTGCGGAAATCACCTTACTGAGTAAGCTTGGCGTTTTCGCAAAACGAGGGGAAGTTACAGTGATTCGATGAAGGAAAACATTGAGACGAAGGCTGACCAGCTGTATAGCATGGTGATAAAGCAGAAGAAAATAAGCATTAGCGAGGTAGCCAAGGTCTTGGACATGGAGCCGCAGCTTGCAGAAAAATGGGGCAAGGTGCTGGCAGAGGACAAGTTCATAAGAATGGTTTACCCGTCAAACATCCTGCAGGAGCCGTACCTTGAAGCTGTGGCAGAAATTGCTGAAGCCCCAAAGACCAAAAAATCAGACAACATCTTCGACATCTTGAGAAAAGGCCTCGTTGGTTTCGAGGAATGGAAGGAGGAAAAAATGCAGATGAAGGCAAAGCTCGAGAAAATAGAGCAGACGGAAAAGGAGTTCTTCAAAAAGCACAAGGAGGAAATTAAGGCGCAAACAGGGATGAAACACAGGGCCAAGGCGCTCCCAAGCAGCCTCATGGACAGGCAGGCCGCCAAGAGGCTTGAAAACCTGAGGCTCGTCAATGAAGCAGAAGCCAAGAAGGCAGAAGGCGCACTACTGGAAATGTACAACGCAGGCCTTGTTGGAAAAAAACTCAGCGATGATGAACTAAAGCAGGTCCTCAGTGATCCGCAAAAGGCGATTGAAAATGCGCAAGCGCCAGACAAGGCAAAAGAAAGCATGGACAAGCGATATGTAAAAGCGATATCCGCAAGGGCAAAACAAGTAGTGACAAAACAGGTGGTCAAGAGCAAACCAGAGAAAGCACCCCGGATAAGCAGCAAAAAGAAGTGATGGAGAAGGGATTAATAATGGATAAAGAGTTAGAGGGCTATGAAATAACCGCAGCGGGCCTGGTGGCAAGGATCTCGATCGTGGACGAGGGAAAGTTCGTGCCGCGCTACAAGGTAACGTTTCCCCAAATCGGTCACGCCACGTTAATGATTCTGGATAGCGTCAGGGACGAATTGATTAAGCAGACAACGGTAAAGGCCAAGGAGATACTTGATCCAAAAATTGCGAGGATCATACAGAAGAGGTTCGCTGACAAGGCCGAGGAATTAGTGTCGCGTTATTTTCCTGGCATTGATACAATAAGCAAGGGCGAGCTCGTTGGCCTTCTCGTGAACGACATGGTTGGCCTTGGAGAAATCGAGGTGCCCCTAAATGACGACGCCCTCGAGGAAATCGTAATCAACAACGCTGCAGAGCCCCTGTGGGTTTACCACAAGCGCTACGGCTGGTTGGTGACTAACATTACTTTGGAGGACGAGGAAAAAATAAAAGACTATGCAAACCTAATCGGCCGGCGGGTTGGAAGGCAGATAAATACCCTGACACCGCTTATGGATGCTCACATGCTCGAGGGAGACCGTGTCAACTCAACCCTGTTCCCGATTTCTACAAAGGGCAACACGGTAACAATTAGGAAATTTGCGAGAAAACCGTGGACTGTGACAGACCTTATTCAACTGAAAACCTTTAATGATGAAATTGCGGCCTTGCTCTGGCTGGCAATGCAGTATGAATTAAACGTGCTTGTCAGCGGTGGAACCGGTAGCGGTAAGACGAGTGCGCTCAACGTGCTCATGCCCTTTGTTCAGCCAAATCAGCGCATCTTGTCAATTGAAGACACGCGCGAATTGAACCTGCCGAGTTATCAGCATTGGGTTCCAATGACGACAAGGGATCCGAATCCCGAGGGCAAGGGGGAAGTAACAATGCTTGACCTGATGTTGAATGGGCTCAGGATGAGGCCCGACCGGATAGTTGTCGGTGAAATCAGAAAGCGGGCAGAGGCCGAGACCTTGTTTGAAGCGATGCACACCGGCCACGCGGTATACTCAACGCTGCACGCAGATCGTGCTGAACAGGTCAAGCGAAGGCTGACAACGCAACCAATAGACATTTCAGAAGCCCTTCTGGAATCATTGCACATCGTGCTGGTGCAGTACAGGCACCGTAGGCTGGGCATAAGAAGAACCCTTGAGCTGGCAGAAGTAGTCCCGGTCGGCGCCGGGGGTGATGAAGTTACCATAGACATGCGCACGCTTTACAGGTGGAAGCCGCGTCAGGACACTATTATGAGAGAGAAGCCGTCTGTGCGGCTATTCGGCGAAATCGAGTCACTGACGGGTTTGCTTGAGTCGGAAATCAAAGAAGACCTGGAACAAAAGAAGTCAATTTTGAAGTGGATGGTTAACCAAAACATAAACGACGTTGACGTGGTCGGGACTCTGATGGCCAGGTACTACCGTGACCCCAGCGATTTAATCAAGCTCGCAAGGATTAATAAGCCATTCACGCCCGAAGAATAGCGGTTTCAAATAGCGGTTTTACAATGATTAAGTTACCTTTCCTCCCAATAAGCATCGAAAGGCTGGAGCGCATATCGAGAGTTTTTCTAGGGGTCGGGAAGCAACTTGAAGGCATGTTTCCGTTTCTTGAATCAGACCTGATCCAGCTTGAGGAGGACATTGAAGCGAAGCAGTACCTGTCCATCGCAATAATCGCCTCGATTTATGGATTTGTAATGGCGTTAGTGCTAACGTATTTACTGGTAACGACTACCCTTAGTGGATCGGCCGGCCAGCTGATGATTTATATTCCAGTAGCAGGGCTCGTATTGGGGCTAGTGACATTTCTCCAGACCGTTTACTATCCAAGGTTGCTGCTGCAGAAAAAGGCAAAACGCCTGAACCGTGATTTGTTGTTTGCCTTGCGCCATATTCTTGTGCAGCTGAATTCAGGAGTGCCATTGTACGAGTCAATGGTCTCTGTGGCATCCGGGGACTATGGCGTTGTGAGCGAGGAATTTGGAAAGGCGATTAAGGAAATCACTAGCGGTGGCGTGTCTCAGACTGACGCGTTGGAGAACATGATAGTCAGAACCCCGTCAACGTTCTTGCGCAGGGCGGTTTGGCAGATCTCCAACGCGCTCAAGGCCGGCTCTGACCTTGTTATGGTAATGTCTGATCTTGTAAAGGATTTTTCAGAAGAGCAGAGGGTGACGATCCAGCGCTTTGGCAGGGAACTGAGCCCGTGGGCCCTGATGTACCTTCTGCTTACAGTGGTTTTTCCGAGCATGGGTGTCGCCCTCATTATTATTCTGAGCTCGTTTATAGGGTTTGAAGTCGGCGCAGACTTCCTTCTCTCCCTTACAGGGGCCTTTATAGCGATGCAGTTCTTCTTCATTAAGTTCCTAAAAAGCAAGAGGCCGGACGTGAGAATATGAAGCTCAGCGACAGGGTATACTTTACTGTGCAGAAGTTTTTGCCCAGGTTCTATGTTGAAATAATTAGCAGGAAGATACGGTATGCCAACATCAAGATCCAAAAAGAGGTGTGGGCAGGCTTTACATTCATGGTATCGCTTTTCATTTCGATATTAATCACAGTGGTTATGGCTTCTCAAACCCAGTCGCAGGGTCTGCTGATAGCGTTTTTCCTTGGGGTGTTCTTCGCAGTGTCGTATACTATATATGTTATTGTGCAGCTAATGTCAGACCAGCGTACGCAACAGATAGAAAATGTATTGCCAGACGCGCTGAGGTTGATTTCGGCCAACATAAAAGTTGGCATTACGCCTGACAAGGCGCTGTTTCTGTCAGCGCGCCCTGAGTTTGGGGTCTTCAGCGACGAGATACTACGCGTAGCTGAGGAAACGATAGCTGGAAAGACAATTATGCAGGCTATGGTAAGAATGACCGATAGAACCGAATCGGTCTTGTTGAAGCGCGTCGTGGAGCTCATTAATGAGGGCCTGAATTCAGGCGGCGAGCTGGCTTCCTTGCTTGAGAAAACCGCTGACGACATAAGGGTGTCAAGTGTATTGAATCAGGAGATACAATCAAACATAGGCAGCTACGTGATTTTCATGATGCTCGCCGTACTCATCGCAGCGCCGATGCTCTACGCAACGTCGATGAATTTTATTGTGTTGACAGATAGCATAAAGCAGTCCATAGGCCTGGAAGCGCTTTCGCAAGCAGCAGTGACAGGCGTCAACATCCCATTCATCGGGTCATCCAAGCAGATAAGCATAGACTTCGGGGCCCTGAGGCTGTTTTCAGTGATCAACATTTCGATCTCGGCGTTCTTTGCGTCCATGCTGCTCGGTATATTCAGGGATGGCCAGGAGCGCACAGGCCTACCCTATGTGCCGGTTTTCATCATTGGCGGTCTCCTTGTTTATTTCATCGCAGACGCGCTCATTGGGGGCCTGATGGCGGGTTTCTTCAGCTAATTGCGCGCTCATGGTAAGCTTTATAAAGGAATCATGCCTTTTTACAATTAAATCCTAATAATGGGAAATCCTAATAATGAGAGGTGTATAATATGAGAAAAGGACAAGGCGCGTTCGAGTACATCATGACCTACGGATGGGCAATCATCATCGTGATTATTGTCGGAATCATCCTGTACAACTCAGGTGTGTTCGGCCAAGCAACAGAAAGCCAGCAAGGGTTCATTAGAATCAGGCCCGCAGACTTCATATTCGGGGTCAACAACGCCTCAGTGAATGGAACCTCAACAATTGTCTGGGACAACGTCGCAGGACAGTCTTTGAAGGACGTCAACATCACCTATGATGGCGACCAAGACGGCGTCTTTGAAGACCAGGGATTCAGCGGAAACATCAAGGCAGGAAAAAGAGAAACGGATTCGCTGTTCATTTCAAGTCTTGAGTGTGGCGATGGAGATGCAGCGGTTGTTGACGCAAAGGTTTCATACAGAACAGAAGCGGGCGTAACAAGGACTGAAACTGGAACCATTAGAGGAACCTGTTCAGCTTAAAACCACAACTAACCCCGCACGGGGTTTTTTATCTATTTTTTTATTTTTTATTTCCCATAGCAGCAGCAATTTTTTCAAATAGTAGTAGCAATGTTTATAAATGCGCGTGCCCTTATTTTGTATAAACAACAAACGCAGAGAAAGATTCACATGAGAAAAGGTCAAGGCGCGTTCGAGTACATCATGACCTACGGATGGGCCATACTCATCATCATTATAGTGGGCATCATCCTGTACAACGCAGGCGTTTTTGGCCAGTCGACTGAAAGCCACCAGGGCTTCATTAAGGTACGGCCTGCCGATTTCTCATTCGGGGTCAACAACGCCTCAGTAAATGGGACTTCAACTATCGTGTGGGATAATGTCGCGGGCCAGAACCTGAAGAACATGAACATCACTTATGACGGGGATCAAAACGGGGTCTTTGAAACACAGGGCCTAACCGGAACAATCGGCACCGGCAACAGAAGGACAGACTCTGTTTTCATTTCAGGCCTCAGTTGCCAAGACGGCGAGGCCGCAGTCGTTGACGTCAAGGTTAGCTATACCACGGAAACAAAGATCACCAAGACAGAAACAGGAACCATCAGGGGAACTTGTGAAGAATGAGCAAGGCACTTGTGAAGAATGAGCAAGGAACTTGCGAAGCCTAATCCTGATTGGTAGCTTTTTTCTTTATCATCATAAGCCTTATAAACAGCCACTGCCTTTTTAGAACATGACGGTAGGCAAAAAGGGCCAAGGTGCAATGGAATACCTGATGAGTTATGGCTGGGCGCTAATAATAGTTTTGATCATCGGAATTGTGCTGTTTAACTCAGGCGTGTTCGACCAGAACGCCGAAAGCGCGACAGGCTGGATGCGCATACGGCCGAGCAACTTTAGATTCTCAATGACAAACCCGTCGCAGATCGCGTGGGACAACGTTGCCGGGCAGTCACTGCGAAATGTGACATTCACATACTCGGGGGACTGCGTTGAACCTGCAGCGACAATTGGAAACATGGCTCAGGGCGCGCGAATAATAGACGCTGTCACGTGTAGCACAACCTGCTCGCCAATCGGCGCGGGCCTCGTGGTAAACGCAACAGTTGAGTATAGGACAGAGGACACCATTGAGCACAAGGAAGCTGTGAAAATCAGGGCGCTGTGTGAAACATGATTTGAGCAAAACGCAAATGAGTGATGATTTATGGATAGGGTAAAAACCAACATAAGCGGCTTCGATGACTTAATAGACGGCGGGATTCCGAGGGGGTCATCGGTGCTGCTGTCAGGCCCATGCGGCGCTGGCAAGGTTTACTTTGCATCGGAATTCCTGTACAAGGGAGCAGAGCCGAGCATTTATTACGCGTTTGAGCAGAGCCAGGAATCCATGAAGGAAAACCTGTCGGTCTTCAATTGGGACATGGACAAGGCCATAAAGGGAAAGCAGTTCAACATTATCCAGAGCGAATTGTATCAATTTGAGTCATTCCTGTCAGACCTGGAGGACAACATTGAAAAAACGGGCGCAGCGAGGGTCGTCGTTGATTCATTGACAGTGATTGGGGAATTCTTTGACTCGCCGTACAAGCTGCGCAAGAGCCTGCTTGAGCTGAAACGGATGGTAAAAAACAATGACGCGACGGCTATCCTATTGTCTGAAACACCCGCAAACACTGATAAGCTTAGCACGTTTGGCTCAGAAGAATTCGTTCTCGATGGTGTCATCCTGCTGCACTTGATAAAAAGCCAGACTGAGCTCAACCACGCGGTGAGTGTTCGAAAAATGATCGGCACGAACTTTGCCTCAACAATACACCCGTTCGAGATCCGTAACACAGGGCTTAAGGTGCACAAGATCCGGGAACTCAGGGGCTTATGAGCCTTTCAGGAAATCGTTTATCTGCTTGATCTGCTTTTGTATACCCTGCTTTTCTTTCTTGTTGTCCATCTGATCCATAACTGATCCGCATTCAGAGCACTTGAAGTCATATTCAAACGCCAGTTCAAAGGGCAGTTTTTCGCAGCCTCTGGAACACTTAAAGAAAACATAACTCTCCTCGAAATCAAGCTGCTTCTCGAGCCCCCGGAGTTTTTCCTGATACCGCTCATTCAATAACTCCAGCGCACGCTCTTTTTTCACGTACCACGTGTACGTGTACCAGTTGCTGTCAGTGGCTTTTTCTTTTGTGTAGATTATTATTCCAAGATAATGCAGCTTGTTGAGCGCTGCGCGGATTCTGTTAACGTCAAATTTTGTTAATTTAGAAATTCCCTCGTCTGTCAGGCCGCCTTTTGCGAGCGACCGCATAACCTTGTATGAGTCATCGCCTGCATTTGCAACGATAAAATCACGAACAAGAGGATCATTCATCTTCAAAGCCATTAAAACCCCAACTCGCTTTATAGTTTGTGAACTACATTCTATATTAATCTACCGCGACGCCGGCGATTTGTTTTTATACTAGTTTTTTTCCGCGTTTCTGTGGAATGATTTTCTTTCCCCCGCTGAAATCCGGAACAGGCTGGAGCACGTTCAAAAACACAGCCAAGGCTGCAACCTCACTATGAGGTTGATTTCCTATTGCGATGTTGTAATCCGCAAGCTGGTAGACCTCTCCCGGAACTTTTTGCCCACCTATGATGACAAGCATATCGCGAGGCACGGATTTTATTTTATTTTTGATGCCTTCTAATTCGCTTTCAAGCGGCAGGCCGTACATCGTTAAGTGTACCTTCACACCTGTGAATTCGGTGATTATGCGCCGCCAATTTCTCTCGTACCTTGTCTTGAAATCGCCGCCGAAATTCCGCGCGACTTTGTCAATGCTTTCCATCAGTTTGTCATCGCGCTCGCCTGAAAAAATTATTTCATCTGCCCCAAATGCGCGTGCGACAAGGCCACAGTGCGTGCTGATCCGGTGATCCCTAACGTGCCTGTGCCCCAACCTCAATACCGTAATCATTAAGCCACCATTAAATCTGAGATATGAAATCGGAATCAATGTTATCCTAAAGTATTTAAAGCCAATGAATCTATAATAAGCTGCTCTTTCTGCGTAAATGAGTAAGGGCCCGTAGCTCAGTCTCCAACCAAAACTCAGGTCTTGGCTGGCTGAATTGGCAGAGCGCCTGGCTTTTAACCAGGGTGTCAGGGGTTCAAATCCCCCCGGGCTCGCTAATAGGGCTTCGCATGCAACGAAGCATAGCTTCGTTGATGATTTGAAAAACAGTGTTTTTCAAATTTTACAAACGTGAAGCGTTCTGTCAAATCTCAAGGAACCCTGTTCCTTGCAGATCTCCTGTATCCATGGAGTGCATTTGACAGAAACCCTTTGGGTTTTGTCAATTTCGACAAAAGGGTTTTCAAAATCTCGCTTCGCTCGGTAGCACGGGGGTTTCCTCTGCGAACTGCGTTCTTTGCAGACACCCTCACTTCGTGCGATGTAGAGCGGTTCTGAGCAGTGGTTTTTTTCACGTCTCATAAAGTTTCATAGAAAGCCATATAAAGAATACAGAGGAGAATTATCAATAACGGGGAGGTAGCTCAGCTCGGGAGAGCGCCACGCTGAAGACGTGGATGTCGCGTGTTCAAATCACGCCCTTCCCATTAGCCTTTGGCACGCCAAAGGTTGGCGAATATGAAAAAGCAAGGCTTTTTCAATTCTCAACAAATCCTTTGATTTGTTGCAGAAAGGCGATTCGTACCATCGCTTAGCGATGGCGCAGCAGAGTGCCTGTACGCCCTCGGGCGTTTGAATCACGCCCTTCCCACAAAATTCTTTTTCTGTGCAACTGAATACTTTGCTGCACTCAGTTTATGCATTACTATGCTTTTATATAGAAGTACGTTATATAACTTACCTGTAAGTGAAAATAGATGAAATGCACCATTCAACCAACACGACATGCAAAGGATAAGATGATTGAAAGAGGAATTAGCAAGCAAGAAGTTCTTGATGCAATAACCAAGGGTGCGAAGCGAAGACAAGAGTACAAGATTGTTTCAAGGTATCGTTGGGTTGAAGTAGTATTCATTCAAAAACCGTGCCACTACTATCTGATAACCGTTTATTGGGAGAGATAATATGAATTGTCCTGTATGCAATGGGAAAATGAAAAGAAAAAAAGAGCAATACGCCTATAACGACATTGTTTTTGGTCGTTTTGACGCAGATGTGTGCACCAAGTGTAGGGAGGTGTTTTTTACAGAAAAATCTTCTGACGCCATTGATGCCAAGGCCAAGGAGATAGGTGTATGGGGATTGGAAAGGGAGACGAAAATAAGCTACTCGGGCAACTCCTTAATAATACGGATACCAAAGGCCATCGCTAGTTTTATGGGTTTGAAAAAAGGAAGGGGCGTGTCGGTGCATCCAGAGGGGAAAACAAAATTGGTTATGGAATTAGCAAATTAGATTGGCCATGAGATTCCATCCCACAAAATTCTTTTTACCTCATTTTTGTGTATTTAATCAATATAATATGTATATAAGCAGTTCATTGAGCGTCGCCACAAACACGCTGTCAATCCAGCGCGCTCTCGACAAGCTTTAAAAACAAAAGTTGCTTAATGAGGAACATGAAGTCCAAGGCAATGTTAATCCTTCTGCTCATCGCGTCGCTAGCCGTTGCCCAAGCGCTGGATTTCGGCATCAAGGACTTCACTTACGAGCTGAACGAGCCGCGCCAAGAAATCGAACTCACGGTGACGGTGCAAAACAACGCAGCCCAGCAGCGATTTTTCAAAATCACTGTTGATTCTGAACTCGGCAGCCAGACCAAGAACCTTGCCAACGTGGACCAGAAATCCGAGCGGAACTTCAGGTTCGTTTTCAACATCGCAAATCGGGACATACGAGTCCTGAATTTCGTCGCCTCTGTGGAATATAATGGGCAGGTTGATGTGCGCAACATAGGCCTGTCATTCGAGCCAATGGAAGATGCGCAGGACGGGAATGGGGAATTTCCGAAACTCTCAGAGAACCTTTTTGTGTATCTAATGGGGATACTGATTTTCCTGATCTTCCTGATCATGTACCTGCCGAGCATCATTAACAGAACGCCATTCGTAGGGAAGAAGCAGCTGAAGGACTTCCTGAAAGAAGAAGACGTCGATCGATTTATGCGATAGCCCTCCCAAAAAGGTTATTAAGCAACAAGGCAGAGAATATCTACATAATGTCATACGCGCCGATAGTCTAGTGGCATGATAGTGGCCTTCCAAGCCGCGGGCCCGGGTTCAATTCCCGGTCGGCGCATTAGAGGAGCTTGGCGCTCCTTCTATCCTCGCAGTGCACCTCGCTTTTGCTCGGTAGCACAGAGGAGCTTGGCGCATGCAATGAAGCAGTGCACAATTTTATTTTCCCTTCATCAACTCTAGAATGCGCTCGAATTTCTTAGCCTGGTAAACCGCGTCCTGCAGCGCATTGTGGTTTTGGCCCCGTTCAGGTATTTTGATTTCATTGATACCCGCGTTAACATTCCCAGTTGCGCCTCTGTACATTGAACTCATGTCCTCGCCGCTGTACCCGAGCGGGTTCTCCTTGTTGTAAAAGTTGTCAAAGTACCAGGTACTGAACATGCCGTCGAACTTTATGGGTGCAGCCACTTCGACGGGCCTGAATCCCTGCGTGTTCTCCAAAACCCATTTTGCATAATCTGCCATTGCGTCTTCTGGTTTAGAGCCCGTTTTCTCAAGCGCCCCGAGAACTGCAAGAGGATCGAAATTCGGATTCTTTGGGTTGTATTCAGGCAAGTGCTTTAGGTCTTCGAGGCACTGCAGGCCCAAGCAGCCGATCCTGATGGCCTCGAGAACGTAGTTCATGTTCAACGGTTTCAACTCACGGTAGAATTGCACACCAGTATTCCCGACAACGCAGGCCCCCAATGACAGCATTGAATACCTTCCGGGCGTGGGCCCCGAGGCCTCAACGTCGAAGGAAACGTATTTCTTTTCCATAGCAGGGTATATGTATGAGAATGTTATTATAGCTTTACTTCGCTTTATTTAGTGTATGGCGAAACGCGATGCTCCGCGCAGGCGGCAAAAACCGAATTGGGTGAAGGACCTCGCACTGAAACGGATAAGGCGGCTTTTCGAGCTCGCGGAGCAGGAACTCGAGGTGCACCCAGATCGAACAAGGCGTTATGTTGAACTTGCGCGGAAGCTTTCTACAAAATACAACACAACGATTCCGAAGGAATTGAAGGAAAAGATGTGCAAGCAGTGCAATTCCCTGTTGATAGAAGGGAAATCGATGCGTGTAGAGCAAGTGTCGAAGGTGAATTATGCGCTTGCGGTGTGCCTGAACTGCATGAACGCGAAAAAGCGCTTTTTGGGAAGTTGGCTTCGGCAGCAGCTTTGATCTATAATCACATACGAAGTCTGAACCAGCGGGATGTGGCTTTCCGAGAGCAAAAAGCTTTATAAACCCAGAAAGACCAAAAGAAAGGGAACAGCTTGGTTCTATACGAAAAGCTAGAAAATACACACAAAAACAACAAATTTTGATGTTTTACCGAGAGTGAATACATGGTTTCAGTGCTAGAAGTCAATGCACAGCAGCTCATAAACAACGTGGCAGAAAAGCTCAAGACACAATACAAGATACAGCAACCCGCGTGGGTAGGCTATGTTAAGACCGGCGTGCACAGGGAAAGGCGGCCCCAGAACGAGGACTGGTTCTTTGTTAGGAGCGCCTCAGTGCTTAGAAAACTTTACATTGAAGGTAACACCGGAGTGGGCAAATTCAGGGCCTGGTATGGTGGCAAGCAAACCAGAGGGGTGAAACCAGAACACCACGCTGACGCGTCAGGCAACATCATAAGGAAGTCACTCCAGTCCCTGGAAAAAGCAGGCCTGGTAAAAAAGGAAAACGTTGGTAGAATCATTACGCCGGAAGGCAGAAAACTGCTTGATAAGGCAACACTGGAGCTGCGCGGAAAGCGCGAGAAGGCAAAGCCAAAGCTCGAATTCCAGAAACCGAAGAAAAAACCGCAAGCGCAGCCAAAGGCGCCAGCAAAGCCACAGAAAATCGAATCAGAGGCTAAGACTGAAAAGAAGGAAGTGAAGAAGAGTGCAGCAAGAAAACCTGGACCAGCTAAGGCAGCAGCGACTAAACCAGCTGCTACAAAGTCAGCAAAACCAGGAACTAGCAAGACAGCAGGCAAAACTGCAAGTAAGGCAGGCGCTAAGAAAACTACTAAGCCCCCAGGCGCAGGAAAGGCTAGCAAACCTAAGGCTAGCAAATGAGGAAATGGCCGAGCAAATCGAAGCCCTGATAGTCTACATGCATCAGGCTGGCCAACTCAAGGCCCCACTACAAGACGGGGACCTGAAACAATTGCTGCTAACAATCAACGCACGCAACACAAGAAAAACTAAAATAACGAGAAAGTGATAAAATGGCGAGAAACAAATCCCAAAGGAAGAAAATGCACATTGTGAAGGCGAAGAAGACCAACAGGCGCGTACCGGTGTTCCTAGTGCCGAAAATGCGAGACCGCAATGTGTATAGGGAATCAGCACCACGCGGATGGCGCCATGGCAAGGGCCTGTTTAGCAAGATCAAGACAGCATTCATGAGAAACCTCTGGAACAGGGGAAAGCACAACACGAAGGAAAGATTCCAATTAAAGTGATGAACAATGGCAGCTGAAGAAAAGAAAACAGATGAAGTGGGCGAAATAAAGCCGGTGACGGAACCTATGGAATCGGTGGAACAGTCAGCAGCTGAAGCAAAGGCTGCACCAGAAGAAAAGAAAGCAGCAGCATTAAAAGAAGATCCCGAAGACAAAACACAAGCAGCAGCAAAGGAAGAACCAAAATCGGCAGTGAAGGAAGAGCCTAAATCTGCGGCGAAGGAAGAACCAAAACCAGCAGAAAAGGCTGAAGAGCGTGTCCTGACCCTGCCGCTGAGGGATGCCTGGAAATCGGCAAGAAGCAACCGTACAAAGGCCGCCATCTCGGTTTTGAAGAAACAGCTAAAGAAGCATTTCAGGCAAGAGCCAAAGATTGACAAGTCACTTAACGAAGCCATCTGGGCCCACGGGCTGCACAAGCCCCCCAGGAGGATCCAAGTCAGGGTTAGAAAAACGGCAACAGAACTCCTCGCATTTCCCGTAACAAAGACCGTGAAAAAGCAATGATGATCAAGTCAAGCATAATGGGGTACGCGCAAGTCGGGGTATTCTGCGCAACCAATGACGAGATAACGCTTGTTCCATTATCGACACCGGCGCATTTTGTATCAACAGTCAAAAAGGTTCTAGGGACAGATGTTATCAAGATGAATCTGTGCAACTCGCAGCTCTTGGGGCTGTTTAGCACGTGCAGCAACAGTGAAATCATAATTCCCCATATTGCACAGCAGCACGAAATCGACACGCTGAAGGACAACTTCAAAAAAGTCATAGTATCCGATTCTGCACTCACAGCGATTGGAAACCTCGTTGTGATGAACGACAACGTTACCCTGGTGTCGTCTGATCTGAAAAACCACAAGCAGCTCAACGCAAAACCATTCAAACTCAAAGCCACAGTGCTCATCGGCTCAGGAATCGTTGCTACTAATCAGGCATTCATCGCGCACCCGGAAACAACAGACGCAGAGCTTGAACAGCTCAAGGACCTTCTAAAAGTGGAAGGGGACGTTGGCACGGTCAATTTCGGAAACCCCTACGTGCGCGCAGGTTTGCTGGCCAACTCCAACGGAATCATAGCAGGCAATCTCTCCAGCGGGCCAGAATTAAATAGGATAGACGACATATTCAACAGGTAGGTGATTTACAATGGCGACAGAAGCAGAAATGGCTGAAAGGCAACGCGCAATGGAAACCCTCTCGCGGCTCAAGATGCTCGATGAGCAAAGAAAAGTAACACAGGCAAAATACGGCGAGATAGATGCATACTTCACAGAATTGACAAGGGCAAGGGAAGCGCTCGAGGAAATACAAAAGCAAAAACAAGCAACTGGAACGCTGATACAGCTTGGTGCAGGGGTATTTTTGAAAACCAAAACCGAGAAAACAGATACGGTCTTAGTGGACGTCGGGGTCGGCACAGTTGTCGAGAAGAACATAGCAGACACAATCGGCCTGATAAAACAGCGCGAACAGGAAGCCGCAGACGCACGCAGAGCACTGATCGGGGAAATAACCTCGCTAGAAGTTACGTACCAAGACCAAATACACAAATTGCCCCAGCAGCAATAATTAATTGCCAAAGCAGCAATAATCAAATTGACTGCAAGTTGAGTACAAGTATATTGAGTTCTGATGCCCCATGTTTGGTTTAATCAAGAACAAAATCAAGAGCTTTGCAAAGAGCATAGAGGATAAACTAAAAACGAAAGAACCAGAGCCAGCAGAAGAAGTTGAAGAAGTAGTAACGGAACTCGAGGAAAAGGCCACAGCAAAAGAAGCAGAAGAGCAACCACAGAAACCAGCGAAAACAGAAGCGATCCTGGAAAAGAAAAAGCCAAAGGAAGCAAAAGAGAAACCAGCGGAGAAACCGCTTGAGAAACCAGCGCAATTTAAAGCGCCAGCGCAAGAGCCAAAGCAGGAATCGGTACTAGCAGAACCAGAAGCCCAGAGGCCGAAACTCGAAGACGCGAAAGCAAAACTGGCAAAGCAAAAAACCAGGGCACAGGCTGCCAAGGCAGAGAAACCGAAGGAAGTAACGAAGGAAAAAGTCGGCCTGCTGACGAAGCTCAAGAAAACCGTTGTTGGGACAGTCTCATTGTCATCATCGGAGTTGGATCAGTTTTTGCTCGACCTCGAATTTTCAATGCTCGAAGCAGATGTCGCAGCAGACTCGGCAGAAAAAGTCGTGTCGCTGCTTAGGGACAAGTTTTCCAAGGCCAAGTTCAAGAGAAATGAGGACATTTCACAAAAAGTCATGGAATTATTCAGGGAATCGCTGTCAGAGCTCTTTCAGCAAAACAAGGCTTTTGATATCCTCGCAAAAACGCAAACAGCAAGGCCACTCAAAATCCTGATGCTCGGGCCCAACGGCGTTGGCAAAACCACGACAATTGGAAAAGTCACAAAGATGTTCCAAAACCAGGGCAAGAAAGTCGTTTTCGCCGCGGCAGATACATGGAGGGCAGCGTCAATAGAGCAGCTGGAAGAGCACGCCAACAGGCTTGGGGTAAAGGTCATAAAACACGCTTACGGAGCAGATCCCACGGCTGTTGCTTTTGATGCCGTGAAACACGCGGAAGCACACAACGTCGATGTTGTGATCATTGACACCGCAGGCAGGCAAGAGACCAACGTGAACCTTGTAGAACAACTGCGCAAAATCAACCGTGTAATACAACCTGACCTCAGGCTCTTCATTGGCGAGGGCATTGTCGGCAACGCGATTCTTGAGCAAATAAAGGCGTACAAGGAAACAATAGGCCTTGATGGTGTCATTCTGACAAAGATGGATCTTGACAACAAAGGAGGCACAGTTCTTTCAGTGCTGATGGAAGACGTGCCAGTGCTCTATTTTGGTGTGGGTCAGGGCTATGATGACCTGATTCCGTTCAGCAAGGAATTCCTGCTGGAAAAAATGTTGTCATAGTTTGTCTCGGAGACATTTCGAGCAACACTGATTTATAAATCAAGCAACAAAAGGAGTACTGATTGAATGCTAAGCAAAATGCGAGACGTGCTCGCCAAAATCACGAAATCCAACATCCTGGACGAGAACACGGTAAACGACATAGTAAAGGACATCCAGCGCATACTCATAACGAGCGATGTCAACATTTCGCTAGTCAAGCAATTAAGCGACGAGATCAAAAAACAGGCGCTGGAAGAGAAGCTGCCCCCGGGCGTCAATCGGAAGGAGCATCTGGCCAAAATCGTTTACGACCAGCTTGTCAAGATTCTCGGGGGATATGAGCACCAACCGCGCATGGACCCGCACAAAATCCTGTTATGTGGCCTATATGGCAGTGGCAAGACCACGACCATCGGAAAACTCGCCAAGTTTTACAGCAAGCGCGGCCTCAAAACGTGCATGATCACTACCGATATTTGGAGGCCCGCGGCGTTCGAGCAGGTAAAACAACTCGGGCAGCAAATCGACATCCCGGTTTTTGGAGACCCGAAAGAAAAGGACCCGGTAAAGATCCTTGACAAAGCGCTACAAGACACCAAAGGCTACGATCTAATTTTGGTGGATTCAGCAGGCCGCGACAGCCTCGACGACGTCTTGTTGAAGGAGATAATAGAAATACAAGCACACTTAAACGCGGAGGAAAAATACCTCGTCATTTCAGCGGATATTGGACAAACTGCTATAAAGCAAGCCGAGGCATTCAACCGCGCACTCGGATTAACCGGCGTCATCGTGACAAAGGCAGACTCAAGCGGAAAAGCAGGCGGCGCATTGAGTGCGTGCCACATCGCCAAGGTACCCGTTACTTTCGTTGGCACAGGCGAAAAAATGGATGACTTCCAAGTCTTCAACGCCGAGAAGTTCGTGTCACGACTACTAGGTTATGGAGATCTCGGGGAACTAGTTAAAAAAGTACAAGAAGCAGTGGAAGAAACTGAATTCAATCCAGAGGACATACTAAAAAAGGATTACAACCTTGATATTTTCTACAAGCAACTTGAAGCAACAAAGAAAATGGGTCCACTGAAGAAGGTTTTCGAAATGCTCGGCATGGGTCAATTGCCTGATGAGTTAGTGCAGACGGGCGAGGAAAAAATGAAGGGCTACAAAATCATAATGGATTCAATGACAAAACATGAAAAGGAAAACCCCGATGACATAAAATCGCAGCGCATTGCAAGAATAGCAAGCGGTTCTGGAAAGCAGGAACAAGACGTCAAGGAACTCATCAAGCAATTCAATACGGGCAAGAAGATGATCCAGAAACTAAAAAAAGGCAAGCGCCCGAGGGGCGGAATGGGCAACCTTGGTGGATTAATGAAACAATTCAAAGGCATGGGCGGATTAAGTGGAATGTAAAACTGTTCGCTTTTCAAGAACATTTGTTCTAGTATATAGAACATAATTGGCGGAAGTAAAATGAGGACATTCATCATACAAATGAACCACGACCTCGAGAAATTCGAGCTGAATAATCTGACACAGAACAGGATCGACTTGCTGGCACGCGCTGTCAATGCTGCACTGTGGCTTGACAAAACGATACGCCGCGACGTCATCGTGTACTTTGTGTTCAACAACAAGACAGTGAAGGTTGACCCCGTCGGGCTGAAAAGGATGGGCCCTGACGAGAGGAACATTTCCTCGTTCATTAAGCACACCCTTGACGGCCGATCATTTCCGGGCCTGGAAATTAACGGACAGAAAATCAGCGACCTTATTAAAGGCAAAAAAGCATATGTCCTTGACGTGTCGGGAAATGACATACGTGAAGCAGGGTTAGATGACAACGCGTGCTATGTCCTCGGCGATGATGCTGGGTTGACAGTGAAGGTCAAGGGCGACAAAATCAGCCTCGGGCCAAAGGTGATACTGACAAGCCACGCAATCGCCATAATAAACAATGAATTAGACAGGCGAGAACCATGAATGTGCTAGAAAAACGAGACAAGATAATTGAACTGTACGGCGACTCGATTTGTGACATTTGCCTAGGCCGGCAATTCACGCAACTGTACATGGGCAAGGAAAACGGCAGGATAGGCTCTGTGTTGAGGCAGGTAAAAACGGAAGACCAGATAGAGGCACTGCTGGCAGAAGATCACGACCTGCAAACCGGCGACTACTGTAAACTCTGCAATGGAATATTCGCACACATGAATGACGTGGATTCGTTGTACGGCAAGCTGCTAAAGAAAGCCAAGGCATATGAATACAATAATTTTCTCATTGGAACAGTGATTCCGCAGGAACTGCAGGACGAGGAAGAAAAGCTCTGGGAAAAAGCAGGTATTGAGGAAACGGAGCCGCTAAAGAAGGAACTCAACCGCGTCATCGGCAAGAAGTTCGCGCAGGAAACCGGAAAGATTGCAGAGTTCGAGGCCCCAGACATTAACTTCATTGTCGATTTTCGAAGCAACGGCGTAGATGTTTCAGTCAATTCATTATTCATAAAAGGACGGTACACAAAACATGTTAGGGGCATTCCCCAGACAAAGTGGCCATGCCGCACTTGTAACGGCTCTGGGTGCAAGAAATGCGATTTCACTGGAAAACAGTATCAGGAGAGCGTTGAGGAACTCGTTGCCAAGGTTCCGTTGCTGAAATTCGAGGCAATGGGCGAGAGCTACCATGGGCAAGGACGTGAAGACATCGACGCGCTGATGCTTGGAGAAGGCAGGCCATTCATTTTAGAACTCAAAAAACCCAGGTTGCGTTTTACAGATCTGAAAAAACTTGAAGAAGAGATCAACGCGTCGACAGACAAGGTGCAAGTGAAAAACCTTGAATACAGCACCAAGAAAGAAGTCCGGGAGCTAAAAGCAGAGCCATCAGACAAGACATATCAGGTGATTATCAAGGTCGAAGGCAAAATAACAAACGATGAGCTTGAAAAACTCACCGCAGAGTTTGAAAACAAAAAACTCGATCAGCGGACCCCGGTGAGGGTGGCTCACAGGCGCGCAGACAAGGTCAGGCAGCGCAAGATTTATTATGTAAAGCCAGAGTTGATTGACGAGAGCACATTTAAGGCAGAGATAAAAACAGAAGCAGGAACCTATGTGAAAGAATTGATTTCAGGCGACGAGGGCAGGACAAAGCCTTCATTCAGTGCATTTCTTGGCAAGCAGTGCAAGTGCGAAGAATTAAATGTGGCAGAAGTGCATGACGATAAGAAGAACGAGAAAGAGTGACAAGTGAATAAATGATTGAATACCTTGCAATAGCAATCGCCGTCCTGGGTACCGCATACTTTGCCAAAACCGACTACCTGACAGGCTATTTACCTGACGGGCCGATGCATGCAATGATCTTGTCAGGTATTGCCTTTGTGCCGTTTGTTTACTCGGGGATTGTTTTGGAAGTATATGCCCTGGCCGCGGTTGTTTTCGCAATCGGCTTTGGATTTTACACCCTCGGAAACCTCGGCGGCGGGGACGTCAAGCTGTTTACTGCCCTGGCGTTGCTGTTGCCGTTCCACCAAAGCTTTGGCAATTCGATTTCTGGTTTATTCGGCGTACAGGCGCAGACATTGAGTTACCCGTTCGTTATTTCAATCTTTGTCTTGTCAGGCTTGCTGTTCATGGCAGTGATGCCACTGATGTTTTTCAGAAAAATCATGGGCAAGAGAAAAAAGGTAGAGAAATTTGAACTGAAGACACAGCGTGGGGTGCTGCTTGCAGCCCTTGTTGTCCCATTGGCCATGTTGTGGTACCAGTACATTTCGTTTGCGGTTGTTGTTTTCTTTCCCCTCGTGTTTGCAATGTTCATTATGCCATTCAAATCAGATTTTGTGAAGCACATCTTTGCCGAGAAGAAGTTAGTTAGTAAGCTTGATGATGACGATGTGTTGGCCCTTGAGGTGATCCCACAGCACGTCAAGAATAAGTTGGGGCTGCGCTGGAGAAAGACCTTCACAACCGGAGAAATAAAATCGTTAGTCAGGAAGGCAGGCAAGCACGGCATCAAAACGATTATGGTCTGCGAGAACATGCCAAAGTTCGTCCCGTATATTTTCACCGCGCTTCTCCTGAATCTTGTTTTCGGCGACCTTATTGTTTACGTGCTTTTTAGTGCGCTGTAGAAACAGCAGTGCATAATCGTCCGGTCTGCATGCTAATCAGGCGTGCATGCTAGTCATTTAGAACGTCTTTCCAGGCAGACCTCACTTCATTAATCTGCCGGTCGAAAATCTGTGACCTTGTTGCATTTGTTTCCCTGCAGTCGTCTGCTTCCTCTTTCCATGTTTTGAGGACAAACTCAAGCCCCTCTTTCACGTCCTTGCCGCTTAATCGGGTAAGCATCTTGATTGTGGTTGAGTGACCGTTTTCGTCAGGCTCGTCAGTTATGCGATCAGTAATGTATATCCTGCCTTTTTCTGTGTCACCGTGGAAACCAACCGGGTCTGGCAGTGGAGCCCGTGCGCCTTTTTCTTCAAGCTCGCTTACTAGCTTTAAGTAAGCCTCTTCTGTTTTGCCATCGGGGCGCTGTATAAATCCCCGTACAACTCGCTGTTCTCCGTGTTTTATTGCCCACATGTTGATTCACCATTCTTTTTGGCATTTGTTGCAATAAAAAGCTTTCGGTTGGTCAGAATCCAAATGAAAACAAGCTAAAACGAAACGTTTAAATATTTTAACGTATATATGTTTTTTAACAAAAAGAGGTGTTTAACTATGGTGTCAATAACAGTGTCGGTACCTGTTCATACAAAGGAACTTATGAATAAATTTTCTGAAATCAATTGGTCCGGCTTTGTCAGAAAATGCATTGAGCAAAAGGCCGACCAATTATCTTGGAAAGATGACATGCTTAAGAGGCTTAAGAAAGAGGAAGAATTTAGTGAATGGGCCGTTGAAACCCTGAAAATATCCAGAAAGGGCCGGTTGCTGAAAAAGAAAGGTCTGATATGATGCGGTTTGTTGTAGACTCAAATGTCTTATTCACCTTCTTCTGGAAAGGCTCGGTGTTTAAGAAGATTTGTACAGAACAAGACTGTATGTTGTTCACCCCTGAATTTGCCTTAGAGGGGATCAACAAACACCATGTGCAATTATTGAAAAAAACGGGCATTTCAAGGAGTGAATTTAAGGAGTTGCTAAAAGAGCTTGCAGCAAGAGTTGAATTCATGCCCCTGGCGAACTATGGGCCTGCTATTAAGAAGGTCAAGAAATTGTCAGGGTACTTTAGAAGTGAAGACCGATCAGAATTCCTTGAAGATTTAGATTTCTTTGCTTTAGCTTTGCACTTGGGGCTGCCCATCTGGTCTAACGATAAGTTGTTAAAAAAGCAGCCAGAGGTTATCGCGCTTTCCACAAAAGAAATTATAGAACTGGTTGATGCTCAGCCTATTGAATGAGTTGCGCTTGGCTTGAGACAGAGACAACATTATCATCTGAAACCTTGAATTTCACAGGCAGGAATTGCTCTGTCACGAAAATGTTGGTCCTGGTGTGCTCTGTAATTGAGCTCGTTTTGAAGCTGCCGCCGCAGAGCGCAATGAAAGGAACTAAGTTATCAGCTAAGTTTTCGTCAACAGCAGCGCCACTTTTTATCTCCATGTTCATCCGCTCTGCAGCTTCCCTTCCAACATCCTCGGCGGGCTTGCCCCGATCACCGAGTGCATCGGTGCCCAAGAAGCCGTTGTTTAGCCACAGTGTGCAGCTGGTTCCCACACTCGTACCCCTGGCTGATTCCGTGATTTCAACGGTTCTGTATAGCGTTTTCAGTTCCTTCTCGATCGCCACGCGTTCGCGTTGGGCAATTTCCATGTTTAACCCCGTAACGACGCAGACCCCGGAAATTTGCGGGTTGTCGGGCTGCGTTAGAAAGTGCTTTTCAAGACAGTGCTTTTTCGGTTTTATCATTACGGAGACCTTGCCGCCACCTTCTGGGTAGTATCCGCGCTGAAGAATTTTTAGGTCTACTTCGTAGCCGAACTCATTCAAGGCCCGCAGTGTGACGTTTTTCACGTAATCGATTGTTGGGCTCCAGCGCACTTCCGTCCCGCCCTTCAGCTCAAACTCAACTTCCTCAGTCACGTTGAAGCACCCAATTAGAGCCATTTGCAGTATCAGGCTAACTGACCCTGCTGTGCCGACGTCTTCACGGAGCTTCTTGTGCGTGAATTCTCGCGGGGTAAAAGTGAGCTCGCGCGACCCCTTTTCATTTCCAATTACGTCAGCCTTTGTTAGGTCCTTCATTACCCTGATTGCGGTCACCAACTGATTCGTCAAGCCAGGCTTGTCGCGCTTGGCCCGTATGTTGGTAATGCGCACTGGTTTCATTGTCAGGCATGACAGGCCGATTGATGTCCTGACGATCTGGCCCCCACCTTCACCATAGCCGCCATCGATTTCTATCATGAAAGTCACAGGGTCACAGTAGGTATAACGATATGGCGTACATTGCGATTGGGGCCAGTGTGCTGATGAGGAGGGGCTTCCAGGATTTCCGTATGATTGCTCCTCCATTTGCAAAGTGCAGTACTACGACGTTGCCGATAACGCTTCCGAGGTGCGCGATGAGTATTGATTGTACGCCGGCATGCAGCCCGATTTGCCCGGTAGCCAGCAGGGTTGACACAGAAGCGATGCTTGCGGTACTGCTGGCGATTGCTGCAAAAAACGAAGCGAGCAGGAAGAAGTTTGGTCCCAGCTGCTGCGATAAGTCAAGAATTGGGAAAATCAGCAGGAGGCTAATGCCGAGTTTTACTGCCTCAGCAACGTGGAAAGGCGAATCGATTTTGAGTTTCTTTGAATCAGAGGCACCGATGATGTTAAGTGAAAACGCAAAGAAGAAAGCAAGCGTAGTCAGCAACGGAATGATTAACACAGGAATTGAATAAATGTTCGGTAGCATCACGATGAGGAAGTTTCTCAGGTACATGGCCGCGTTAAGCAGCAGGAATGATGAAGTAAGCACCCCGATGAGCTTCCTGTTTTCGCTGTACGAGTTTGCAACAAGGAAGGACGTGGCCTTTGAGTTTATGACGCCGCCGAGAAAACTCAGGACTTCTAGCTCATAGCGCAATTTCAAATACCTTGAAAGGACAAATGCCACGAAGTTTATTAATGAAATAATGACGATGAGCAGCCAGATGGTTTGCAGCGGAAACACAATGCCAGCTACATCGAACTTTCCGGGTATCAGCGGATAAACCACGCCGAGCAGTATCAGGAATTCCATAAGGTCGGCCACTTCCTTGTGCGTTAGTTTCGAGATGAGCGCATGGGCTTTCTCGCGCGAAAACAAGAGAATAGCGACGATGATGCCGAGGAACACCGTTTCTACAAAAAGCCCGAAGCCACTCATGGCGCCGAAAATGTAGGCAAGCATCAGTGAAATGTTTGTTGTGAAGCCCACGTGCTTTCGCCGCGCGCCGGTTACATACATGGCGATAGCGAAAACAGCGACAGCGACGAAACCGATGTACACAAGGATGAAGTTCTTCAGGAGTTGCTCTGACACAATTACGGTAACTGAGCCGAGCAATGATATGAGTGCAAAGGTCCGCAGGCCAGCGATTTCTTGGTGCTTGGTGTGCTCTCTCTCCAAGCCAAGAAGGGCACCGATCAGGATTGCCAAGCCCATTTTCTGTAGGAAGAGTTGTTCAAGCGCCATTTCTCAAGCCACCGCTACACATTTAGGATTTTGATTTATAAAAAGCCGTGTGCAAAGGGCTACTCACGCCTGAATTCCTTTTGCCCGTTCTTTTTGATCTTCTCATCGCGCACGTTCATTAGGGCGTCGTTGATTTCCTTTATCTTTGCATACGCGTCCTGGGCCTGTTCCACGGCAGTGCCAGTGACTATGATGTCTGCTCCGGCTAGCGCTTTCTGAGCTGCTGTTTTGCCATCGCGAATTCCGCCGCCGACAATGAGTGGTATGTCGCAGAGTTGTTTTGTCAGGGAGATCATTTCGTCCTCTATTGGATGTGAGGCTCCGCTGCCGCCCTCGAGGTAGAAGCATTTCATGCCCATGAACTGCGACGCCAGGCCAAAGGACGCGGCGATCTTGGGCTTATATCTTGGGATTTCGTTGACGTCGCCGTAGAAGCCGATGCTGGTTTTCACGTCTGATTCTACTACAACGTAGCCCATGCCTATTGGTTCCAGGCCGAATTTCTTCACTGCGACGCTGGCATATGCTTGCGCCATTGACAGGTAATATCTGGACCTGCTGTTCATCAGGGTCATGAAAAATATGGCGTCTGCAAACTTGGTAATGTCTGAGATGTTGCCCGGAAAAATTATCGTAGGCAGTGAGGTGTTTTTTGTGATGGCCTCTGCGGTGGCGTCCATTACGGTTGTGTCTCCGCCAGAGCCGCCAATCATCAGGCCTGATGCGCCTGCTTTCTCAGCTGCGATTGCCACGTCACCTGCTCTCTCCGGGTGCTGTGAATCCGGGTCAACAAGAACCAGGTTGATCGTGCCGTCCTGCTTGATTTTGTCTAGCAAGTAGTTGTATACTTTGCCTTTCATTTTTCTATTTCACCTTCTGCGAGGCTATTAGGCACTAACGTTAAATATAAAGGCACTGTTCGCATATCGACGTATTTGTGCTGTTGGGGCGGGCTGGCTAATTTAAGCAGCCACGAGGGCTTCGAGCTCGGCCCGTATTAAAACATAGTCCTTAGGGCTTAGTCTCCAGCCCGACTTGACGAGGGCTTCGAGTGCAGTTAGCAACTGCTTTTTGGTCATCTGTTTTTTCTTGAATTGTTTTACAAATAGATAGAGGCTTCCACGTGTATCGATTTTGAGAATTCTGGCAATCTCTCTAGCAATGGCCTCATCAATGATGGCAACCGTTTTGTGCTCTTTGGCGAGGCAGAGTACTTCGCGTCACCGTTTACAATTTATGTAATTGCAAACATATAACTCTTTCGGTTGTTTGGTGGTTTGTTTTAAAGGATCTTGGCCAACTCAAGGCCCTCAGTGATGGACTTTTTGTCACCGACTTGGCCGTGACCGGGCAGCACTGTGGCTATCGATTTTCTTTTCAATCTGGCCAGCGATTCAATCAGCTCCCATTTGTTTCCAGACGGCAAGTCAAATCGGCCTATTGAATCCCTGAAAACCGTGTCGCCTGAAACGAGGGTCTTGTGGGTTTTCTCGTACAGGCACACTGATCCGGAGGTGTGGCCAGGCGTGTGTATTACGTCAAGGTTATGTCGGTTGATCTTGAATTTCCGAGGCAGTTCCTCAACGTGCATCTTTGGCAGCTTCTGGTCAATGAAGTGGCTGCAGGTAATGTAGGGGTCGCCGTTACTGATCGCGGTTTTGTCGTCTCCATGGGCGTAGAATTCGGCATTCGGAAATAGGTGGTTGCCGCCGCAGTGGTCGAAGTGGCAGTGCGTATTAATAACAAAATCCACATCATCTAGGCGCAGCTTGAGTTTTTTCAACTCCTTGGCAATGTACTCATTTGATTGAAGACCCGGGTCAATGACGAGGTTCTCTCGACCGGTAACTATGTACGTGTTGGAGTCCATGCCGTAGCTTTGTATCATGTGGAATATGCCGAACTTCTCCATGGTTTCATTATACACTGGTGTTTTAATAGATTGCGGTATTCAGGTTGTATGAATGCATTATTCATATTGCATAAATGGGTTGTAAATAAACCCGCTAGGGTTAGTTTTATATTCCCGTTTTGATTACCCATTACCGAGGAACATGGGCACAACCGACATTCTGAGTAACTATTCATTGATCGTGGAGCGCATTGTCAACAGGTCAGACCTGACAGAGGACACCGTGAAGCAACGCATCGGCGCGAAGATACAGGAGTATGGCGGCCTGCTGACAGAAGCTGGCGCGGCCTACTCATTGGCGAAGGAACTCAACGTTAGCCTTGCGGACGACGATTACAAGGCTCAGGCGCTTGTACAAGAAGCGCGGTTCTCGAAGGTCAACGAGCTGCAGGAAGGCATGTATGGCATTAGCGTTATTGCGCGCATCGACACCAAATATGAAACCCGCCATTTTAACAGCAACGGCCGGGCGGGGAACGTGACAAACTTGTTCGTGGCTGACGAAAGCGGGAAGGCTAAGGTGGTGATGTGGAACAAGGAAGAGCAGGCTCAGGAACTACACGAAGGTGAGGGTATCGAGATCAAAAACGGATACACCAAGAAAAACATGAACGGCTTCCTCGAAGTGCACTGCAATGAAAAGACAGAAGTAAAGAATACAGCGCTGCCTGCCGAATTAGAGGTGGGTGTTGATAAAATCAGCAGCCTGAAGCACGACGACAAGAATCGCACCATAGAAGCCACGGTGACCGAGATTTACAACCCGACCCTGATAGATGTTTGCAGCCAGTGCAGGGGCATAAACAACAAGTGCGGGCACAACGCGCCGCAGAGCAAGAGTTTTGTCTTGAACTGCAGCCTCAATGACGGCACAGGCACAATCCGCGGTGTTCTGTTTCGGAACAAGGCGGAGCAGTTCCTTAATCTCGAGGCCATCAAGTATCTTGAAAACAACGGTCTGCTTGAGGAATCAAAGCGCAGCGTCATTGGAGAAAATTTTCAGTTTACGGGCAATGTAAAGGAAGACTTGGACTGGAACCGCAAGGACTTCATAGTCAACAGTTTTAACAGAATGGTTTAATACTTTGGTTATGTAATTTTCTTTATGCAGACTGATTCAACACAGGTAGCGCAGGCGAGGCTGTGCAGGGCTCAGCTATCGGTATTCTAAATACCGAAAAACTTAAAATATCGGTATTCTAAATACGGATATGGGCATAGGTATATTGCTTTGCTGAAGGAGTTTTTCGTCGATCCGCTTGCGAGGAAGGATTTCGAAAGGGATTCTCGGAGGAGCAACAATGCAATAGCTTTTGCTATTTGGATGTTGGAGTATGCGCGCGCAGGGGTTGAAAAGCAAAAGAAGAAAAAGTCCCCCGCTTCAGGGCGTGGGTAGTGCTAAATCAGGTCCTTGGTTTTCCACACCTTGATTTTGTTTTGTTTGTCAAAGTCTTTGTCTGCTGTCCAGAGGCCGTCGTTGTCAATTGAGAGTGCGAGGGCAGCTGCGGCAATGCACCATATCAAATCATATTTCAAACCATTTTCAGCAAGCTTAGCTAGTAAAATGATGAAACTTTATATACTTTAAAAGGCAATATTATACAAGTGGGTGAAGGTTATGAGTACAGTGACACTTGAGCAAATAAATAATGGTATTTTAGACATAAAACAAGAACTTGATGAAATAAAAGATTACCTTGAAGAGGAACAAATGGAACTTAGTGATGAAACCAAGAAAAGAATACAAGAATCACGAAGCAGGCCTATTTCTGAAATGAAGACGCAGAAAGAAATTGAAGAGAAGTACCATGAGCTTTGAATTGCGTTGGGACTTAAAAGCAGAAGAACAACTAGATAAGTTGCCAAAAGAAATTTCTATACGAATTGTTAAAAAAGTAGCTCAAGTTGCAGAAACTGGAAGAGGTATTGAAGCCCTCAAGGAATTTAAATATGGGCATAAGATCAGGGTAGGGGATTACCGGGCTCTAGTAGATGTTTATTACGATCCTGATCTAATAGTAGTGCGTGTTGTTGACCACAGAGGCAAGATTTACAAGAGGTAATGTACCTATTTAAGAATAATAATAAGGCGTGGGTAGTGCTAAAGCAGGTCCTTGGTTTTCCACACCTTGATTTTGTTTTGTTTGTCAAAGTCTTTGTCTGCTGTCCAGAGGCCGTCGTTGTCAATTGAGAGTGCGAGGGCAGCAGGTCTATGTACATGAGGGTCTCTTGTAGGGCGTATTCGGGTATGAAGAGTTCGTGGGCTCCGCTGATAATGATTTTTCTAACACCAGAGTCTTTGATCATCGCTGAGAGCATTATGTTGGCGTCTACGATGAGCCTCATGCTTTCATCAGCTCTTTGTGGCGTTGCCAGAGCCCCTTCTTGATTACATCATCCAGTTCTTCAACATCCCTGCTTGTCATTTGGCTTTTTGCGACGAGTTTGTCGAGTAAGTCTAGGTCTCTGATTTTCTGTTTTATTGCTTGCCGGGCTACGTCGCTCCAGTTCAGTTCTGAGTGTTTTTTCATCCTTTGTGCCAGCGGCGCGGGGATTGATAGTGTCATGCTAACCATTTTTATCACTACGTTTATTATGTGCATAAACGTATATAAAAGTTGCGTTCAATATTGGGATGATATAACAATAAAAAACAACTTATCGTATTTATTGTATGGATGCGACTGTCAGGGCGAGGTTGAAAGCTGCGCGTGAACGCGCGCTAAGGAGGCTCGTGACGTGCCCCGAAAAACCGGCGCGGGTTTAAACCAGTTTAAACTAACTTCAGTGGCAAAATCGTTATAAGGAAAGCATGCCAGAATAATTAGGTGAATTACTATTTCGACAGTGATGTATGGATCTGTTATATGGATGAAACCGATGCGCGACACGATGATGTGGTCGCGCTATTTAGCATGCTGATGAGAGAAAAAAGCATTGTACTGACATCAGAAAGGCACGTAAAAGAGATGAAGAGCACTGGTAACTTGGAAGAATTCGAGAGGGTACAATCCAACCTCTGGAAAAACAGGTGGTGCCTGCAGGTTCAGTCTACGGAATTTGATCGGCAGCTTGCCCTCCGCCACAATGAGAAATTCAAGGTCGGCTTTGGGGATTGTTTGCATTTAATACTGGCAGATACACACAAAGCGATCGCATGCTCTTATGATAGGCATTGGCACACAGTGGGTAAAGAGTTGGGAATTAAAGTCTATTATCCTCGAGATCTTCTTTACTTGGGAAATTGAAGTACTTTCTGTGTTTTTCTTGATCCCTTAGCAGGTCATCAAACATCATGTTGAATGCTTTTACATGGTCGCCATTGGCTTTTCTAAGATATTCGAGATCGATTTTTCTCTTTGCGCGGCGCGCGATCAATGTGCACCGCTCCATTTTCTCATGTGGATCGTCCAGTTGCGTTTCAAATGTACTAGTGGGGGCTGCTGTTGCTTCAGCCATAATTAATCACTTATTCTATTTGCGAAGCGCAGGTATTTAATGATTTTGCCAACCGCGATGGGTTTAAACCGGCGCGGGTTTAAACCCACAGCTGTTGCAAAAACTTATTAAGCATGTTTTGTCAAAACACATGCATGGTATTGCGCATTAAAGACATG
>JAGVWA010000017.1 GCA_018304505.1 Nanobdellati archaeon
ATTGGTTGTGATTGGGAACCTTATACTTATGGTCCGTATTCAAGGGAAATTGAGCTGGCGCTTGAAGAGTTGGTTGAGAAAGGCGAACTTGAATTAAGGATCAAGGGCACGGCAAAGGTATATCGATTAAAGGACATTGAGTACACAAGCAAACTCGCAGAAGCATTACCCAAACCAATCAAGGAACTGCTCGCAGAAGTTATCGAAGACTTCTCAAAAATGGGCACAAAGGAAATAAAAGAGTATGTTTACGCAGCTTATCCAAAATACGCTGTAAAAGCTGCTCGCTAACTTCTTGCCCAGCCCCCATTTAACCTATCAGAGTTTAAACCAGTGTAAACTGGATAACGTTGCAAAATCCTTATAAGGAACCTTGAACAGAATAATTACATGCGAAAAGGCGTTATTCCTTTGCCATTGTTGATCTTCTCGGCCCCCCTGATCCTAGCCGCACTGTACGGGGCCTTAGATTTCGTTGCAGCACAGCAAATCTTTGATCAGGTGAACCAGCTGAGGACGCCGGTTGAAATTCAGCACGCTCTGAGCCTGCTGCCCAACGGCACGTACAAGCCGCATTTAGAATCGGCATGGGTGAACGCCAAGCAAGCAAAGGACTTCGCCGTAAAGATGCAGGAGAAGACCCGCGATTTCTATTTCAGCATGGTGTTTGAGCAGACAATTAAGGGCTGGCTATTTGACCTTGGATTACAAACCAATGCAAGCGGCAACTACAAATCCGCGAAAAACAGCTTTTTCAAAGCCCAGACAGAAGCGGCAATAGCGTTCAATGAGCTCTTGGTGCAGCTCGAGGGCCGTAGGATAGAGCTTGACGAAATGGGCGCCGATAATTCCCGCTATTCTGGGCTTGCGAACGTCAAATACAAGGAAGCAGAGGACTTTCTAAACCAGGCCAACGAGTACTACAACGTGACCAACACAATGACGGGCGTGCGGTGCAGCCAGGTTGACCTGCTGACGTGCCTCATCGCGACGCGGAAAAACCAGAAAACCATAGAGCACAGCATCACGATTTTTAACACCATTGCGGCGCCAGACAAATCATTATACCTAAACATGACAAAACTCTTAGTTGAGCTTGAGCAGGGAAAACAGCAGATGCAAGACAAGTACAGCACGTTAAGATCGCTTGCGCAAGCGAAACAGAAATCAGCTGAGTCAATAATAGAAACGCTTGAAAATGAAGACATAAAGCTCGTGACAGAAAACGTCATTAATGTCATTCCGGCAAAGGCGACCCACGTAGTGCTGCAAAAAACCGGCTCACCGGACACGATGCACAAGCGGCTGAAATCAGACATCAGGGATGCTGAAATAACTGCGGAGGAAATTGAGATCCAGAGAAAGCTCAAGCGTGATGATTACCTGTTCAATGCAATCACAAGCGCCAAGCCCCTTTATGAAAATTCATTAATAACAGAGCAGCTTGCAAAGACGCTTGAGTCAGATCTTGAAGCCCACGAAAAAGACATGCAAGACTACATTGACGGGCTAATGAGAAGCATGGACGTCAACAACCCCTTCCACATTGAGGCCCGCGAGCTTCTTGAAAAGGCGATTGACCAGGACAAGGTTGGAAGGAAACTGGTGCTGCAGGCGCAGGCGGCCAAGAAATTCACGATGCCGAAAGATGAAGTAATTCTGGCGAAGATAAACGACGAGACAAGCGACGAGATCCAATGGCTAATCCGCATAATTGGGCACTGGGGAATATACATCAAGGACCTGCAAGACAGGCTGCGTAATGCGCTGACAGAGAAGAACGAATCAACAAAAAACGATATTATTGGTGACATAATTGATGACGCCATGTTCAGGGCGCTGCCGCTGATAAGGGAACTTGACGAAATGGAAGCGCGGTCTGCGGACCTCATAGGCTTTGCTGAATTGGTGAAAGAAAATCCCGAGTTATCGCAGTACATCGACCCGGAAATGCTCGACGAGCTG
The DNA here is from genome assembly GCA_018304505.1 of Nanobdellati archaeon. GTDB lineage: Archaea > B1Sed10-29 > B1Sed10-29 > B1Sed10-29 > JAGVWA01 > JAGVWA01. The sequence goes on from JAGVWA010000017.1 coordinate 1,966, forward strand.
AAGAGGGACTTTGACCTGGCCAGCGGCATGAAGTTCCCAGAGGACTATGAAAGGATGAAGGAGATCTATGACAAGATCATTAGTAAGCTGGAACCCATAGCAGAGGAAATAAGTTCAAGCATACTGACGAAGAGCACGCGGGCCTTTGCCGACATCGGAATCGTTGAATGCAACGAGCAGGTAAACACAAAGCTCAGGTTCCACATAACCAACCCGACGCGGATAAAGCTAATCAATGCCAAAATTGAGGTTGACACAAAGGGCCTCGTGGAAAGAACCAGCAACGGGTTTGACAACATTGTGTTTAGTATTCCGGAAATCGCGCCGCTCAGCATCATTGAAAAGGAGCTTGACGCGGTCTTCACTGCTGCGAGGTGCACAACAACTGAAAGGGCCACTGTAAGTGCAACGCCTTCCAAGGTAGTATGGGAGGAGCAAGTGCAACTTGAATGGCTGGTGAAACCGGTAGCAGTGATAGTTAAAAACGATGTCCTTGATTTGATATACTCAAAACCATATGGTTCACTCGTCGGCGGGAAAATCCTGCTGCTGAACCCCGGGGAAAACATCACGCTGCGCTACGCGCAGAAATCGAACGTAGACGTGCAGCGCAGGGTTTCAATAAAAAAGAAGCCGAATTTTCAGGACAGGATCGACGTAAGCATTGGGGTTACAAATCTCGGCGAGAAGCTAAGCAATTTCGAACTCACGGAAGAGCTCCCGGCAGGTGCAGAAGTCATCGAATACTCGATGCAGCCGCAGGTAACGATAACAGGCCTGCAGTTCACGCTGCCATCACTGGCGCCGGCAGAAACAGTATCCATAACGTACGCGTACCTCGTAAACAACACGGCAGGCTTTGTTGAAAGCAAGAAAGGCGAGATAGGCTCACTTGTCGGCCTAATCAACATGACTAATGAGAATTTCTCCCAAACGCCGTTGTTCCGGCAGTACGAACAGCTCATCAACCTTGCAGATGAGGAATTCCTGGAAAGCCTTCCGGAAGTCAGGGCCGGGCTAGAGCAGCAATATGAATTTACCCTGACATCGCAACGCAACAGCACTGGTCTTCCAAGGCTTGATTTCGATAAGGCACCGCAAAATGCTGAGGTAAAGAACAGGCTGGAGCGCATTTGTCAGTATTCTAGCTGCGTTGAAGTGAAGAACGCGTGCCAGGAAAAGGACACGTGCCCTGAACTGGAAACGGCTGAAGAGTCAGTGCTTGCTGAATTCCAGGAATTTGACACGTCAGCGCTGGAAAGAAAACTCGATGAGTTCGAAAAAGCATTTGACGGAGACGCTGAAATGACGAACAGCGTTACTGAGGCCAAGACGCGGCTGTCGAGCCTAAAGGCGGCAATCACGAAGATGGACTTTTCAAGCTTCGACAACTTTGCCAAAAAGACAGACGCGCAGAAGGCGCGCGTCATTAAAGAGGAATTCTCAGACATGCTCAATTACCTCGAGCTGAGGATCGCCTCGATACAGGGCCAGGCGCGTTCAGAAATGATCAAGGCCAAGCAGAGGTTCGACGAAATCAAGGCCAGCAACGGGCTTGAATTATTGGGCAATGCCAAGGAGTACTTCGACACAGGATACTTCTACAGGGCCATGGACGCTGCGAGGCAAATCGGCAGTGGTACAGGCAATGAAAGCCAGAACCCGATAAAGCCTGAGTATGTCCTGCCGGTGCTGGGCCTCGTAGGGGCTGGTGTTTACGCAATGAAGAAACCCAAGGAAAAGCCGCGCAAGCAATTCAAGATGCTGAGTGACGATTAGGCACTCAACTGGATGTTGAGCGACGATTAGGCACTCAATAGAATGTTGAGTGGCAATTAGGCACTCAACAGGATGTTGAGTGACGATTAGGCACTCAACAGAATGTTGAGCTATCACAAATAGAACTGTTTATATATCGTAATAACATAATATATACATGGTGTTCGGGTGGAGGATCTTTCAAAGCAGGGGGTTGTGTTGAGTAGGCATGCCTTAAAGGAAGCGCTTGAAGATATAATTAGCATGAGGGAGCTTGAGTCAAATCTTGACAATGCGTTGGTAATGGATTCAGGCTTGGGGAAAGAAAAAGCAGTATGCAAGATAAAAGACCGCTATGTAACGGCGATATTTGTCAGGTTCAGAAATGGGATCAAGATAATAACTTGTTGGGGCAGTTCATTGTGGGAAACGCAGGCATACGAAAATGCACTGAAGAAAATGTGATGTAAATGAAATGTGTTTGCGGAAACACCATGAAAAAGATCAAGACGGAACTTGATTTATATGATGGCACAGTCATAGTAAAAGACATCGATGCTTATTACTGTATAAATTGCAAAGAGGAAGTTTTCACGTCTGTGCAAGGCGAAATTGTGCAAAAAAAGCTAGGCCAAGTTGTACCGGTAGAGGCGTTCAAACTTCGTAAAAAGCTAATAAAAGTTGGCAATAGCCTCGCCATGCCGATTTCAAAGGAAGTTGCTGAGTTCATGCAGCTCCACAAGGGCCAGGAGGCAGAACTCATGGTCAAAAGCAGGCACAGGCTAATTCTAAATGTGGCATGACCGCAGTTAACTGCAGCCCTGCTCATAACGCTTTTTTCATTCTCTGTTCAACATCGGCTTGCGTCAATGATCTGTTAAACCACGCGACCTCGTCAAACGTTCCGGCCGCAAGTTCATTATTTTGACTATCCAAATTTATCTTCCCGAGTTTCCAGAATGGATCTCCAATCGTATCGAGTTCGCCAGCGTAGGTTTTGCTGATAATGTTTGTCCCATTTAGGAAGACATTCGCCTGACCGTTGCCCCACGTGAATGCGATGTGGTGCCATGAATCATTACTCAAAGGGTGCGTAGCATCGCTGGTAAAGTAATTATGGCTATTCACGGTGTTGAAAACGTCTAACTGTATTTTCCCATTAGCCTCGATACGTAAGTATGGTCTCCCGTCGTTTCTACTGACGAGGTAATATGGCGTGTTGGTTGGCAAGTTATTTTTTGGCTTGAACCAGAACATGAACGTGCCGTTCTTTGTGATTGTTGTCGGCAATGAAGCCCACTGATTTTCCCCATTTAGGCTTATGCCATAGCCGATTTTTCCCGGCGCGTATTCCGGGCTGCCAGTGTATGTTGATTGGTTGTTGTTTGCACTGTCATCGTTTCTATTTCCGTTGAAGTGCCACAGTCCCTGGAGACCCGGTTCAAGACCGAGTTCCTTGCTGGTGGCACTTGGCGGGGTGCACGAGCTTGCTGTGAACGAGTATCCCGTATGGTCGGTAAACGTTACAGGAACATTAGTTATGCTTATTTCCGGTGATGCAGCTGCCCGTATCATAGTGAGGTTTGATTGGTTTGTGCCGGTGTTTTCAGCGACCTCAGTAACGTTATATTGCTGTGCAGCTTGAGGGCCAATTTGTGCTGCTAGGTTTTGGTTTAGCCGTGAAGCCACTTCAAGGTTCATCAGCGTGTTTTGAGTCTGCAACCGTATTGTGTATGGGTCACTATGGGTACACTGGAGCACACTCAAGCCAAAGGTTTTTTCGCTGAGGCTGCTCGGGTATGCTGGCAAGTAGACGTTGAGCAGAGGCACTAGCTGTGATTGACGTTCAGCATCTCCAAGTCCACCAGAAGAGTTTAGTGTGAAATTGCTTAGCACGAGTATGTTTTTTCCAGACCTCCATAGGCTTTGATACACCCAAGCATCGTTGATTTTCTGGTTGTAGAACCTGATTTTCGCAGTGCCTGCGATGAGCCTGTCTGTGAGAACATGGTAGTCCTTGTCCCGCTCGTCAAAGGCCTGCATTGCAAGTTGTTCTGTGAAGTATTCTGAAATGTTTACCATCAGCAGTTGTGGCGTAGCTGTGTGATTGTAGATGAGCCCAGCAGCAAGTTTTACATCTTGTGGTGTGGGCTGTTTCAATGATGAGATTAGTACTGCCCCAGCAACGTTTCTTGAAAGTGCTGGAGGCGTTTGATATCTCAGCAGCCTTGCTCTGCCGTTCGTGCCTCGGTCAATTGCCCAGCCGTTGTTTGAGTCGATCATGTCGATGTCAGTGATTGTAGTGTTGCCGATAGTGAAATACAACTTGGTCTTTGATAAGTCATCTAGCGTTGTGCTGTTGGCATCAAATGGCATGTACTGCGGCGTCGACTGATTAGTTTCAGTTGGGCTTATTAGCGATTGAGATGATGCGCTGATGGGCATGCTGTCCGCGCCCATAGTGAATTTCCCCGCAATCCACCCGTTCAGCGGGTTTAGGAAATCCATTCCGCCCGGGTTTGTGACGTTGTGCGTTCTGAATGTCCATGACTTGGCGTTGTCGTAGCTCACGCCGATTTCAGTGTCAGTTAGGGCGTAGATGACGCTGCTCACTTTCCCACTGAGAATCTGTGGCACGAACGTGTTTTGCGCGACCGTGAATCCTGATTCGACAGGCATGTAGTCAATCTTTTTTATGTTTTGTATGGTTTGGTTTATCTCCTTCAATACCCACGAGTTGTTTTCGGACTTCATGTGTATAACGCCAAGGGCGCCAGCAATCCACGCCTCTCTCTCAGCGACTGCGTCAACTGAATTCCAATCTGCGGACAAGATGATCGAGATTTGCCGAGGCACAGCATTCCACGTTGAGCCGCCGTTGCTTGTGTGGAATATCCTGTCTTGGTTTGCAGCGATCCACGTCTCATTGGCAGAGTAAACGTCGATGTCGTTCAGCTGAATCTGGGATATGTCAAGCACGCCGTCTGCACCTTGGACATTGGTTTGCGGCTGCCATGCTTTCCCGCCGTTGCTGGTTTTGTATATCCTGTTGTTCTGCGTTATCATCCATCCATTATTCGCGTCTGCAAAGGCGATGTCAATTGGCACTGTGTCGGGTAGCTCTGATTCCTTGGTAAATGTATTGCCGCTATTGATGGTTTTTATGAACACCATTTTGTTTTCATAAGTGCCCGCGATGAAACCGATAGCGTTGTTGATGAAGTCCATCTTCAGCGGCGTGATGTTTATGCCAACGTGGGCGAAGCTGACTTGCTCAACCCATGACTTAATGCCATCTGAGTTGATCGTGTATTCGCGTCCAGTAGTCTTTTCATTTGAGTCGGTCAATGTTAGTTGCGCCGGGGCAATTACCTTTCCAATGTCGCTCGGGTACAATGCAAGGTAGGTGGTCGTGATGTTCCTCACCAGCGTGGCGTTTTCTCCTTTTACTTGGAGAATGTGGATTCCGCTGGGCCATACTTCTTCTTGCACGTCCCGAATGAAGTCGGAGCCGGGGTCTGGGTAGGTGGTTATGTTGTGCGAGCCAACAGCGACAGTTTGAGCCCCCGATGCCGATTTTTGCGTGCGTCTCATCGCGCTTTCCAGCGTTCCGAGCTGCGAGTCGAGGTAACCCTGGGAATACTTGTAGAAGTAGAGGGTGTATTTTTCGTTCTGCGTCGATGTGTATTCAACAGTGGCCGTGAGTGTGAGTTCTGGCTCAGCTGTAAATTCAGTACCATTCGCGACTTCTTCGTATTTCGTTAGCCTGAAGCCACTGATGTTTTCTTTGATTGCGAAGTTGCGCACTGCACCAGGGGCGGTAACATTGGTTGTGACATTTCTCGGCGCGGTTACGTTCGTTGGCTTTGGGCACGCAGCGAGGCTCGCGGCCTTTGTTCCATCAAGGCACGTTATTTGTGTTATCTGTTCCTGCTCTTTTGCCGTTGGCACAAGCTCGCCCTGGCAGTACGTCGAATTTCTAGCTAGCTGGAACACGTTTCGCGATGTGATGCTCGGCATTACGTCAAGCGGTATTTCACATGACATTGTCTTGCTTACCTGCGCCAGGTCCTTGATGTTGTTTACCTGGATGAGCTGCACCGTGACGCCGCAGTTAGTGCTAATTTTCCCAGTTACGGTGTGCTTGTACACCCCGGGAAGCAGCACGTTCGAAGTCAATGGCAGGTTTGCAGTTACAAGTTCGCAGTTCTTGGCCTTGCTGGTGAAGCAGTTCTCGTCAGTGCGGCAGTTGAATGTCGAGCTTTCGATGTCCTTCTTGGCTGCGAATTGTGACGCGTTTGTCGCAGTCACGGCGAAGTAGCTGAAGCCTGGAGTTACAGAGCTGAATGTTATTGTGCGTGTGGTTTCCTCTGCCTGCTCTGTCGGCAACTCAACCCAAGTCAGGTTTTCCTCATCGTATCGATAGAGCCTGACGGTTTTAGGATCATGTTTGTTGTCGTCCAGCCATGATTTTTCAACGATGAAGTAGATTTGTGTTTCCTCAACATCCTCTGCGTCTAGGTCGTTGCCTTGCAATTGGAACAGCAGCCATGTGTTTGTCTTGCCAGCTGCCGATTTTATTGATCTTGGAAGGGCATCCAGTTTTGTAACTTCAAGTTGGGCAGTGTCGAGAGTTCCGCGTTGCGACGCCGTGACGAGAATTCGGTCTATGAAGAGGGATTGGGAATTTTCCAGAAGCGCGTCGAAGGTCTTAGATGGACCTAGTTCGCCGATGCTGAGGGTTTCAAATGTCACCTCTTCAATTATTG
>JAGVWA010000013.1 GCA_018304505.1 Nanobdellati archaeon
CAAAGTTTAATTTGCATTTTTCTTGTTCTTTATCTAAGGATGGTTTATCTTATCTAACTTAAATAAGAACTTAGCGTTAGATAAGATAAACCATCCTTAGATAAAGAACAAGAAAAATGCAAATTAAACTTTGCGTGAGCCGAATGAAGATCCTAATACTCACATTCAATTTCCCGTATAAATCAGCGGGGGGAACAATGGGCTACGGTGGCGGCGACATCGCCGTGCTACAGCACGCGCAGGAACTCACAAGCCGGGGGCACAAGGCCATCGTTGTTTCCCGGAAATCCAGAAGCGACCACGGCGGAGAAATTTACCCCAATACTTACCGCACGCCAAGTTTCGGTTTCCACAACAGGACCCTAACTGGATTCGACGTGCTGAGATTCATCAATCTCGCAACCAGAATCGCAAAACAAGAAAAAGTGGACATCATTGAGTCACACAATCCAATAGGCGCAGTAGTTGGTTATTTCGTTGCAAAGCGCACCAAGAAACCACACGTGATTTACATGCACGGCCCATGGGCAAAAGCGCGGGAGCTCTCAAACACGGGTTTAATGACAAATAAAATAGCACGGGGCATAGAAGGATTCACGCTGCGCAGGGCCAACTTGATTATAACAGTTTCAGAATCCCTAAAAAAAGAACTGCTACACAAATACGCCTTAAACAAGAAAAAAATAACCCATATAGCAAACGCAGTCGACGCCGACTTTTTCAAGCCGATGGAGAAAAACAACGCACGCCAGCGCTTGAACCTACCAATAGACAAATTCATTATTCTTTACACAGGCCGTTTTGTAGAAGAAAAGGGCATCTTTGACCTGCTTAAAGCTGCAGAGGAATTCAAAAACAAGAACGTGCTCTTTTTGCTCGTTGGCGATGAGGCCAGGTCAAAATGGCTTCACGAGCAAGTGAAAAACAAAAACCTTGCGCGGCACTTCAAAATCGCTCCATTTACAGAATACGAAGAAATGCCATATTACTACAGCGCCGCAGACCTCTTTGTGCTGCCGAGTTACGCAGAGGGCATGAGCCGCGCCATGTTAGAAGCAATGTCGTGCCAAACAGCAGTGGCGGTAACGCCCGTTGGTGGAAATAGTGAGGTTGTTAAGCATGAAAAGAACGGCTTGCTCATCGAGCCCAAGAATCCACGGGACATCGCGCATGCAATCAACTATATCCTGCGGAATAAAAACAAGGCCGGCGAAATGGCAAAAACAGCAAGGAAAACCATAATACAGGGCCACACTGTGAAAAGGCGCACAGACGCATTCATCAGCGCCTACCAAGACCTGCTGAAAAAGAAGAAGTGAAAAACACATGTGCGGAATAACCGGAATCTCTGGACCAGAAGCAAATTCAGCAGACATCAAGGCAATGTGCAATCTAATAAAACACCGTGGACCGGACGACGACGGGTTCTATACCGACGGGGGCATAAACATGGGCATGCGGCGCTTGTCAATAATCGACCTTGAAACTGGCAAGCAACCGATGTACAGCAACAATGAACAGTATGTCATTACATACAATGGCGAGATTTACAACTACAAAGCCATCAGGAAACAGCTGCAGGAAAAGGGATACAAATTCAAAACAGAGTCAGACACAGAGGTGATCGTGAACGCGTACCAGGAGTGGCAGTACAACTACGTGAACTGCCTAGATGGAATGTACGCCATCGCGATTTGGGACACTAAAACCAAAACGCTCACATTATCACGCGATCCATTAGGGATAAAACCGCTATACTATGCCACTGTAAACGACAACGTAATATATGGGTCTGAAATCAAGGCAATTCTAGAATCGGGCCTAATAAAACCAAGACTAGACAATTACTCTGCCTTACCAACCTTTTTGACATATGGCAGCGTCCTCGGCAACATCACCATGTTCGAAGGCATTTACAAAATACTTCCAGGACAAACAATGATGTTTCGCGGTGGGAATAAACGGCAAAGCAACATTGAATTCAAAATGAATCCTCAGAAAATCAGCGAGCAGGAGGCAACAAAGAAGATCCCACAACTGCTAGAAGACGCGGTCGAGAAACGCCTAGTAGCCGACGTTCCAGTCGGCGCATTCCTAAGTGGGGGCATTGACAGCAGCGCAATTGTTTCATTAATGAGCAAGTACAAAACCGATGGCCTCAAGACCTTCAGCGTGGGTTTCAACGAAGAGAATGATGAAACTCGATTTGCAGAAGAGGTCGCAAATGAAATCGGCACTGATCATCACGAAGTGACAATAGACGAAAACGACACACCAAAGTTGACAGAGAAACTAGTCTGGCACTTTGATGACCTTATCGGCGACGGCGCGGCTTTGCCAACGTACGTTGTTTCCAAGGAAGCCAGAAAGCACGTCAAAGTCGTCTTGTCCGGCGAGGGCAGTGACGAAATCTTTGCAGGCTACAACAGGTACAAAACGGTTTCAAATTTGTTCCCCATTCCAAAGACCGCAAAGTACAAGGCGTTCTACAATGTGATTTCGATATTTAACCACGCGCAGCAAAAGCAGTTCTTTAACAATGAAGGTGTTGGCGCGTACAGTGCACTTAAGAGTTACGTTACGGGCCACCCCTTGAATGACATGCTGTACTTCGGCATACGCGAAATACTGCCAAACCAGTTGCTTATGAAGGCTGACAAGGCTAGCATGGCAGCTTCGTTGGAGTTACGTGTGCCGTTTTTGGACAAGGAACTCGTAAAGTACGCGAACAGCTTGCCTGAAAACCTCAAGCTCAACAAGCTGAACCAAAAGTACATCTTGAAGAAATCGCTGCACGGCATAGTTCCATGGCACATTATAAACAGGAAAAAGCACGGCTTTGATGTTCCATTGCCCACGTGGTTTAATGGTGCCCTTGGAGAATTCGCAGCGGTCCAATTAGACAATGGCATTCCAAAGTTCATGAAACCAGAACCCATAAAAAAACTCATTGCGCAAAGGAAATCATTGACAAGGAAGGATGCGAACAGGCTCTGGCACATCCTATTATTGAAACTGTGGATGGAAAAATTCAAGGTAATAGAATGGTGAATTCAAAATGATAGTCGGGGGAGGGGTTGTTGGCTGTTATCTGGGCAGCAAAATCCAGGATCAGGAGATCTGGGAAGCCAAAAACCAGATGCATGAGAAGACGTGCAGCGCTTTGTTCAGCAGGAACATCGCGAAGTTCGGCATCCCTGTCGAAGAGTCCTGCCTCAATGAAGTTTACGGCGCGCGGTTTTTTTCAGACAACGAATCATTCGAGGTTCGCCAGCGCACTGTGCAGGCGCACGTGTGCGACAGGCTTGAGTTCCAAAGGTCTGTTGAAAAAATGGCAACAGACAATGGCTGCAAAATCACATATGGGAAGCGCTGGAATGACGAGCAAGATGACTACATTATGGGGTGCGACGGCGCGATTTCCGGAGTAATGAAAAGCATGAACATGACACGTAAATTCATTTACACCTACCAAGTCGAAGCGCAGCTGAAGAGCGATCCCGATTTTGTTCAGCTTCATTTCGGTGGCTTTGCCCCAGGTTTCTTTGCCTGGATAATTCCAATGAATGAAAACGAAGCCAAGATCGGGCTCGGAATACAACAGGGAACCGGGAACCCGAAGGCACGGTTTGACGAGTTTGTTGCAAAGCGCAACATTAATCTGTCGGGGGTTTCAAAGATACAAAGCGCACTCATCCCGGTTTACGACAAGAAGCCGGTGACGCTGGACAACAAAGCGCTGTGCGGAGACGCAGCAGCACAAGTTAAAAACACGACCGGCGGTGGAATTTTGTTTGGATGCGCTGCAGCCGACATTCTGAAGGAAGCTGTTGACAAACAAGACCTAACATACTACGAAACAAGACACAGGAAAGAGCTCATCCCGAAACTCAACGACCACGACTTAGTCAGCAAGATCTTGCAGCGCGCTGATTATGACCGCTTGTTTAAGGCGGTGCGTGAAAGGCACGTGGACGAATTGATTTCAGAACACGGCGACATGGAAAACCTATCCGGATTAAAGAAACAGTTTTTCAAGAGGCCGCTGACAATGCTTGCGATGGCGCGGGCCATGATCTAGCGTCACTTGCCAAAGTTTCTTCTAGTGCTTTCGTAAAAATCGATGGCCTTATCGAAGGTTTGCCTGTCAAGCTCAGGCCATAGTTTGTCTGTAAAGAAAAATTCGCTGTACGCGGTCTGCCATGTCAAGAAGTTACTCAACCTTTGCGTGCCCCCTGTTCTGATTACGAGATCGACGTCCTGCTGTTCGTAGAGCTTTTCCTGCAAGGCCTGCTCAGTCACTGTGCCCTGGATGCTGTTCACTGCCTGAATCAACTCAGCTCTGCCACCATAGGCCAGGGCGATGTTCAGCTTCCGCTTGTCATTGTTGGAGGTTTTTTCCTCCAGTGCTGCAATCGCGTTGAGTAAAGCCTGATTTTTCAATAAGTGGCGCTCGCCGATAACCCTGACCTTGACGCCGCTGTCGTAAATTTTGGGGTTTTCAGCTAGCTTTTTGAAGTAGTCAACGTACAGCCGATACAACACCTCGAGCTCTGCAAAGTTCCGATTCAGGTTCTCGGTCGACAGGGCGTAGACTGTTGCTGTATTCAATTCGGGAATTTCGAGGCACCAGTCGAAAACCTCCTCGGCCTTGTCAAACCCAGTGGTGTAAGCATCTTTTAAGCTTATCCCACTTTTGGCGGCATACCTGCGGTTTCCGTCAGTCACGATTGCGATGGACTTCAGCATAATTCTCACTGTTTGTGCCTAAAATAAGACGATAGGTATATTAAACTTTACGTATTTATTGATTACTATAAATAGGGGTTTAGTGATAAAAATGAGCAAAAGTAAAGGATATTCGCAGATAACGACGTTTCTTTTCATCACGCTCATTATTATCACAGCGACCACGGTGGCCTTTATTATTGGGCAGCCGTTTGCGGAGAGCCTTGACGACCCGCTCATCAAGAGCAGCTATGAAAAGCAAATGTCGGCCCTGGACACGGTAATCAGGGCCTCGGCGCACGGCGACATCAACTTTACAACAACGTACTCGTTTTTCCTGTATGGCGGAACCCGATCAGCGATCGAAATCGATGCAAGGAATGACATTGTACGGCTTGTGTTCCGGCCGAAGCTTTACGGCGATTACCTCGGACAGAACTTAACAACGGACTGCAGCGACAACCCAACTTATTACCAGGACCCTGAAACCAGGATCCCCTTAAGAAGATTCAACTTCGGCAACCCGAATATAGTCGAGACCATGTTCCTCGGCGGCTCTGGTGCAGAATCAGAAATCGTGCTCTGCTATGACGGAATCGATATTATAGAAAGCGAAGTGTGCGCTCCAGGAACTCAGCGATCAAGATCGGAAATGCGAGTCACAAAAACCGGGGCGAACTCGACATCACAGACACTAATGATTGGATTTTGTTGATTGACATGGATGACATAATGAGCCTGCTGTTTAGAAGCCTGATCCTGCTGGGAGCGATAGCTGTCCTGAGCTTCCTCTATCAGGGCTACCTTGATGACCTGAAGCTTCAAAACCAGTACAATCGGGAGGACCAAATAGTCAATTTGGCGCAGGCCAAGGTGATGAAACTGCTGCGCAGCGTCGACGCGATCAACACCGAGGTAAATGAATCACTGATCTTGCCGGGGCTTGAACACGGCTACGAATTAACGATTTCCTGCGAAAGCGACGAAATCCATTATAAGGTGGCTAACGTGTTTACTGACAGGACCACAAAACAAGTTGATTACATCAACTGCTCGGCCATAAACTTTGATGGCGCGGTTGGCTCTGGCAACAACTGCCTCATCGGGAAATACGTTAATGAGACGAATTTAAACATTACACTGGAGGATTCGTGTGGCGCAAGATGAATTAGAAGGCGTGCTGGAAGAGGTCACGGAAGGCAAGCAAAAAAAGAAGAAGCCTGTAAAGGCTGAAGCTGTCAAGCTCGGCACGGAAACGCCATCAGGCCAGCCCGAGGCCACTGAGGTCGAACTCAAGAAGCCCAAGGTAGTGGAGTTCCCGCACATCGAGGAAAGGCTTACCGAGACTAAAAAACCAGTTGCCAGCGCCGTTGTTGGGATGCCGAGCGGGATGATGGAGATTCCAGAGGAAGCGAAAGAAGCCAAGATAAGCACCGAATGGAGCGCGCAGGAAACAAAGGACGTCAACCTGCGCTATCCTTTGATAGAGCCATATGCCTATGCGAACATCAGATGGAATGATGACACTGAGGAGGTTATATACCACCTAATAGAACCGCCACTAACGAAGCATGAAAAGGAGCTCAAGGAAAAGATCACCACGCTCATGATGGACCTGCTTGACATCAACCTTACAGCGATCAAGGACGTAGCGACTGTGAAGAACTACCTCAAGGACAAGCTAACGGAAATAATAAACGAGTATGAAATTCAGGTGTCTGACTCTGAATACAATAAGATAACGTATTACCTGTACCGCGATTTCCTCGGGCTTGGAAAAATCGAGCCAGTTATGCAGGACCTCGACATCGAGGACATAAGCTGCGACGGTAAAGGAATTCCATTGTACTTATTTCACAGGAAATTCGGGTCAATAAAAACCAACCTCTCCTTCGACACCGACGCGGACTTGAACAGCTTCATAATCAAGCTGGTCCAGCGCTCTGGAAAGCACATCTCGGTTTCTGAGCCCCTGGTTGACGCGGCGCTGCCAGACGGATCAAGGCTGCAAGCCACGTATTCGACAGAAGGAGACATATCAACAAGGGGAAGCACATTCACCATCCGGAAGTTCACCAAAGACCCATTGACCATCATCGACCTGATGAACTTTGGCACCATTCCAAGCACCATGGCCGCATACCTATGGATGGCGATCGAATACAAAAACTCAATACTGGTAAGCGGCGGCACGGCGACCGGAAAAACGAGTGCCATGAACGCATTGTCAATGTTCCTAACTCCGGAACTGAAGATCATCAGCATCGAGGACACCGCCGAATTAAGGTTACCGCATCAGCACTGGATCGCAAAAATCGCGCGCAGTGGCTACGGCCCGCCAACAATTACCGGAGAGCGCCGCGGAGAAGTCAGCATGTACGAACTATTAAGAGCCGCACTGCGAGAGCGCCCCGACGAAATAATTGTCGGGGAAGTCCGGGGAAAGGAAGCCTATGTGCTATTCCAAGCTATGGCGACCGGTCATGCCGGTCTCGCAACGATTCACGGGGAATCAATGGAAGGCGTCGTCAACAGGCTCATAACTCCACCAATCAACCTGTCGGCGGGCCTGCTGCAGCAGCTAAACATAGTCATGATTTTGCAGCACGCAAAGATAAACAAAATCGACGTGCGCCGCGTTAAGGAGGTCATAGAAATCACGGGTGTGGAACTCGAATCCAAATCCCCAATAGTGAACAGGCTATTCAAGTGGGTGCCTGCCGGCGATTACTATCAGTTTTCGAGTGACAGGAGCTACATTTTGAACAAGATCCGCGAGGACAAAGGCGTGCCGGAAAAAAGCATCTGGGAAGAAGTCAACAGGCGCAAAGACGCCCTTGAGTGGATGAAGAACAACAACATCCGGTACTACAAGGATGTCGGCGAGATCCTGGAAGCGTACCACAGGAACCCCGAAGAGGTCCTGAAAAAAGTTTACGGGCTGGGGAAGTATGGCAAGTCTAATATTCGGTAGAACATATAGACAAGTGGCCCTAAAGTCTATGGGCGCCATGTACGACATAATAGAAAAAAACTTCAAGAGCGACGTAAAAAAGATGGCCCCATTGCTGCGACAATCCGGGCTGCACATGACAGTTGGGGAGTACGTGTCCGTGGCCATGCTCACAACAACCCTGGCGATTGTTTTTTCGCTCTACTTTTTCAGCATAATCTTTTTCAATCTCTTTGCATTCCCTGGAATCGTGTCACTTGCGTTCACATTCATGATGACCTTCCTGGGCTTTGCTGCAAGCGTTGCTTTTTTTTATACCTACCCCGGCATCAGGATAAACGCTATAGAGCGGAGCATTGAACTGAACCTGCCATACCTAACGACGCACATGGGGACCATAGCCGGCACTGGTGTTCCGTTGCCCCTGATTTTTGAACTGGTCGGGCAATTTCAGGAATACGGGGTGCTTGCAGAAGAATGCAGAAAGATTGCTAGGGACACGCGCGTCTTTGGCATAGACATCCTGACTGCGATGAGCAAGGCCGCGTCAGAGACACCAAGTCCGCATTTCAAGGAACTGCTGTGGGCCATGGTTTCTACGGTTCGCAGCGGCGGTGATCTGCGGGAATTATTGCTCGGGAAGAGCAGGTCATTTCTTGAAATCCAGGAGACTGCAATGAATTCTTATGTTGAGTTTCTCGGGATCCTGTCTGAGATGTACATCATAGGCTTTGTCAGCGCCCCACTATTCATCATTATACTAATAACTGTAATGAGCCTGATCACTCAGTTACCACTTCCGGCGTCTGCGTTGCTTGCGCTGATCATTTACATAGGCATGCCTATGGCATACTCCATGTTCCTGGTCATCATAAAAGTAACACGGCCAATAGGTGTATGATCCATGACAGTAACTTCCATTTTGAAAAGCCCTGCAAATACGACAATGATTTTCGGCATTGTAAGTTTCATAGCATCCTTGATTTACCTAAGCAACGAGGCCTACTTTTCTCTAGTTGCGGGCCTGAGCGCGGCTTTAATCGTGCTGCCAAAGTTCATTGAGGCGATGCAGGAATATCAAGAAGCAAGAACCATGGAAAAGTACTTGCCAGACTTCCTGAGGGAGGTTGCAGAAGCGCACAAGGCAGGCATGCCACTTCCAAAAGCCATAGCCACAGCCGCAGAGGGCAATTATGGCCCGTTGACTAAGCAGATGCGCATTGTCGCCTCGCAAGTAAGCTGGGGCATGAGCTTCGACACTGCCTTGTTGCGATTAACCAAGAGGACTTCATCGCGCCTCATTAAACAAACCATGCGCGTCATCGTCGAGAGCTACCGGGCAGGGGGTGACGTTGCAAGCATCCTGGAAACCGTGTCAGAGGACATACGTTCATTAAAGCAGACAGAGTCAGAACGCAAGGAAAAATTCTCTGCCAATGTCGCAGTAACTTACGTGATCTTCTTCCTCTTCTTAGGCATCCTGATTGGGTTAGCCAACTTTCTCATTCCGCAGATGACGCAATTCAGCGCCTTCGCCCCGGCAATTGGTGGTGAATCCAGTCCGCCGACAGAAGCGGAGTACAAGGTTTTCTTTCTACACTTGATACTGATTTCCGCGTTCTTCAGCGGCATGGTTGCTGGTTTCATGAGCGAGAACTCGTTCCTCGCTGGCCTGAGGCACAGCTTTGTCTTAATGATAATAACGATATTAATCGGCCAGGTTTTCCTGAACCCGGCACCGCTTACGCAACAGCTCGGAAAGGAGATCTCTACAGTGCCGCCGAGCGGCATCCAGAAATTACAGCTAGGCGGAGCCACAGCCGAAAAGGTCGAGCCGCGATACAAGACATACGTATTGACAAAGGACATAACTACAGACCAAATCGTGAACAGCGTCAATGAAGAGATTGAAAAGGGCATCACGTTCTTCGAAAAACCGATAACAAGCTCGCGAATTCAATTTAGGCAGGAAAAGTGCCTGGCGTGCGAGCGCGGCGACATAACAGTGAGAAAGCACCGTGTCATAGTTGGCGTTCCAACAAAAATCGCGTACAAGGTTGAGCAGGAAGGGGAAACCTTCATCGTGTTGATAAGGGACACGCCGGCAGAGATGAACGAAACAGAAGGGGCTTAAGCAAAAACGTTAGGGGCAGCAGCAATGGCACAACTGATTGGCAGGAGAGGGAATTATAACTTTGACTTCATAATAGCCCTCGCGTTTTTTCTGGGATTCTATGCCACGATTTTCACCATACTGCCATATTACGAGGTGCAGCCGACAATTATCGAAGACCCACTTAAAGAGGAATCAGCATACCTTGAACACGTCTTAATCAGAACCCCAGGATACCCATCTAACTGGACAACCCTCTCTGAAGTGCAACGAATCGGGCTGGCTGTTGAAAATGAAACAATAGAATACGGCATACTCGACAGCAACAAGGTTCTCGCAATCAATGCGCAGGACTGCAGCGCCTTGCAGCACCTATCTGGGATAACAACGAACTTCAAGATACGCATAGAAACAGGCAGCACAAGCTATGAGTGCAACACCTCGATTTCAGGCGCTGCGCGGTACCTCGAAAAACCAGTAAGCATACGCGAGGACAACGCAACCGCAATGACGGTGGCTTATGAAACGGGAAAAATAAGGATATGGATCTGGTGAGCTGGAAATGAAACGCGGAATGATGTACATGCTTGAGGCCATACTGGCCATTTTTATATTGTTCAGTTTCCTGGTGAACATTGAAAAGCCGATAACGCCGCAGGTCTCAAATGTAGGCAACGAACCGCGGCTCTTCGAATTCGCGACAGCAGCAACCCAGATCCTCTGCAACAACCAGGACCTAAGGGCGTACCTTGCTAATGACACGCTGCAATTCACGAACCTCACGTCATACCTGCCAGAAGACCTCGGCTATGCATTCTACCTCTTCAACCAGTCAGGAAACTTGACCGACAGCTTCATCATTGGAGAAAGAGAACGCGATGCCGAAACCGTGGGCCTGTGGCACTTCAATGAAAACCAGGGCACACAGGCAAAGGATTATAGCGGCAACGGTTACCATGGAACCCTCGCAGGAACATCATTGCCGCAGTGGGACACTGGAAAACTTAATTATGCCCTCAACACAACCAACGCAGGAACCACCAATAATGGAAACAGGGTCACTACCAGTTACCGTGAGTCAATGGGTTCCGAAGGCACGATCATGTTCTGGTTATACATAAACCTGTCAAGCGAGCAATACCTAATCTCAAGAGGATATGACGGCTACTCGCTCAGGATACTTGGGCAGAAAACCCAACTGCGCGACGATAATCAATACATTGCAGGCAACGCGCCAACATCAGCCAATGTCATCCCACTAAACACATGGACCCATGTCGCTTTTACATGGGGCCCGACCAACGGCATCAGGATATTCCACAATGGCGTTCAAGAAGCAAGCGCAAGCTCAGCAACCGGGGAACTGTGGGCGCCGCGGGCAACTGACACGAACCTGACAATGATGGCCCGCGCAGGCACTGGAAACATTGAAAATGACAACGCCTTGCAAGGAAAAATGGACGAAGTGATCTTCCTAAGCACGGAGTTGAACAGCTCGCTGATACTCGAGGCGTACACGAGCCAGACGGCAGACACATCCGGTTTAGGAAATGAAACTACCGCAAGCAGCTCATGCATCATAAGCGGCTGGCTGAACCCAGTACCGGGGCTGCTGACAGACCACTTCACAGACAACTCGCAAAACAACACCCTGAACAACGTCACAATAGACGAGTTCACCACCTTCAATTCTTCAGGCGGAACGCAAGAAGAATCAATAGCCCTAGCTGGAAACATTCCTGAAACTGACGCAAACACGATCACCCTGTTGCGCCTTGACGAGACATCAGGAACCACGGCATTTGATGAAACCGGAACTAACAACTTCACAGTAACAGCGCCCAACAGAACAAATGGACGCTTCAACATTGCGCTGAACTTCACCAATGACGGCTTCAACGACGGCAACGCGAGGGCGTACTTTGAAGCAGCCCGCAATCTCCAAACCCCATTAAAGAACTTCACGTGGGCCGCTTGGGTGTACAGAACAGGGGCAAGCGATGACAGCCCCGTACTTTTCGAAGAGCGTCAGCTTAGCGGTGGTGATAACACGCTCAATGTTTTCTTACGCGCACTATCCACTGGTGTAGTACAATACATACACTCAAACTGTACAAACAGCTACTCAAGCAGTGTAATCACATCAACCGGCGCAATCCAAACCGGGGCTTGGGCACACTTGGCATTTGTCAGAAACGGCACAAATCTAAAGATCTACGTCAACGGAGTTGTGAAAGCCAACAGCGTAATAGCAGCGGACTACTGCACCACAGGCACGCGGCGCTGGAACTTAGGAGAGGGTAACTGGAGGAACACGGACTTTCAAGGAATCATTGACGAAGTCCTAATACAAAACACGGCCATGTCTGAACAGGAAATTCAGGCACTCGCTGCATTCAACGGCACTTTACTTAGCAAGCAAATCAGCAGGCAGGACGCAAACTTCACGACAATTGAAATCACTGAAACTGATGCCAGCGGATTCTTAACAATCGACATCGTGAACGCGTCTGACACGTCTCAAGTGCTCGTGGCGAACGTGAGCAATGGTACAGACATATCGAATGCCAACGACAATATTATAGTGCGCGCGAACTTCACAAGCAACGGATCATACTTCCCAACGCTTGACTACTGGGCGGTTAGCCTAGACAGGCAGTACTTCACGTACGCGCCAAAAAAAATCACAGGGGCATTCTGGAATAGATAGCATTAGGTGGAATGAATGATGAAAGGACTGAAAAACGGAATGAAAAAGGGAACGCGGGGAATGCAGCGAGGACAACTGATGATTATCATGGCGCTAGTGCTGGTTTTCTTGACTGCACAGTTTATCGGGGTTTACGTGACAGACATTGCCACAGAACAAGAAACGCAAAACTCGCGTATTGACACGCAGTCAATGATCATTACGAACATCGAAAAGGAACTCACGTTAGTGGTATCGATGGACCCGACAAACGACACCAGGATTGACGAATTCATAAACTTCTCAGTTGATTACGCTGCACAGCGCGGCTTTGACTTAAACATAACGACGTGATACGCAATGAAAAGATTACTCATCGCACTAATACTATTGCTTCCAATGGCCTATGCCCCCCAGACATTTGAAGATTTTTTCGACAACCAATCCTTTATTGATGAAATAAACAATCTAGAGATCTCTAACAGCGCCGCGCAGATATCAGGAGCCAACACGACCGGTAATTTAACATCTATCGAAATCTCGGCGCCAAGCAACCACCTCATAACCTTTACTTACAACACATCAAATGCCACGGAGGTCCAGCCTGACGACTTCACAACGGGTTTGTGGCATTTCAATGGCACTACTGCAGAAGCTAGCGGAAACGGCAGCACGGCCTCCCTGCAAAATGGAGCTACGTTTTCTACAGGCTTATACGGACAGGGTCTTTACCTTGACGGGATCAATGATTGGGTTGAAACAAACACTGGCACGATAGCCACCTCCGGCACTGTTGAGCTCTGGTTCAAGCCAAACGTGAATCTGCCGATTTCAGGCGGCGTAGTGAACAGGTACATTTTTAGCAGGATCGACGCGCGCCCCAATGCATTTATGGTGCCTGACGGCAGGATAGTGTTCAATCTCTACACAGGCAGCCACCAGTACGCGTTCTCAACTACCAACTCATGGCAAGAAGGCAGATGGTACCACTTGGCATTCACATGGGCCCCAGGAACAATGAGCACCTATGTCGACGGCACCAAGCAGGCAACGACAACATACAGCGGCAGCATGGACACGCTCGCAGGAACATGGAGACTTGGATTGAGCTTCAGCACTGCACAGCCACCGAATGCAACAATTGACGACTTTGTTTTATATAATTATCCAAGGACTGCGCAAGAGATCCTTGATGCGGCAAGGCGTGACAACATTTCAATCAGCATTCTCAATTCAAGCGACAACTCGACCATAATTAGTGACACATCAAATGGCACCGACTTGACATACCTGGCCGGCACCACCATACGCCTCTTTGCGGGGCTCTTCAAGGTAGGCACAAAATTCCTTGATGAATGGAAAATCACTTCAATCGAAAACATTTCAACGCGTGGAACCAGCGGCTTCGTTTCAGTCTCGCCAAGAAAGCCATTCATTGATGAAATCGTTACATGTGAAAACTCAACAGACTTCGGAGAAAACCTGACCTATCGGTGGTTCATAAACTCTATTGAACAGCTTGATGAGAACTCCTCAACCCTCGACTTGACAGGCCTCGCCTCGATAGGTGACATTATCCAATGCTCAATAACCTCAGCAAGCGTTTCTGAAAGATTCTCTCCAGAAACCGAAATCGGGGCATGTAACGTGAACATCAAGTGTTCAACCAGCCAGTGCAACAAGCGCCGCGACTTCACCATATCGATTTCTCCAAAATCCGGCGCGCAAACCATTGCACATAGTACGTTCAAGCGCGTTTGTTACGCTTCCTGAGCCCACGCACGCCCAGATACTATATATACCCATGTTGCGCCTATACCCACATTGCGCCCCCATTTAACCCCTGCAGAGTGACAACCGGGAAAACATTTATATACAACATAAAGGAAAAGGTATCCAGAATAATAATGCAACAATTACCAAAGGGGCAACGGGACATGGACAAACTCAAAATTCTCGTAAACGCAATGCTTACTATAATATTACTAGCGCAGCTCGGGCTATCTTCGGTAACAGTCCTGTTTCCGCCAAGCAAACTCGACGCTGGAGTTCCCAGTTCGCAGATGCAGGTAATGCTCGCAGGAGGCCCTTACCAGGACATCACATTAAGCGTGTCCTCTCCGGGTTGCATCACATTCAACTCAACGCAGGAAACCATTACCGGCCCAGTAGGCCCATTCCCATTCTACATAGACTTCGAGATAAACGGCACCCAACAGAGCTTATGCGAAGTCACTGTCGCAATGACGGCCACTGACAACGGCGCAGGGGGCGCGCAGGTAAACCAGACGTCTGATCCGGTTTACATAACAATATACCCCAACACTATAATAACCACACAGACCTACTTCGACAAAGCGTACTTAGTGACAAATGAAACCAATAACGTTTACATTAACGTCACAAATTCAGGAATAGGGCAGGCCACCAACATCACGGTCTCATTGTCAGTAAACGAGTCAGACAACATAACACTTACAAATGTAACACAGGTCATCGATGTTCTCAACGAATCAAGCACAGCAACACTTTTTTTCAGAGCAAACCCAAGTGAGCTGCAGAACTTCACATTCAACTCGAACTTTTCATACAACAAAAACACGAGCACTGGCGCTCAATTCGATACTGACAACACTACAACAACCATGCTTTCACAGCCCGGCTTCAGGGACCTTGCAATCGCAAGCATTGAAACCGACTCGCCACTACGGGACCTTAGCGGCACAGTAACAATAACCATAGCCAACTACGGAGAGGTCACAGAAAACAACAGGACACTATCCTTATACTTGAACGGCAACAGCACCGGAAATGTATCTGTAAACATGACTCCTGGTGAATCACAACAGCACAACTTCACATTCATATCAGCAGCAAACAATTCAATAACAGCAAGCATCGAAGAGCTGCCAGACGACGTAAACCTGAGCAACAACAACATGACCCTCACTTACATCCCACCTGCGCCTGGAGTGCCGGCCCAGCCAAAAGAAGAATTCATAGACACAAGCAGCGGTGGACCTGTCGGAGGTTCAGCAACACAGGGCAGCCAAAAAACTTTCCAAATCGCAAACGTCGACAGTGGCGAGCAAAAACAATTATCTGTGAACTCACAAAACCTGCAAAGCCTTACAGTGACATTCGCAAATCAGATTGACAGTGCAAAAATAATAGCCATAACACACAGCTCAACAACGCTAATGCAGCTTCCGAGCGACTTCACGGCAATACAGTTCTTCCAAATAGAAACCGAATCCCTGCCCGCAGGGTCAATAAGCTCTGCAACGATTAACTTCAAGGTATCAAAATCACTGCTAGAAAGCAACAATGCTAAACCTGAATCGGTGTTTGCCCTGCACAACAACAACGCACAATGGATACTATTGCCAACAACCCTCGTTGACGAGGACAGCGCGTTCTATTATTATGAGGCCCAGACACCATCATTCAGCTACTTCGCCATATCGTTTGTTAAACCACAAGCTGAAACGCAGGAAGGGCCCGGGAACACAAGCACATCACAAACAAGTGAAGAATCAACATCACAACAGCTAGACCCAACAGGATTAGTGTCAAAGGAAACAGGCACTGTCTTAAACACTACAAAGCAAACAAACGAAACAAAAACCACAAGTGATAGCGGCACTTCAATCACCGGCGAGGCCATCCTTGGGGGCTACGGCAACATTGCCATAGGCCTGGCAGTGCTCGCCTTGTTAGGATACGGATATTTCAGATACGTAAAGCCACGCAATGGCAAACGCAGGATGAGGTTGTAGAATGTTTAGCAAAAAAATAAGCACCCTGATCATTGTTATGCTCCTATTCAACGCCACCATAGGCTACGCAGCTGCGCTTGACAGCGTCACCGCATTCGGCAA
The DNA here is from genome assembly GCA_018304505.1 of Nanobdellati archaeon. Classification (GTDB taxonomy): domain Archaea; phylum B1Sed10-29; class B1Sed10-29; order B1Sed10-29; family JAGVWA01; genus JAGVWA01. The sequence goes on from JAGVWA010000013.1 coordinate 16,365, forward strand.
AGCCACTGGGGGTTTCCTGAAAAAAACAGGCAATGCCCTGGACAAGTACGCAGCAGAGCCGCTGAAAGACGTGGGTGGTGCTGCAATTGCGGCAAGCAGCAGTGCAAAAAACAACGTCGTGTCAAAGATAGTTAAATCAAGCGCGGTGGGCAAAATCACCAGCTCTACCAAGACTATTGGAAAGGAAATCAAAAACAGCATCACTGACACTATTAAAAAACCCCTACCCAACATTGACACATCATCTCTTTCAAAACTATCACCAATTGGCTCGACAAAAGCGCAATCAACTATTACAACTGCACCTAACGCCAGTAAACTCTACGGCCCAACCAAACCGACCATGGGTACACCTATGGCTGTTATTGACGCATACCTCTGTGGCTCTGCTGACGGGGGCTTTGTTGAGGGTAGTAAAAACATCAGCTTGACAAATGGCAAGACTTACCGAATATGCGTCGTGTACCGAGACAACAATGGTCTACCCATCCTTAGAATGGACGCTAAATTAAACGCCTCATTATTTGGGGAAATAAAATATCTTAAAAATCATGATGGCATTTTCGAATTCGAATTCACCCCAAATCAGATAGGCACGGTTTCTGCAACCTTCACCTTAATTGGCGACACCTGGCCAAAACCCAAAGCAGTTCAAGGAACATACACAACTGACCTTGTGATTAGCGAAATAAATAAACTATATTCGCCGTATATCCACGCAATAAAAGACATTACTACCAAATCAGGTGCTGGCCAGACAATAAACCTGAAGGACTACGTTGTTGATCCTGACACAAGCCTTGACGACCTGCAATTCACGGTTTCCAGTCCAAGGGACCTAAATGTAACCCTCAATAATGAAAACAAAGTGTTAACAATAAAAATACTTCCCAGAACCACGGACGGCGTCAGATGGGTGCCACTGACAGTGACCGACCCAGAAGGCAACTCGGGCACTAGAACAATCAAGGTCAACATCAAGAACACTGTTAAGGCAGACAAGTGGTGGGGCGAGTTTTTGGGGGGATCAAAAAACAGTATACAAAACGTTGGCTTGTGTGCAGACCCAAATGCAAAGGACGATGACGGCAGAATCACTGTATTCGACAATCAAGTATACGAGGTCTGCTTGTACTTCAAGGAAGATGACGATTGGAAAAAAACACTCTGGCAAGACGGGGAATACACTGACTATCAGCACGGCACATTGAAAATGAAGAAACGCACGGGCAGCACGTTCAAGTTCGAATGGACCCCAACGGCAATAGAAACAACGCAGGAGTTTGTTGATGTCACTTTTAAAATAAACTACAAAACAAAGGGCTTGATTTTCAAGAGCCCGACCTTCACAAAAGAGTACACCCAACGATTCGTGATAAAGCACGCTAACAGGCTGGCTATTGAACCCTTTCCGATACAGCTATACGCAGGCAGTGGCGCCAACAGCATCTCACTAGACAGTTTACTACCAGAGCAAACCAGAGCGCAAATCACTGCATATCCAACCGGCGTTCTTCAATGGGAAGTTGAATCAGACAATGAAAATGTTGATGCAAAAATCGAGAACGACGCATTGATAATAACGCCAAGAAGCGGCTTCAGCGGGCCGGTAACCCTAAACCTTACTGTAAAAGACGGCTATGGCGCCAGCGTGACATCGCAACTCAGCTATGACGTGACTAGCGTGAATGACGCGCCAGAGATCGCTAAAAAGACCATACCACTAAACGGCCAAAAAGGATCACCCCTCGAAGTAGTAATAGAACTTGATGACAAGGACAGCAGCAGCTGGACCGCAGGGGGCAACCTGTTCCAACAAAAGAGCATCACTGACAAAGTAATAACACTTCAGTATTCCCCGACTGATGCTGACGTGCAGGCTGGCAGAATAACAGATACTATAACAATAACTGATGATAACGGGGCATCAATAACTGTTGACGTGTCAATACAAATTGAAGACGTGCAAATCGATGACATAACTGATGATGTACCGCCAGTCGACGAGATAACCCCAACAGGGACCCAAAATTTAGCCCCTGTTTTTAACAGCATTGCTGACCAAACTACGGATGAGGACACCCCCTTGATGATAACGCTGATAGCAACTGACGCGGAAAATGACACAATAATATTCACAGCAGCCTCTGTGAACAACGTGGTTGCGACAATAGAGAATAATCAATTAACAATAACTCCAACAACCAACTGGCATGGTGTCGTACCGGTGCAAATAAACGCAAGCGACGGAGAACAAACAACAACGCAAATGATTGCTGTAACCATAGCGCCAATAAATGACAACCCAATAATTGACATTACACCCTCAGTAATACCAACCGACATCGCACACATAAGTACTCCAATTCAACTCAAATTAAAGATCACGGACATTGACGGAACAATAACCACTGTTAGAGGAAACAGGTTTATCTACCAAGGCACCCAAGACGACATCTACACCCTTCAATATTACCCAATGCAACAAGACCAAGACAGAGGAAACATTACCGACACGATCACGGCAATAGACAACGACGGCGGCACCGCCACACTCCAAGTCAAATTCAACGTGTACCAGCCCCCAGCAAATCAAGCGCCAGTAATTAATTCAATATCTGAAGCCTTCTCGGAACTTGACACGATAACAATGTATGAAGACACGCCATTTTCAGGAACGATCAACGCAACCGATGCTGATAACGACCAACTAACATACTCAGGAACTGGCTCCATAAATCTCCAAGTCTCAGTCAACACAGACGGGGCATACACCATCACGCCTGCACAAGACTTCAACGGAACAGAAAGCATAACCCTACAAGCCAGTGACGGCACACTAACAACCGAACAAAGTGTGACAGTGACAGTAAACCCTGTAAACGACGCGCCAACAATCCAAACAATACCAGACCAAACCACGACAGAAGACAACGCACTAATAATACCAATAACAATAAACGACGTTGACAACGCCGCAACAGAGTTGGCAGTAGTCACTAACAGCACATTTGAAATATCTGCATCAACAACGCAAATAGAATTGCTGTACACCGAAGGGGTACTAAGCGACTCAGTACTAGTAACAGTCACTGACGGTATCAACGTTTCCTCAACAACATTCAGTGTTATAGTAACTCCAGTAAACGATGCTCCAGTAATTAATCTTGCAGGCTCTACCATACCCCTAACTGGCCAACAAGGCCAAACAATCGAACTCAGGATAAAAGCAACAGACGTAGACAGCACAACATTGACGCCAAAACAAATTGGAAAATTCGTGTACAAACCCGAAATCATAGACACTGACGGTCGCTTCGTGTTCCACCACTACATAAGCCAAGCAGATGACGCCCTTGGAACGCTCACAGACACCATAACGATTGAAGACAATAATGGCGGGGCAGTAAGTGAAACAATATCAATACCCCTTACAGGGGTCAACTTCGCCCCAGTACTAACCCCCATAGGCAACCAGGAAACTGATGAGGACACACCATTAACACTAACCTTAACGGCAACCGACGCTGATGATGACGAATTAACATTCTCAGCAACAAGCTCAGCCAACCTGGCCGCGGAAATAACGGGCTCAACAGCAACAGTCACGCCTGCACAAAACTTCAACGGCGCAGAAAACATAACAATCTCCGTAACAGACAACACAATAACAATAAACCAAACAGTCCTAGTAACAGTAAAACCAGTAAACGACGCACCAACAGTAAGTTCAATACAAGCCATCACATTCCCAGAAGACACCACATACACAGCACTAAACCTGGATGACTTTGTCACAGACATCGAAAGCCCAGACGCACAAATAACCTGGACAAACTCAGGAGAAGCCAACATAACCATAATCATCGACCCCGCAGGACACAACGTATCACTAACACCAAACGCTAACTTCAACGGAATCGAAACAATAACATTCACAGCAACAGACCAAGGCGGAGAAAGCGACTCCACAACAGTAACTGTAACAATAACACCAGTCAACGACGCGCCGGTAATAAGTAATATAATAGGGGAAACAAACGTAAATGAAGACACAACATACTACTATGAAATAATAGCAACAGACGAAGACAACACAACAACAGAACTAACATACACAAGCAACGACACAAGATTCACAGAAAACACAAAAGGAAACTTCACATTCACGCCAACACAACAAGACACAGGAGGACCAATTAATGTTAAATTCACAGTAACTGACGGAAGCTTACAAGCAGAACAAACACTAACCCTCACAGCAAACAACATCAACGACGCACCCACCATCCAAACAATACCAGACCAAACAGCCACAGAAGACAACCCACTCATAATACCAATAACAATAAACGATGCAGACAACGCCACAACAGAACTAACCATAACAACAAACAGCCAATACGAACAAAACACAAACACAACACACATCGAACTACTCTACCCCAATGGCGTAACGAGCGATACCATAACAGTAACAGTAAGCGACGGCCAACTAAACAACACAACAACATTCCAAATAACAATAAACCCAATAAACGACGCACCCACCATCCAAACAATACCAACACAACTCGCAACAGAAAATGAAACACTAACAATCCCCATAACAATAAACGACGTTGACAACGCCGCAACAGAACTAACAGTAACAACAGACAGCACCTACACGCAATCAGTCAACACAACGCATATAACGTTGCTGTACGACAACACGTTCACAGCGACATACGAAGAAATCACAGTCATGGTAAGCGACGGCACAGACTCAGCAACAACGTCTTTCATTGTAAACGTCGGCGCAGTCAATGACGCACCCATAATCAGAAACATAATCGGGCCAGCAACCATCTATGAATACCAGGAATACAATTACACAGTAAACGTTACTGATCCGGACAATCCCTCAAATGACCTTAACTATTCAGCAGAGTATATCCTAACCGAAACCTACGAATACGCAGACGGAACCGTTGAGTCCTATGCCCTTTGGCCAACATATGCCCTCGATGAAGTGCCAGGGCAGAAAGGCATGTTCACGCTTGAATACTGGATGGCCTTACCCACATCGTCTGTCTACGTGCCAGAGTCTGTCCTAGGGATAAACGCAATGGTAAACCTGACTTCGCAGATAGTGTTCACTGTAACTGACGGCGAATTCACCATCACATACCCCTTCGATTTGGCGACAAACGACGTGCCTGAATTGCCATGGGCAGTATCAACGGCTGAGTTAAGCAATTCTACAGTCACCTTCCAAACTTCCATCGACAGCATCATTGACATACAGGAAGATGAGGCATACACAATAATGCTCACGGTGCAAGACCCTGACATTCCAAACTCCGTGAACTTCACGTTGAATGACTCGCGCTTCACCCTGGTAAACGAGGTCTACCTGTTAGGCTTCTCAAACTTCATACCACAAAACACCAAGACTTACAGCTTCACGTTCACACAATCAGGAACACAGAACGTTCTAATGAATGTAACAGACACACAAGGAAATTCAGTAGAGTACACCATCGTGTTCAACGTACTTGGCATCAATGACGCGCCAGTTATAACCAACGTGCTTGGAAACACCACCTTTGACGTAGGATTCTTGTCAGCATTCCAGGTAATAGCAACTGACGAAGAAAACAACGCATTGACGTACAGCGCGACATCTGTACCTGGGATAGCAATAACACAGGCAAGCAGCAGTAACAACACGATCATGCTAAACGCAAGCCCGAGCCTCGCTGGACAGCAGGCAAACGTTACATTTAGCGTGTCAGATGGCACAAACACAACAAACACAATGGTAACAATGACCATGACACAAAGAGACACAACACCTGTGATCACAAGCCAGTCATTGACCTCGGCTGGGCAAGACACGGCAGTGAACTACCAAGTGACAGCAACTGATGAGAACTACTTCGAAACATTGACGTATGCAGTGAACGACTCGCGCCTGTCCATTAACCCAAGCACCGGCACCATATCATGGACACCAAATGCACAAGATGTGCTGGATTCGCCGATATCGATTCTGTTCAGCATCACCGATGAGCAAAGTCACACCGTGTCTCAAGTGTCAACAGTCACCGTCTACGACGTCGACCTACCTCCAGAGATATACGACGCGCCACTCGTAAACGCCAGCAACGGAGTTACCTGGGCCTACCAAGCAAACGCGACAGAGCCCAACAACCAGCAAATAACGTATACCGTGAACGACACTGAATTCGCGGTCAATGCCTCAGGATACATAACGTGGTCACCGCAGTTGATTCCGCCAGCGATCCTGAACAGAACCATATTAATTACAGCTACGAGCGGCTCAGGCCAACAGGCCCAGTCGGCAACCAAGACATTAGTTATACCAATTACACCAACCATCGTCAATGAACTGGCGCTCAGTAATGTCACTGCAACGCCGACAAACATAATCACGGGCGACTCAATCGCCATCAACGGGCGCATAGCAAACATGGGAAACACGATGCAAAACGTGCTCTACACAATACGAATTACGGACAACGGCACAGTGACTGAAAACAACTACACATTAAGCAACGTGGACCTACAAGAAACAAGATCAATAGCCTACACGTACACTACAACAACAGAAGGCTCGATAAAAATAGAAATCTTAGTGCCACTCCTCAGCAACGAAGTCAACACTACAAACAATGACGCGACAAAATACGTAACAGTAACGAGCCCCGCAGAAACAGTATTCCTAAATGGATTGACGTTTACGCTAACCCAGGGCGTTGTAACACAGGTCAACCAAGGCAGTGAGTTCTACATTGACCTTACAGTGTCAAATACAGACACGGTTGACCAGAACATTGCGTGGATCAACATCACATCGCCAACAGGCTTAACTTTAAACACCTCTGGAGGCCTTGGAACGCAAACCAGCAATTCAGCAACCAACGTTAACGTTCAGGCAGACTCAAACACACACATATACTGGAGAATCGAAACACCACAAGCAGGTAACTACGACATCCCAATACAAGGCGAAAAGGGCTCCACGATAACTGTGCCAATACTGGTTGTATAAATACCACGTATTACCTAATTTTCCAAATGGCACGAACACATGCAGCCCAAACAGAACGAACACACGCAACCAAAACACACAACCTGGGCTCATACGAAACACTCACTAGCGCAATAGCGAAGGCTCGCGGGCTGATGTTCAGGAAGCGCATTGACAAGCCCCTGCTATTTATATTAAATTCCGAATCGCGCATAGCAGGCTCAATCCACTCATTCTTCGTGTTCATGCGCTTCGACGCCATCTACCTCGACAGCAAGGGAACTATTGTAGACCTGATCCCGAACATACATCCTTTTACGCCCCTGATTGTTCCAAAAAAACCAGCTAAGTACCTCATTGAAGCGCGGTCAGGCACAATAACAGCTCACAAACTGCGCCTGAATGACAAGGTAAAGCCACCCATAAAGAAATAAAAACCACAAACACCACAAATAAGGCATGGCAAAAGGGAAAACGCACGCATTTGGCGGGAAGGTCTTTTCGGAAATACCAGCAGAGATACTCAACAAGCTCGGGGTCAAGGCAGGCGACACAATCGAATTCCTCAACCCCTACGGCAACCTTGTTCTATTAAAGCCGAACAGCAATCAGGTAGTAGAAGCACAGCAACAAACGCATGCTCAGATAACAGAGCCAGAAATCGTGACGCCAAAAAGCAAAACGAGCGCACCATCGAAGGGCATCTCGGTTTTGGCAAAGGGCTACGCTGTGGTTGAAGACCACACTGAAGTCCAGAATCTGACAAGCCAACTAAAAATGCAAAACAAAGACCAAGACGTTATCGGCGTCAGGGGTTTTGACAAGAGATACTACATAATATCCAAAGAAAAACTAAGGGACACTGAAAGCGCGATTTCTAAAATCATGGACAGTGAAAAGAACTTCTCAGAGCTCCTCAATTCATCCGGGCTTGAAGAGGACCTCCTGCGGACAGCCATCGAAGTAATGCGAGAAGAAGGCTCAGTAATCGAGAAAAGAAAAAACGTGTATGTGATGGCTTAATGACAAATGTGCTAGTACCGATAATTACTGGACTGGAAGCAGACCAGGCATTCATCGACAAGCTGAAAGAATACGACAAAATCGTGCTGCTGTTCGTGGCAGACTCCAACGATAACATAAAAACGGGCTCCATTGGCGCCAGGATAAAAAAAGCCGAAGCGACAATTGAGGGTATGAAAAAGAAACTCAAAACCAAGAACGTAGTCGACTATTTGGAGTGGGGCTCGTGGGAAGACAAGGCCAGAAACATTTTCAAAAAAGATGAATGCAAGGACATTATTGTCAGGGACAAGCGCGCATCTAAGTTGTTTGAGGACATCAAGAAAGCCAACGTTTATGTATATTCATAACCAAAGATTACTGAATATTACTGAATATTACTGAATATTACATGCCCGCTCACAGGCCCATAATTTCCCTGGCTTTGCCTTCGACTTTTTTGCGTTGCTTATGGTGCTTTGTAATGATCTGCACGAGCTTGTCAGCATTGAGCTGTTTACATTCGCCGCATAAGCGCTGGCCTGACTTGCATTTCTCAAAAATGTCCTTGACAAATTCATCATCCTCGACGTGAAACTTTGCCAGGTGATAAACGTTGCATATCTCAGCCCTGCCACCGAGTTTTCTTTGTTCTGCTTCAGTGTCCCTACCCCCAGTCACGGCCTTTTTGACCTTTTTGTCAACAACCTCTGGCTCATCAGAGAGGAAAATCGCAGAGTACGGATCAGACGAACTCATTTTGCCTCCTTCCTTCAAGCCCCCCTGATGCTGGACGTATATTGATGAGGGTGCAAACAAATTGTACGGCAATTTATGGGCCAGGTCCCTTGCCAGGCGCATGTGCGGGTCCTGCTCAAGACCAATGGGGGTAATGCTGGGCATCCTGCCTTCAAACTCAGGCAACTGGCCATGGAGTATGTCCGCCATTTGCAGAATAACTGCGCTCACCTTGCCGAGGTCAAGACTCCCATAGATGGCCCGATATGTGTTTTCCGTAATGCGCTTCGACAATTCAAAGGTAAGCTCATAATACCTTGGCAGGTAGTTGCTCTGCACGTAAACATCTTTTGGCGACAAACCAAGAGCCAGGGCATCAGTGAGGTTGTCAAGTCCAAATTGCTTGGCCTGCACCATGCTGCCAACCTTTATGTCAGGCCTGCTCGTATACCCATCAATGTCTGCGATGCCAAAGTAATTTTTGGCGCCGTGCTGCTTGAACACCTTGAACAAGTCGATGGCGGCCTTGTGGCCCAAATGCAGCTTACCCGAACTTGCGACGGCCGTCATGTTAATAAAGTCCCCACCTTTCTCGATTCTGTCAAATATCTTGTCAAAATCACGATGCGCAATGATGATGCCCCTCTTGAACAAATAATGGTCTATCGGAAACTCATCGTTCTTGAAGTGCTTGATGCCGAATTCCCTGAACAGGTGGCCATAATCACTTTCCTTGATCTCTGCGCTGCTCCATGGATCAAGCCCAATGTTGTCTCCCATGCCTTAAATTAATGAAAAGTTGTATAAAAACAACCCCTATCAGAGAATGTTTATAAATGATTAACCCTGGAATTTACATACTATTAAAGAGGTGACAACATGGCTGTATTAATGACAGACAGAGTAATGGTATCAGAACCGCCAGAACTCGTGGACGAACTTAGCCAAAAAGGCCTCGGCGAGCGCCAAGGAACAACGCTGTTGCTTGCGCCCGAGGAAGCCTTATACCTGAAGGAGAAGCGAAAGGAGTTCAACATCGAGAATAGCAAAGGCAAAAGCCAGGGCTACGACGACTTGCTGAAGACCTTCATGAAAACAGACAAGAACTTCGGCAACAAGTACATCGTCTTCAGGGACTTGAAAGACCGGGGCTTCGTGGCAAAGACCGGCTTCAAATACGGCTCGGACTACCGAATCTATTCACGGGGGGACAAACCAGGCAAGGGGCATGCGATTTGGCTTGTGCAAGTGCGTCCTGAAGAGAGCAAGTGCGATTTCTCGTTAGTGAGCCGCTCAGTCAGGCTTGCCCAGAACGTCAGAAAGAAAATGATCTACGCCCTGCTTGACAAGGAAGGAGACATATCGTACTATAAGTTCGAGTGGTTCAAGCCGTGATCAAATGCTAAAACTAATCGGCCTCGGCCTAGAAATGCAAGACCTGTCTATCAAGGCGGTGCAGGAGATCATCACTTCACAGCGCCTTTTCCTGGAAGAGTACACCAGCCACGGCATCAACAAGCAGGAACTAGAATTATTCTTCAACCGCTTGATCGAGTCCGCTGACCGCGATTTCGTCGAATCTGGAAAAATCCTCGATAACGCCAAAGATGAGGATGTTGCATTGCTTATTCTAGGAGACCCATTGATCGCGACGACGCACACTGATTTACTGCTTAGGTGCAAGGAACACGGAATCCGAGCAAAGGTGGTGCACAACAACTCAATCTACAACTCCATCACAGACACAGGCCTACAAATTTACAAATTCGGAAAAACAACAACCATCCCATATTGGGAAACCAATTACGAGCCGACGAGCTTCTTGGACGTGATTGAGCAGAACCATGGCATTGAGGCCCACACCTTGTGCCTGCTCGACATCAAGAAAGACCAAGATAAGTATATGCAACCACAGGACGCCATCGCAGTGCTCGAAAACGCCCAGCAAAAAACTGGAAAAAATATTTTTGACGACAAAACAAAAATCATCGTCTGCTCGCGCATGGGCACTGAAGATCAGTCAATCAAGTATCTGAGCATCAAAGACGCTAAGAAAACTGACTTTGGAGGTCCGCTACATATGCTGATTTTCCCGGCAACGCTGCACGAAATGGAACTGGAATTCTTAACCCAATTTAGTTGAAACCAGTGTAAACTGGATAACGTTGCAAAATTCTTTTATATTCTGCTTGTGGAAAGAATAAGCGATGTTGAAAAAAACTCTGGTACTATTAGTAATAATGACCACTGCTTCACTAGCCTTGACACAGAAAACATTCATGCTGGATCCCGAAAACCCACAATTCACTTTTCTTGAAAACAAATTCAAAGACAACTCAACTATCATCAACTTCAACAATTCTGGAGTAAAAACAAAATACATTATGCTACCAAAGGGCGCAAAGATCACAGAGGCATCCATAGCCCTAATAGGGCAAGCAGTGCAAATGAAAGAGGAAAACGACATTTCTTCAAATTGGTATAGCCCATCAGATGGTCCTGGTGGATACTACAGTACATTATTTCAAATGATAACAATCAACCAAACTCAGATCATCGACAGCATACAGATATATGTTAGCGGAAGTTATTCTGGCAATAGATACCAAAAATTTACTGTGCTTAAAGATTGGGACAGAAGCAACTCGCAAATCCCACCAAGCAATAACATACTTGCTTCCTGCGAAATAGATGTATACTATTCAGGTTGGACACCTATTGGAAGTTGTACCAACCTGAACTTGACGGTTCAGTCAGGGGGCTACTGGATAATGCATGATGGTGCAAGAAGCGACAGGCTCTACTGGAAATATTCAACAGACACATACACGGGAGGGATGGTAGGCTATTATTTCTTCTATTTCAATCAGATTCAGGGCATGCATTTAGCATTTGGTACGAATTCCAATAATGATATGCTTATCAAGGTTCATGGCCGCGCATTCCCAGACAACTTACGGCTAAGTAATGAAGATAACAAAACAGAGTTTGCGTCAACCCGCCTATTCAACACAAATGAGACCCTAAGCTTGAACATTTCAAACATTGAAGAAATCATAAATTCATGCGGCACAGATGAATGCGATGTGCCCATAAACTTTGAAGCAGGGGGTGTTGGGGGGTTAACTCATACTCCAAACATTACATTTAACATGACGCTAATTTCTTCCAACGTATACCAGTGGGAAAATACAGATTCCCTAGCACTTAACCAATCAATAAAGAAAACGCAGACGATCGGCGTATACAATTATGGAGTCGACACAGTTCTCAAGAAAATAAAAATCCCGAACTCGACAGCAACATGCATAATAGACGGCCAAATACAAAACGTAAGCAATGGCGAGTGCACGATTCCACAGACAACAATCCAAAAAGGCCAGATAAAACAATTCACCATATGGCACGATGTACTAGGGAAATACAATCCACTCACCAGTGTAATAGCTGCTCGACAACAAGACCCAGCAAAGCTTACAGTGCCAAACGAGATGAGTTACTCCCGCCAGAAAATCACGCTAATAAACAATGAAACGGCCTACGGCATGAACGGAACGACCTTCACAAACATCAACACTGAAACCTGCATTGACAGTTTCACGTGCCTCAATGACACTTTAATGAGTCTGGGCCCAAACGAAACAAAGGAATGGTACGTGTACTTCAACAAGACAGCTGTGTGGATGAACGAATCCATTTACCAAGATCCAACAAGGCAAACCGAAATAAACGGCACGGCATACTACCTCCAAGAAGCCAACCTAACGAACACAGACGACATAGACTACACTATCAACTACAACAAGAGCTGCATAGATAGCTGGGGATGCGACAACAACTCACTCGATCTTACACTACAACCGAATTCTACTCTGCAGCACAAAATCCTGAACACATTGGAAAACGCCCTGTTTTATAAAATCGACAGGCGGGAGCAGGATCATAGCAAGGAAACGAAGCTAAATAGTAAGGCCTTCACCAAAAGGCTCGTAAGCATCATTAACAGCGCAGCATTGCCATTCAAAAACATCTCATGGCGAGTAAGCGCCGATGACGGCTGGAACGCTTCAATACAAAACGGAACCCTGGACTTCAACGCAAATTCAAATGTAACGTTCTACATTGAACAGGAGCATGACAGCATCCTGACTGCCAACTACTCAGATTGGGTGTTCACTAAAACAACATTTGATGAGCAGGCGCTTGAGCAAACAATAACATACCAAAACAACGACAATGACCTAAACTACACAATTTTTGACGACAATGAGTGTTACTCAACATTAGACTGTACAAAAATAGGCAACGTCACCCTACAACCAGGGACCACTACAAAGATGCTAAACGTTACCAGCGACCTCATTGATGAGAAATTCGAGTGGCGACAAGACACACAGGAAAACTCGAGCATCTTCAAAGCGCACATACAACTCAATGCGACAATCAACAACATGCACCCACAGAACATAACCAACATTGCATTGCCAATAACGAACCGAGACATGTGGAACTGCTCAAGCTTAGGCACAATAGACCTTGAAGCAAACACCACACACAAACCGACACACTTAGTGAAATGCGAATCCCAAATCCTACAAACAGGGGCATTCAACAACACATGGAACTCGACACCACACAGCGGAATAATAAACATAACAAACGAAACGCTGCTCTACCTATTTGAGGAAAACGAAAGCATCCTAACCGCAGACTACTCAGAATGGGAACAAACCAACATCACCTTCGAAAACCAAATCCTGACACAAAAAATAACATACCAAAACAACGACAAAGAATTGAACTTTACTGTACTAGATAACAACGACTGCTACTCAACAATGAACTGCTCGCGCATAGGCAACATAACCATCACGCCCGGAGAAACAACAATGGAAATCAACAGCTCAGGAGACCTAATTTACGAGTCATTTGAATGGCAACAGGACTACAACAGGGGGTCCAGCATCAATAACATCTACATACGCCTCAAAGCAGCAATAACAAATAACCTCGATAAGGACATAACAAACATCGCACTTCCGATCACCGACAGACCCGAATGGAACTGCACAACACAAGGCACACTAAACCTGACAAAGAACAGCACGCAAAACTTCTCAAACACAGTAGACTGCAACGCTCAAGCACTAAACACAATAATCAATGACAGAGAACAAGATCAGACAATGGAAACAAAAATAAACGGAAAGGCATTCACAAAGAAAAAGATCAGCATAACAAATCCGGACACCTTAATGTACACAAATGTATCCTGGGAACTGCCAGCGGACGAGAACTGGACACCAACATTCAATACCGGAACAATAAACATCACAAGCAACGAAACAATTGAGCTATATCTCGAACAGGAACAAGACAGCCTGCTCACTGCAAACTACTCTGGGTGGGAATTTTCCAAGCTCGGTTTTGATCAGCAGATACTAACCAAGATAATTGAATACAACAACCGTGATATCATGCTGAATTACACCGTGCAGGAAAGCGTGCCATGCTACATGAACATGTCGTGCCAAAACATCAGCGGCAACATAACCTTAGCACCAGGTTTATCAATAAGCGAAATAAACAGCACAGGGGACATGATCGAAGAGAAATTCGAATGGATACAAGATAAACAACAAAACTCTTCGATCTTCAAGGCGTTCATAAGGCTCGACGCGAACATCACAAACAACCTAAATAAGAACATCACCGGCATAACATTGCCAATAACAAACCGGACACTGTGGAACTGCTCAAGCTTAGGCACAATAGACCTTGAAGCAAACACCACACACAAACCGACACACTTAGTGAAATGCGAATCCCAAATCCTACAAACAGGTGTACTGGGCATTCAACAACACATGGAACTCGACACCACACAGCGGAGTAATAAACATAACAAACGAAACGCTGCTCTACCTATTTGAGGAAAACGAAAGCATACTCACAGCCGACTACTCGAACTGGAAACAAACAGACATAAGATTCGACAAACAAACACTAACACAAACCATCGTATACAAAAACAATGACAACGAACTGAACTTCACAGTCAATGACAACAACAAATGCTACTCAACAATGAACTGCTCAACCATCGGAAACATAACACTAACACCCGGAGAGAGAACCATCGAAATAAACAGCAGCGGCGACCACATAACAGAATCATTCGAGTGGGGACAGGATCAGGCAAAGAATTCAAGCGTTTTCATGGCCTTCATAAAGCTAAACGCGACGATCAGAAACTACTTGGATCAAAACGTGGAAGGCATATTGCTCCCAATCACAAACAGGTCAAAGTGGAACTGCTCTAGTGCCGGAGCCATTGACCTGCAAGCCAACAGCACCGCAACCCCGGATCATCTTGTCGACTGTGAGGCGCAAATACTGGCCGTGGAAAAACAACAAAGAAAACAAGACCCCTCAAGGAACACCAGCGTAAATGGAAAGGCATATACAATAACGCCCATAACGATTTCTAACCTTGACAACATTTCTCTACAAAATATTTTCTGGAGCGTCAATGCCACAGAAACATGGAACGCCACGGAAAACAAAGGCTACATAAACATAACAACTGAAGAAACAGTATATCTACAGGAGGAAAAGGATTCTGTCATCATGCTGAATGAGTCCGGCTGGGGACTCAGAAACGCAACAATAAACGCGCAAACAATAGAAAACATATTAACAATAGTAAACACAGACTCAATTGGGTACACGAACATGTCGCATGAGACCTGCTTTGACAACGCAACATGTGCTTCCGCGAACATCACAGTGCTCGGAAACGAGGTGCTGAAGCACACGATTCTCATCAAGAAGGACTTCCTCACCAAGGGGTACTCTTGGGAAAGCGAACCTGGAAAAACATCAAACGCATCTGGCACGCTCTACATACGCCCCATAATAAACATCGAAAACGGCCTGCCATTCAACCTCACAGACATTACATTAGGCAACGTTACACGAGATGCGTGGACCTGCACCTCAGATCCAACGACCAACAACATCACCTCTGGAAACAACTCGTTCATAACTGGAACCGTGTGCGAAAAGCAAAGCGACCTCTTCATAAGTGAGCCTTACGACATTCGGGTCGACAGCTCAAAGGTAAACAGCATAAAACTCTCAGACGATTATGTCTACGTAACCGGCTTTGTCAGAATCGAGAGCTCTGAGAGCGACATAGACTTCATGAACTTAACTTATGACTTCTATGACGCAGGAATTGACGACACATATATCAACCCTATCAACACAAGCTTCACGGGTACAGTAATCATCTCACCGAAATACAGGGTGCCGATAAGCATTAAGTCTCAGGGCCAGAAGGGGCTATTCAATTACTCCGACCAGCTGGTGATTGACGTAAACACGAGCTACAACCGCACAATCCAGGGCCTAAAAATCGCCATCATCAAGCCCTCAGAATCATTCACAATGTACAAGTGCAAGGACCCATCGACGTGCAGGTCAGACGTTCAAGGGCATTGGGAGCAAATCAGCACGTCCACAAGCCAGAATGAGATATACGCAACAATAGATGTAACTGGTTCCAATAGGCTGCTCTTCAGCTATCATGTGCCAGCCCCTGTGGTCCAGTCTGCCCAGCCGCAAATCAGCGTCCGCGGGGGTATCCTTGCGCCATTGCCAGTGGCGAAAAAGACTGAAAACACAAGCCGAGAAAACTCAACAGACCAGAACAGCACCTTAAGGAAAATTGACGAGACATTCAAACCGAAAGAAAATGGAAATGCAAAAACTGATGTGCAAGACACCTCTTCTGAGGCAGTTGTTCCGGAATCCACTGCTCCGCAAAGCACTGGGCAAACTGCTAGCAGCTCAGGAGGAGCAGGAAAAAATCAAGCCCCACAAGGCATTCCATTCGTTCCGCGCGAACAAGAAGAACAGGCTTCCAACGCAATAAGTGAAATGGTGCAAGTCATTGGCATGTCAATCGGCTCGGCACTGCAATCCATAGTCCTGTCGCTGCAGTCGTTTTTCAAGTTCCTAGAAAACAGACCTTAAGACCTTTTCGCTGAAGCTGCTGGATTTTTCCTTGATCAGCGTTTGCGATAACATCTCGGCCATCTTCGGGTCCTTCGAAGCCTTGTTGAAGAACAAGTTCATCAAGAACTTACTCCTGCCAAGTTTTGTTAGGCGCGTGTTCAGCTTGAGTTCTGGCCAGATCTCCTTTTCGATCATTTCATCATACGATTTTAGGCCTCGCTCTGAAAAGTCTCCTGTCTCAATTGCATCCGCGATGGCATCTATCGCGAATTTTGCAGTCAATAGCGCGTTGCCGATGCCCTCTCCTGTTATCGGGTCTATTAAGTTCGCCGCGTCTCCAATCAACAGCGCGCCGTTGTAGACCTTTTTTGATTTCAGCGAACCCAGGGGCAAATTCCAGCCTCGCATTTCGCTTACGAGTTCAGCGTTTACAAAGCGTTCCTTGAATAATGTTTCCTCTTTTATTACTCGATTTACCTCATTACGG
Source organism: Nanobdellati archaeon (assembly GCA_018304505.1). Classification (GTDB taxonomy): domain Archaea; phylum B1Sed10-29; class B1Sed10-29; order B1Sed10-29; family JAGVWA01; genus JAGVWA01. Next base: position 33,653 of record JAGVWA010000013.1, read on the forward strand.
ATATTGATTTTGCGCTGCTTTGAGTACTTTTCGATTATGCAGAGGCCTATGTTTGCCTCTCCGGGGTTTTGCGTCGGGAATATCCAGAAGTACCCTGGAATCAAAGATTCGAGAAAATGTATCTCGATCCTGTCCGTGTTGTTATTGATGCCTTTGTAGTATCCACGTATGCCAACCATAACATGGTCTTCAGGCATGCGTTCTTTGCCCAAACGACGACCGACTGGCGTCAATGCGCCGTCTGCTGCGATGACGACCTTGCAGTTCAATTGAATGTCCTCGTTGTCTTTTGTGGTCACGATGACGCCCTTAACTTGATCGCCATCGAAAACGAGGTCCTTGAAGCTGGTTTCCTGCATCGCTTCGGTTACCTTGGAAGCTTCCTGGAAAAGCGTGTTGTCAAACACTTCCCGTCGCACTACGTAGCCGCAATACGGCACATCCTTGGCCACTAAGTCAAGAAGTTGCCCGTTGGGGCCTGAGAATATAACGCCACGCATCTTTGAATGTTCCTTTTGCTCAATAAGGCTTGTCAAGCCTAGTTCCTTGAGGACGCGCATGCTCTTTCCAGAAATGCCATCGCCGCAGGTCTTGTCCCGCGGAAATTTGGCCTTGTCAACCAGCACTGCCTTCAAGCCCTTCTTGGCGGCATACAGCGCTGCTGCACTGCCCCCTGGTCCGGCTCCGATGATAACAACATCGTAGTTTCTTTGTTCCATGCGGAGTTATTGGAAGCATTAGATATAAAAACATTGTTTTACACTAAAGAGTTCATGGACATGAAAAAACTCGAGTTCTGCATTAGCGAGACTGACCTGTGCCTCAGATCATTGGTTGTGAAAGATCCGCGGGCAGAAATACTGATTAAGTTTGCGCGTGACTATTTTAGCGACGCGCTGCATTACCGGAAAAAGGAAGTCTATGACACGGCACTTGAGGCCACGGCTTACGCGCACGGTTTTATTGACGCCGGCGTTTTGCTCGGTTTGATAGAGATTCCAGGTTATCATTTAGAAAAATCAGCGTAGGGCATGCCTGTGCCGTCTGATGTGCTCATAGGCTTTATCACGGGGCCCATACTACCAGTTTTAACTTAAGACGGTTTAAACATAAAATATTAAATAGACAGAAAATACATAAATATCCATGGTTAGTGTTACAATACAGGTCCCAGAAAACATGAAGGTAAACATGAAAAAATGTGGGGATGTAAACTGGTCCGCATATTTAAGAGAACAGATAAAAGAAAAAATCGATGACTACCTGTTTGTTGAAAACTTTCTCCGGAAAAACCCTGGCATAATTAAAGACCTGAAATTAATCGAAAAACGAATGGATGCTGACGTAAAATCCGGCAAGCTGAAACCGATTCCAGACGGCATGAGCATTCGCGAATACTTAACGCCAACGGGCAAACGATCAAATAAAACTCGCGAGCTTGATAAGCGCTAACTTCTTTTCATTGCTTCTTTGAAAGAAGTAGGGGTTACTGACCCGTTTCAGGAACTCGAGAGCGCCAAATTCAGTGATGCTTGCCTCTGCTATCGCTCCTGATGTCATGTCAAACAGCTACCTGTGGGCCTTGCCATCACGCAGCAGGGGGTCAGCAACCCATGTCTTCATGTGCATCATTGCGCAATTGGGGGTTTTTAAGGCGTGTTAGTAAGCGGTTTTCCGAGGCATTGGTGCATTGGCAAGGTTTAAATATCCAGTGAGCTTATTCCCCATTATGGAACTACCGGAAATCAACATTGACAAGAGCATCTTGATTGCGGCGGTCGCAGTCATCGTAGTGGCAGTCCTTGCCCTTGTTTACATAGTTCCTATAGTGCAGCCGAGGTCTGTGAACGCGTATTTTGAACAGTCTACCTTGAGCCTCGGCGAAACAACAAGGCTCTATGTTGAAGTGACGAACCTGTTTACAAAAGACTTAGAGGCTGTACAAGTAAGCGTAAAAGCGATAGACCCAACAACAATCAGCATTCCTGAAAGCCAACGGGCAATTGCCCAGCAGAACGTCGGCATTGGAGAGATGAAGAAGTTCGAGTTCCCAGTTACTGTGCTGAACGCCCGCGAGGGCACTTATTCTATAGAGATCACAGTAGACTTTGACGGCAAGATAGAAAGACAAAGAGCGATGTTGCGCGTAAGGTCATCCTGAGTTTTTTCATCGTATGGCGACTTGGGTCGTGTCCTTGAACGTGGTGTAGGCAACAACGCTTTCCAGCTTCTTGATGTGCCCAAGGGGCATGATTTTTTCCATTGCCACTTTATAATAGTCATCAGCGTCTTTAACCCGTACCTTGATTAGGTAGTCCCAGTCGCTGCCACAAATGTGGACCTCCTTAACTTCAGGAATCTCGGTTAGCTTTTTCGCGAACTCCCTCTGCTTTCCCTCGTCTTCATAGAACGACTTGTACTCGACCCTGATAATTATAAAGATTGTCATGTCCTCCCCTGCTTTTTTGGGGTCGACGTTGGCCATGTACCCTTGTATGATGCCCCGGTCTTCAAGCTTCTTGATTCTCGCATGCAGCGTCGGCACGCTGAGCTTGAGCTGTTCTGAAAGTGCAGTAAGGTTGGGCTTGCAGTATTCTGCCTTTTGCACTAACTCCAAAATCTTCTTGTCAGTCTCGTCCATTCACATCATTAGGCTAAATTAGTTAAGCTGTAGCACTGACTAAGTTATAGATCTTAGTTGTTAAAAACGTTTTGCCTTATGGCTTTGCCTTGCTTTTCCAGAGCTGTCTCATCTGAGCCTGCTGCTCTTCTGCCAGCGCAACGAGTTCTTTGCCTACTGCAAGGGTTTCTTGGGGCGTCATCTTGAAGGCCTTCTGCGATTCCTGGTCCTGCAAGCGAATCATGACGTGCCCATCCTTCGGAAAGTTGCCCTGCATTGCGGGCTCTTCAACTTCAAGCTGCAGCATGTTCCTGTGGCTCTTTCCGTCCTTGTCCTGGTAGAAATGAGGAAATTGAGAAACTATCATACCCTTAATTATGCATTTTGGGGAATATATCACTTTCTCATGTGGTTTTCCGAGACGTAGTTTTCCGAGATGCATTATGGGTTGCGCAGCCACATGAAGAACTCAAATGGATCCGGGTCCTGCACTGGCGTAAATACAAATGGTACGTCCCGCGTTGAATTCAGTGTCCAGATCGGCAGGCCAATGAATTCAGGATTGTTGCTATCAATGGTGTAGAAGCCGCTGAAGTAATAGCTCTCGGTTTTCGTTACAACAACCGACGTCTTGTAGTAAGTCAAATTCTGATGAACAATGTACGCGTTCAAGCACTCTGGAGATGTGCACTCGAACTCCGCCTGCTTCTGCTTTGTTAGGCCAACAAAGACATACGCCACAAATGCAATAAGTATGAAGGTAACTGAAATCAAAAGCAGCTCCTGCAATGCGGGGGATAACTTCATATTCTTATCAGACTCACTAACCTTTTCTTTATTCGCTTTTTCTTGTCAATGCCGCGCTCTTCGAATGTGTCCTTCGATTCGACGTTGTATCTCCTCTTTATGTCATCCAAAAGCGCCTTCGCGACTTCCTTGAAACTGAAATAATAATCGATTCCATTGCGGGTTTTCTTGTCCCAGTAATTCCCGACTTCGTGGTAATCCATGTTCTCCAATGACCTTGTTAAGAAATCGTGGATCCTGTCGAACTTCACAGCGTCATGGTCCTTGGCTTTCCTCAATTGAATTTGGAATTCATAGTACCGATCGCTCAGACGCCTGCAGTTATCGCACATCATGCCCTTGAATTCTAGCTTCACGTTGAACTTTTCCTCAATCAGCTTCCTCTGCTTTCCAGCAACGCCCTTGACCGTGACACTGGCAACAGTGTCCTCTGGCATATCGATTTCTACCCTTGAGTTTTTCAGGCTGGTTCTGAGCTTGCGGGTTATCATGCCATGCAGCTCGCTAAACGTGGGCTTGACCATCTTCTTGTCAATAAGCCACCTATTGCAGTGACTGCATCGAGTGATCTTGATTTTTCCCGGAACTTCAGTGAATGAATGCATCTCGCTATAACAGTCTACGCAGAACTTGTCAACGAATTCAACGTTCTCCCTTCCGCACTTTGGGCAAAATCTCGCCATTTTTCATTAACTCCAAGCACAAATTTACCATAATTCACAGGTTTTGAGCATACCATAATATATATGACCACTACATTATTAAGCATAAGTAATACCCAAAAAGGAGGATTTATTATGGATGCAGAAGGATACTGCGTAAAATGCAAGGCAAAAAGAACTATGTCTAACGCTAAAGAGGTTACAATGAAGAACGGCCGCAAGGCGCTCAAAGGCGTTTGCAGCAAATGCGGCACAGGTATGTACAAAATCCTAGGCATGAAGTAAAGGCTCCATGCCGACTTCTTTTTTTCTTTATAAAACCATACTAGATACTTTTATATTCAATGTTTTCCTAAAGCATAGTTATGATTCTATCAGACCGCGACTTAAAGGAACGACTGGCAAAGGGGGACCTCGTTTTCAAGCCCCTTGAAGATCCTGAGCACACGATAAGCCCCGCGTCAATTGATTTCAGGTTAGGGGATAGGTTTACGGTCTTCAAGGCAAGTGAAAAGTCACTCATTGACCCAATGGACTACGACGACAAGTTCAGGGAGGAGTTCCAACTCGCTAGCGGCAGAAAAATGATCAGGCACGATTACACAGACGTGTTCGAAGGAGGCAACGAGCCATTCATGGTTCATCCTGGCGACTTCGTGCTAGGCAAGGTACACGAATACCTCGAGATTCCTGCAGACCTCGCTTGCACTGTTAATGGGCGCTCAAGCCTCGGCCGCATTGGGCTCATTATCCACAGCACCGCAGGCTGGGTAGACCCGGGCTTCAGGGGTCACATCACCTTAGAGATTACGAACATCGGTAGGCTCCCGATCAAACTCTATCCCGGCATGCGCGTAGGCCAGTTTGTCTTCCATCAACTCAATTCGCCATCAGAAAAGCCGTACAACGTTCGGGAGCAGTCGAAGTACCGTGATGAGCAAGGCGCAACGCAGTCCCGCCTAGGAATGGACAAAGAGCTCCAGAAACAGCAATAAAAGATAGCCCGGATTCTATAAAAACCTTAAATACTCCAAAGCAATAACTTAACAATGGGCAATATTTCTGCAGCCCGGGCGGCAAGAACAAAAAAGAAAGCGGAAGCAAAGCTAAACCAAGAACTGGAAACCAGGCGCAGAGCGACACTGGCGAGACTACAAGCACTTCAAAAACAAGCACAAGCCCAGCAAATCAAGCTCGGCGCACTCAAAAAACTAGCGCTAACCCGACGCATCAAACAACTACAAAGAGAACGCGCAACGCCGCGAACCATCTTACAAGCAGAAAAAGCCGAACCGCGACTAGCAAAAGCAGCAAAGCCAGCATCAAGACCAATGCCTAAGCCCGGGGCACTAAGGACAGTAGCCAAACCTCCACAAACAACAAGATCAAGGACAATCGCCCCTGTAGCCAAGCCAGCGCCAACAGCAACCCGACCTGCCGCAAGGCCAACCATTCCAATAGCAATAAAACCAAGACACCCACCTACAAGACTAACACGATTTCTTAGAAAGGCAAAACCCCCACAACTCACCACTAGAACAACACCAAGCGCGGCAAGACCACTACTCCTACGGATGGGAAGGGTTCCGCTGCGCCTCGACACACGAGCAGAATTAACGTTAGTGCCCGGGCGCGCGCAAGAAAAGACAGCTGAAAGGGAAGCGGCTGAAACCGCGAAGAAGATAAGAGAAAGACAAGAAGCAGAAAAAGCCTTAGACAAACTACTCGCAAAAGCAGAAGTCGAACTAAAGCCAGAATACAGACGAGCCCTCGCCAGCAAAAAAGTAATCGACTTCATCCAACAACTCGGAAAAGACGCGGCAAAAGCATACTTCGACGCAATCGTACAACACGGAACAGAAAAACTAACCACCCCAGAATTAATGGACTTCGCCAAACAACTCGGACCAAATGCGGCAGGGGCATACTTCTACGCAATCGCAGAACGCCCAACAACTCCCATCAGACACTGCATGGCGATACTTCTCCGCAATCGCACGACACGGAACAGAAAAACTCGCCAGCAAAGAAGTCCTAACCACAGAAGTAGCAAAATTCACCCAACAACTCCCAGAGACCATTGCATGGCAATACTTCAACGCAATCGCAAAACACGGAACAAAAAAACTAACCACCAAAGAAGTCATGGACTTCGCACAACAACTCCCACCAAACACTGCAGAACAATACTTCAACGCAATCGCAAAACACGGAACAGAAAAACTAACCACCCCAGAATTAATGGACTTCGCCAAACAACTCGGACCAAATGCGGCAGGGGCATACTTCTACGCAATCGCAGAACGGACCAAACGCGGCACGGCAATACTTCAAAGCAATCACACAACACGGAACAAAAAAACTAACCACCAAAGAATTCATGAACTTCGCCCAACAACTCCCAACAAACACTGCACGGCACTACTTCAACGCAATCGCAAAACACGGAACAAAAAAACTCGCCAGCAAAGAAATCATGAACTTCGCACAACAACTCCCACCAGACACTGCACGGCACTACTTCAACGCAATCGCAAAACACGGAACAAAAAAACTCACCACCAAAGAAGTTCTAACCACAGAAGTAGCAAAATTCACCCAACAACTCGGACCAAACGCGGCAGGGCACTACTTCAAAGCAATCACACAACACGGAACAAAAAAACTAACCACCAAAGAATTCATGAACTTCGCACAACAACTCCCAACAAACACTGCACGGCACTACTTCAAAGCAATCACACAACACGGAACAGAACAACTAACAACCAAAAAAGTAATCGACTTCATCCAACAACTCCCACCAGACACTGCATCGCGATACTTCAACGCAATCATAGAACGCGGACCAGAAAAACTAACCACCAAAGAAGTCATGAACTTCGCACAACAACTCACAACAGACACTGCAGGGGAATACTTCGACGCAATCGCACGACACGGAACAGAAAAACTCGCCAGCAAAGAAGTCCTAACCACAGAAGTAGCAAAATTCACCCAACAACTCCCACCAAACACTGCATGGGCATGGTATTACTTCAGAGCAATCGCACAACACGGACCAGAAAAACTCGCCAGCAAAGAAGTCCTAACCACAGAAGTAGCAAAATTCACCCAACAACTCCCACCAAACACTGCACGGCAATACTTCGACGCAATCGTACAACACGGAACAGAAAAACTAACCACCCCAGAATTAATGGACTTCGCCAAACAACTCGGACCAAATGCGGCATGGCAATACTTCTACGCAATCGCAGAACACGGAACAGAAAAACTAACAACACGAGAAGTCATGGACTTCGCACAACAACTCCCATCAGACACTGCATGGCGATACTTCAACGCAATCGCAGAACACGGAGTGGAGCGACTAGTAAGCAAAGGATTTGTTACTGGCGTTGGTCGTGTTTTTGATGGCTTTGTAACGACAGAAGCCATGAGAAGCACATTTATGGATAATTTACTCACCATTGATGACAGGATTTCTGAACGAGTCATGAGCCAAACCGAAAGCGCCAGCAGA
>JAGVWA010000014.1 GCA_018304505.1 Nanobdellati archaeon
TTCAGTAGCAGCAGTGGCGCTTGGCGTCAGTGTCAAGTCTCCGGCGCCGGTGTTTGTGAAATTCACTGACACTATTGAGGACGTGTTGCCCTTGTGCACATAACCAAAGTCGATCCATGAAACGTTTGTTGACACGTTCGAGTTTGAGTTGTACGATATGTTGATGTTCGCAGTCACGGGTACAGAAGCCAATGTATACGGGTGCACTTCAATTATGTACTCGCCCTGCAGCACGTCTGTTATTGTGATGGTTTCTGGGCTTGTGGTGCTTGACGTGGTTGCAGACTGCAGGTTCTTCAGCGGGTCGTACACAAAGAAGTCGATGTCATGCGAGCCTGTCCAGGACACGTTGAACTGTATGCTGTCGTACTGTTGCGTCACGTTGATGCGGTAGAACTGCCAGTCGCCAGGGTTCGCAGTTCTGCTTGTACAGTAGTCGCCATCAGAGAAGCAGTAGTTGGTCATGCACGCAATGGTGCTTGTCGTTGTCGTTATCCTGAGCACTATTGGCACCTTGATGGTGTTGTTTGAATTGATGTACATGTAGCCGTCGTAGATTCCAGAGTCCACACCGTTAGGAACTGTTACATTTACTTGAATGTCGCGCGATGTGTTTGCAGTCAGCGAGAAGGATGAGTTGTCTAAGCTTATGTTACCGCTATCGATTGTTTGTGAAGTGGTCAGGTTTGAGAAACTCACGGCATAGGCGCGTGTTTCTGACATGTTATTCGTCAATGTTACGTTGATGCTTGACGTGTCGAGGAATTGGAGGAAGGTCTTGTCGACACTCACTAGGTTGTTGATTGCAGCGCTAGCATTCAAGAGCCCGTTGCCGATTTGATGCGGATCGCCGCTGATGTTGTCAGTGTTTGACAGGATGGCTCTGCGGATTTGTTCGGGTGTCCATGTTGGATGCGCGTGCTTTACCAGGGCCGCGACGCCAGAAACAAATGGCGCTGAAAAGCTGGTGCCTGAATTGCGAATGTACCCACTGCTCAACGTCGTGGTGTTAATCAACACGCCCGGTGCCATTATGTCTGGTTTGATTCTGCCGTCGCTCGTGGGGCCGTTGCTACTGAAGCTCGCTATGCTGTTTGATGAATCTACCGCTCCGACAGTTATTGCCCCTGCACTGGTTCCGGGGGTTCCAGTGTCACCGATTTCATCTCCGTTGTTGCCGGAAGACACAACCACCACAGCGTTTTTAGACGCAGCCTCTACGGTTTTTGCCATTATGTTGTCTTTGTTGTGGGGTATTGGTGTTGCGCCGAGGCTCAGCGAGAGCACATGCGCTCCATTGTCAATCGCATGGTCTATTGCCCGTATGATCATTGATGTTGTTGCTCCGCTGCCAGCTGAACTAAATACTTTCAGTGCCATTATGGTTGCTCCAGGGGCGGTGCCGTTTATGCCTCCACGTGCCGCCACTACGCCTGCTGTTTGGGTTCCGTGGCCGTGCCCATCGGTCGGGTCACTGTCATCATCGAAGAAATCGTATGACGCTGAGAGATTGAGATTCGCGCTCAGGTCTGGATGGTCTGTCTGGATGCCCGTGTCAATAACAGCAACAATAACCCCTGAGCCGTTGATGCTGCCGCCGTTGAACGTTGGATTTGTAGCACCTATCTGCCCGATGGAGGTCTGCAAGTCAGGGGTGTATTGCGTCTGGTTTCCATCATCTTCAAATGGGTCGAGGTAATACGTTCTGTCGTAATGCACTCGTTTTATCAGGGGGTTGTTTTCAAGCGCGACTATTGCCCGCGAGTCCAGTTTTCCAGAAATCGCGTCAACAATTCCAAGCTCGCGTTCTTTCGAGACGCCCTGTACATTGATGGAGTTTTTCAGGCCTGGGAATCCAAGGTCCTCACGGAACTCGATAATTACAGGCACTTGCGTCAGGCTTTGCGGTGAGTATTGCCAAGCTAATGGTTCTGAGAGTTTTTCAAGCACCAGGCTATCGATTTTCGATGCGCTCGCCGTTGGCGCAATGAGTGTGATTAGCAAAATAATCGGTGCTATACGGGTCCAATCCATGGCAGTGTCACGCTTATTGTATCATTTTTTGTAACATTATATATGAGTATTTCAGTGCCGATCACGGTGGATCTTGCAGATTTTACTTCAAGTTCGTAAATCCCATTTTCGAGCTGCGTAGACGCTGTTCCGTTTGTCACGGGCAGCTCTGTAATGGTCTCCCCCGCCCTGCTGATTTTCACACTGCAGTCCTCACACAAATAATCCCCGACGCGTGTAAAGTCGCTTGCGATGTCGCCAAATGTGTAGCTCACGTGGAGCTCAATTGTTGAAACGCTCCCTGGGGTTTGTGCTGTTTTTGGCATAAGGGCCACGATGGCTGTTGTTGCAATAACAATCACAATCGAGGCAATCAGCACATTTTTCATGCTTAAACTAGGGTATTTGGGTATAAAAAAGCTTGTCATTGGGGGCATATTTAAAAGTAACGCCCACTTATTTTATACGAGGTTCATGGTACGACTAGAGCGCCTTAAGCTGAAGAATTTCAAGAGCTTCAAGAACAGCATTATCCCAATATCAGAGGGCTACACAACAGTCATTGGGCCCAACGGTAGCGGCAAGTCTAATTTTCTCGACTCGATCTACTTCGCCCTCGGCAGCTCTAGCATGAAGAACATGCGCGTCAGCAAGCTCATGGACCTGGTTCACCCAGATTCCGATACGGCTGAAGTGTCATTGGAAATGCGGGACGGCGATGAACTCCACGCTATTTCGCGGACCATAGACAAGAACGGCAACTCAATTTTCCGGCTGAATAAGAAGCGGACGACGAAGTTCCACATCGAGGAACTGCTGAATAAACTGCATGTCCGGGCTGATGGGCACAACATCATAATGCAGGGGGACATAACCCGCGTTATCAAGATGACGCCGATGCAGCGCCGTGGTGTCATTGATGAAGTCTCGGGCATTGCGGAATACGAGGATAAAAAACAGGATTCTCTGCGGGAGTTGTCAAAGGTCGAGGCAAAGTTAAACGAGGCTAGCATCATAATGAGCGAGCGCAAAGGCTATCTTGCCGTTCTTGAAAAAGAGCGCCAAGAAGCCCAGGATTACACAAATGTAAAGCAGGACGTTAAGGCGCACAAAGCCTCGATTATCAAAAAGGAGCTTGAGTCTGCTGAAAAAGGCTACGACAAGGAACTTGAGGGGATATCCCAACTGCGGCTGGAGGTAGAGAAGATAATACGGAACAAGGACAACATATTGGGGGACATTTCAGGTTTGGAAAAGCAATATGATGAACTCAACAAGAGGATCATGCAGGAGTCTGACAAGCGGCAGATGGAAGCAAGAAAAGAAATCGAGGCACTGAATACCCAGGTTGGGATTCTGGAAAACAAGATGCAGGCGAGCAAGGAATCGCTTGAGAAGAACCGCGAGAAGAAATCGCAGCTGCAAATCGAGGACTCACGGATAGGCAACGAGATCGATGCAAAGGAGCGCACTCTCCAGAAGAAAATGTTTGAAGAGTCGGACCTGCAAAAGGAGACAGCGGAAGTGGCGCTTAAAATAAAAGAGCTTGAAGAAAAAACCGGAAACCTGGATCAACAAATGGAAAAGATTTACAGCGAGATCGATAGGATAAATCAACAGGTCGAGGAAAAGAAGGAGAAGTTCCACAAGATCGATGCACTGATCAAATCAACGCGCGAAAGGTTGAACCTGAAGCAGGCCTCACTGGATGAGCATGAGGGCGACACGAAAAAAGGACGGCAAAGGGAAGACGAAATCAGAAACAAAATCAATGAACTTGAGTTACAGGTGAAACAACTCAACAGCAACTTCCAGACAGAGGAGCGTGGGCTTGAAAAACTCTATGCGCGTGAAAAGGAAGTGCAGGGGCTTTATAAGACGTATTCGCAGGAGCTCGATAAGGCTAAGGAAGAGCTGTCCATGTTGAGGACGAGGGTGTCCAGCGCGCAGGCTGTCAGTGGGCTCAGCAGGGCCGTAGAAGAAGTCACAGGAAACGCAAGCCTCAAGGGCATCCTCGGCACAGTCGCTGACCTTGTTTCATACAAGGATGAGTACGCCCACGCGATCGAGGCAGCAGCGGGCAACAGGATGTTTTATATAGTAACAGAAACAGCGCAAGACGCAACCAACGCAGTGAAGTTCCTGAAGCAGGAAAAAATCGGCAGGGCCACGTTTCTGCCGCTGGACAAAATCAGGCCCCCTAACGACGTAAAGGAGGCTAAGGAAGCGCGATCAGCAAAAGGGGTTATAGATTACGCAATCAACTTGGTCACCTTCAACCCCCTCATCAGCGAGGCCATGAAGTACGTGTTCTCTGATACGTTAGTGATAAGCAACATCGATGACGCTAAGGCCATCGGCATAGGAAAGGCCAGAATGGCCACGCTTGATGGCGATCTTGTAGAAGCGTCAGGTGTAATTACAGGCGGCTCGGCAAAGAAAACATCAACACTGGCGGATGCAAAGCGCCTTGATTCCATAAAGAAGACGACGCAGGAGCTGGAGCAAAACAAGCAAGCAATAACCCAAGAATTGGAAAAGCTCAGAAGCGACATGGATACCGTACGGGATGAGAAGATTAACTACGAGCTCGAATTAAAGGAACACCAAATAATGCTTAAGGAATGGCAAAACAAGCTCAAGGATTATGAATCAGAATCGCAGCAGGACGGAAAGAAAATCAGTTCAGTTGAAAAGGAGTTGCAGGGCCTTGAAAAACTGATAGCGCAAAAAACGCAAGAAGCCACTGAAGCCGAAAATGAAATATCTGCACTGCTTCAGAAGCGCCATGAGATAAAGGAAAAAATAAGCTCGCCACAGTCGGTTGAGCTCAATGAGGAAATAAAGAAGCTCAAAAGATCACTCGAGGTGCTGCGAGAAAATCACTCAAAGGCACGGGTAGAGGTAAGCACATTGAAAGCTGAAATCGAGAGCGTTCTCTTAGTGAATCGAAAAAACCTGGCAAAGGGGATCAAGGAAATCGAGCAATCGTCAACTGACATCAACAAGAAGATAGGAGAAATAACGCAAGAGAGGAACAAGCTGATTGGATTTGTCAAGGAAAAAGAGGAGAAGGCGCGTGAACTGGCTTCATCAATGAATGACTTGTACGAGGCCCGAACAGAGCTTGAGGACAAGCGCAGGGGAATGATTGAACACACCGGAGAACTTGACAGGGAAAAAGACCGCTTGAAAGAGCAGGTGTCTGAACGAGAGCTGAGCAAGGCGAAAATCGAGATAAGGCTCACTGACCTGAAGGTAGAATGGGAAAGATATAAGGAAGTTGAAGTGCTCGACAAGGGCATCAGGGCACTGAAAGAGGACTTGCAGCTGCTGGAGCAAAAGCTCGAAGGCTTTGGAAACGTAAACCTGAAAGCCATAGAGATGTACGATCAGTACAGCAAGGAACTCAAGGAAATGCAGACAAAAGGGGAGAAACTCATGACGGAGAAAGACGCCATAATGAACATGATAATGGAAATCGAGGACAAGAAGATCCACGCATTCATCGAAACCTTTAACGCCATCAACGAAAACTTTGATAAGTACTTCAAGGAGTTCTACCCCGAACAGGGCTCCTACGGCATGCTGAAACTCGAGAGCCAGGAAAAACCGCTAGAGTCCGGCCTATTGTTGGAGGCAAAGCCTGCACACAAGCACCTGCGAACAATAGACGCAATGAGCGGCGGGGAGAAAACCATAACTGCTATCGCGTTCCTGTTCGCGATACAGGCGTACAAGCCAAGCCCGTTCTACATTCTTGACGAGATCGACGCAGCCCTTGACCAGGCCAACTCCATTCGTGTGGCCAACATGCTCAAAAAGTTCGCAAACGAAATGCAGTTCATAATAGTGACGCACAATAAGCAAGTCACAAGGGAATCAGATCAAATAATCGGCATACACATGAACAAGGAAGGTTCCTCAGTTGTTGAGATCGACATGAAGAGCATTGCAGGCGCGGCAAACGCTGCTGTCGTGAATGTTGAGAAGGCGGCGGCAGTCTGAAGCCCAAAACGCCAAATGCTCTGTCAGGTGTACTATTAGGCTTTTGGGGCGCTGATTTTGCTTATAATGTCGTGGACCTGCTGGACGTCCCCAGTAACGTAGTACGGCGCCCGCGCCTTCGTTTGTTTAATTAACCCGGAATTGCGGAGCTCTTTAAGAATATAGTAGTGGAAGTGCGCGTGTGACATTTTTTCTATCCTCATTGAGGCCTTTTCCAAATCTGTTGCACTGATATGGCCGTTTGCGTTCTTTACAAGGGTCTCCATGACAGCGTGGCGTCTTTTGTCCCTCGCCCATAAGACGGCCTTATCCCTGCCGAAATACTTATCAAGCTGCGAAAGCGTCTCTTTGTTGATGAATGGCACAATGATTCGCGGATAGATGGTGTACCAGAAACCCGCAAACAGCACTACGGTTACGACGGCAATGTTGTAGCCCAAAAGCAGGCCCCGGTTGTACAATGGGGAGATGGTTTCCTGCTCGAACAAAAATGATAGGGGCGTTAAGTAGAATGACAGCGCCGTCAAAACTATGATCAGCGATGCCAGCGGCTCGTTTTTTATGAAGTCAACAACCTTTTTTTTCGAAAGCCGCATGTGATCCCCCAAACAGGGGTATGTATTACACTGTGGGGTATATAACAATTGCGCTCGAGCAATCGCGCTTGTTTAATGTAAGTTTAGTTGATGTTTAAATTCCCGAGGCGTATTAGCGAAAGCGCTTTATATACAGGGGTGCATAAGTATATTGCTCATATACTACACCTCCAAACACCAATTTTTTCTTTTTTTTGTTTCCAGTGGGGCTTTATTGCTCGCGCTCCTCTCGTTCTTCTACCAGGTCTATTAGGAAGGCCTTCAAGGCCTCGCTTTTAAGAATTGTTCCGTAGAGCAGCATTTCTTCTTTTGACATGGCGCTTTCAAGCACAGCGTTTCGGGCTTCCTGCGAGACCCCGCCGCGCGCTTCAAGCTCTGCAATTCGTCTGTTGGCCTCAGCGATCTTGTCTGCGATATGTATTGCCTTGTCGTACTGGTTAATGCGCACCTCTGCGTTTTTGATGCGACGCCTAGCATCATTGAGGTAAGGCGTTAACCCCTTCCCAGCAGCCTCCCGGGTTGCGATCGTCTGCAACACAGATTCGCCAATCTCCGCTTGAACAGCGTTTACGTCAATGCCTTTTTTCGCCAGCTCTGCTAGCTCCCGCTGCGCTTGTTCTACAGTAATTTGGCCCTGGGATAATCTTTCAGCAAAACGTGAAGCTGTTGCCCTCAATTCACGCAAAGCGAGCTGGTTTGCCAGCAATTTTTCGCGGGCTTCTGCCGCTTGTGCCTGCATGCCCTCGGATTTTTCAGCACGTACTGTTGTATCGCGCATCGCCTTTTCTCGGATAGCCTTCAAACGCCGTGCTGCTTCTACGTCCATATATATTTTACACACTCTCTGTATATAAACATAAGTCAGTTTCAGTTTCCGATGTATCTTGAATAGAGGCTCTTGGCCTTGCTTTCGTCATTGGTTCCTTGGATGATGCACCGGCCATTGTTGAATAAGTTGAACGTGTATGGCTTTTTCCTAAACCGCAGCAGAAACATGTTTGAGTTTAACAGTTCAATGCCCGACCCAGAATCCGTTTTTTTGATTTTCTCTTCAAGGGCCTTGACGTCTACTGCTTTTTCTGGCAAAATCTGGACGCTGTTTCTGCCGCAAAGCACCGTGGCCCTTTTCTGCTTGTCTTCAAGCCTGGAAAATTGGCGCTGTTTGCACACGCGGCATTGCGGGTTTTGCTTCATTTTAGAAACGGTAAAGTCATTGATTGACAGGTTAAACGACAGCAGCTGCCCGGATTTTTTCCCACCCGTCAGGCATTTCATGGCTTCAGAGACCTGCAAAGACGCTGCTGTTGACACGGCTTCACTGGAAACACCGGAAATGTCGCATGTCTCTGGCCGCCTTGGGGGGTTCCTGAAAACGCACTGCATGCAGATTTTGTCGTCAAACAGCGCTGCCATGCCCTGGTTTTTTATAACCGAGCCAAAGACGTATGGAATCGCGAGCTTTACACACGTCTCGTTAATAATGAGTCTGGTTTCGAAATTGTCAGTCCCGTCAATAACAAGGTCATGGCTGCTGATGATCTGCTCTGCGTTTTCTGTGTTAAAGTCCTCAACCATTTCATGAACTTCGATGTATGGGCTGGCTTTTTTAGCTTCGATTGACAAAGCAATTGCCTTGGGCAGCCCGATTTGTGGTTCTGTGTACTGTTGCGTTGCCAGGTTCTCCGGCTCGACAAAGTCCCGGTCTACGAGCGTCAATTTTGGTATGCCGATTTTCGCCATCGCCAGGGCAGTGCTTGAGCCCAGCGATCCGCAGCCGATGATGCATACCTTGGATTTGAGGGCCTTGCTGAATCCTTTGCCCCAGAAGGTGTGCAGGCGGGCGTGTTTTTCCTGCGGTTGCTGCCCCGGTAATTGGGGGTGTTGTGGGTACATTTATTAATAGTAATAGTTGCCCAATTTAAGGGTATGTCTGACTTCTTTGTGATGAAGCCGTGCCAGAAGGCTACTGCTTTTGAGGTTGTTCCGCAAAAGCAAATGTCAGTGGATTTTGATAGCCTTGGCAAGGTCTTTGAAACCGTCATACGCATCGAAGGAATGATGATCCTCAACATCCAGGGGGTTCAGGCAACGGTTTATCCGCGGGGCAAGATCCTGATAAGGACTACTGACAGGGACAAGGCGGAGCAGGCCGTGAATTCTATCTATGAAATTGCCGTCAAGGAAGGATGGTTCAAAGAAGATTCAACTCGGGGGAGTGGGCAATGAAGGGCGTAATGTTGTTGTCAGGAGGCATTGATTCCCCGGTTGCCATGCACCTCATTAGCAAGGTGCACGACATCGAGGCGCTGCATTTTTCCAATGGGGAATTTGCAGGCAAGGAGTCAGTAGACAAGTCAATACTGATAGCGAAAAAGCTTGGCCTAACCAGGTTGATGGTTATCGACATCGCGCACCTGCTTAAGGAGATCGCCACAAAGTGCTCAAGGAAATATTATTTTGTCTTGATGAAGCGGTTCATGCTGCGCATTGCCGAGAAAATCGCATTGCTGAATGAATGTGCGTTCATCTGCACAGGTGACAGCCTTGCCCAGGTGTCCAGCCAGACCATGAAGAACCTGGAGGTTGTCGATGCAGTCACACCAATGCCTGTGCTGAGGCCGCTTATTGGATATGACAAGGAAGAAATCATTTTGTTGGCCAAGGAAATCGGGACATTTGATTTGTCGAAAGGTCCGGAGATGTGTGACATACTTGGCCCAAAGCACCCTGCCACCAAGGCAAGGCTTGAGCATGTCATGGAAGAAGAGAAAAAGATCAATGTTGCGGCGCTTGTTGATAATGCAGTGGCGTCTGCGCGTTGGGCAGCAGTGCCATAACAGAATGATTTTTATATGCCCACTGTTTCTTGTGCACAATGAGCCGTGTAAGTGCAGCAAATAAAATGGCAGCGGGCCGTATGGACTTTAAAGTAGAAAACATCCTAGCCACGGCAAAGTATCAAGGCAAGATTGATGTTGACAAGGTTTCAAGGAAGTACTGGAGCAGCCGATACCATGAAGAGGCGTATGGGGCTTGCCAGGTTAAGTTCAGGGAATCAGGCGCTACATTTGGCTTGTTTGATCACGGCAAGTTTACGATAACAGGGGCAACGTCAGAGACGGAACTCGATGATGCTGTAAGACTATTCGCGAAAAAAATAGTTCCGCCACTGAGCGACCGTAAATTGATAGTTACAGATGTTAAAATCGAGAACATCCTCGCCACCGCTGACCTAAAGCAGCACATCGACCTTGTGAGGCTCGTGAGGAAAAGCAGGGGCATAAAATATGACCCTAAGAAATTCCCCGCGGCGTTTGTGCATTTTAAAAAACCTGATGGCACCGTCACACTGTTCGCGAGTGGCAAGCTGACTGTTACTGGTTTGTCAACCCTGCCGAGCATCAATGAAGTCGTGTCTAAAGTGAAGTCGATTGTAAGCCAGCAGGCTGCACCTGCAAAACCAATATCATTAAGGCCAAAGAAGATGCGCGCGCGCGTCGAGAACCCCGCCCTGCATTTTGGGGGAGCCTTTGTGATGCCTAAGAGGAGAAAGAGCCCGTTGGATTTCAATGTTGAGAATGTTCTGGCAACCGCAGACCTTGACACAAACCTTGACTTGTTCCGCATTACAGAGAAAATCAAGTCAGCAAGGTTCAAGCACGGCCCAATGGGGGTAGTGCAAATCGATTTAAATGATCCCGATTCTACAATGGCGATGTTTGCTAATGGCAAGATCACTTCAGCAGGGTGCGCGTCGCAAAAGGAACTCTCGGGGTGCTTCAGGAAAGTTTACGCCATGATAAAGCCACCTTTGTCTGATGACGAACCTCGGCTTTCAAAAATACAAGTTGAGAACATCCTTGCTACTGCTGATTTTAAGAAGCCCCTGAATTTGCAGAAGATAGCGAGGGCAGCAAAGAACGCAGAGTACAAACCCGCAACCTTTCCCGCGGTCGTTCTGAGGTTTAAGAAACCAGATGCTGCAGTCGAGTTGTTCGAAAATGGAAAATTGACGTGCATTGGCACCAGGACAATAAAGGATCTCGATGATGTGCTTGCGCAGGCAGCTGCACTGGTTTATTCAGTGATGCCGCGCCTCGCGGAACGGCCTGCAAAAACAAAGGTAGTGAAGGCAGGGAAGGTAAAAGCGCGACCACGGGTGATTCTGTGGCACAAGCAAAGGCACGCGAAGCTGAATGCATTTGTTTTAGTGGTGTTGCTGCTGGCCTTGTTCAGCACGGCCCTGATGCGCAGCGATTTAACAGGCCCTATTAACGGTTTTCCAGAAATCGTTTTCCCGCCGCTGGTGCCGGTTGCGCCGGTTGTTAATGAGACATTTGTTCCTCAAATTCCATCTGGAGGGATTTCCGGCATTGCCCAGGGGCCTGGCGGTGAGCGGATTGCGCAGCTAATCGTCACTATGAGTGAGCCTACTGACAAGGCCGCGGCCGCAGTGCTGACGTTTTACAATGGCGAGAACCAGATATTCTATCCTGAAAAAATCGGAAACGTTTATGACGCGGGCTTGAAAAGCGAGCTTGATGACCCATTTATTATCGAGATAAACTGCAATAGCCTTGGCAGGCGCGTGGTGTCAAAGTATCAGTTTAATTTCACAGAGCCTATCATGGATTATGTTGCTACGTGCGATTCATTAAGCGGGAGCACTTACACCGCCTTATCGCGAAAAACAGCTTCTACATTACCCGGAACGCCACAGCAGGAACCAGTGCAGAGCGTGCCAACCGCGCCAGAAAAGTTTTTCATCAACGTAAAACTCGTGACATCTGGCAACCAAACAGGGCAGAACATTACCTTGGTGTATGACGATTCGCCCGCGGATCCCGAAAAGCGGACAGAGGTGAGCAACCTTACGAACTCTGAGGGCTTCACGCAGTTCTACATATTTTCAAGCAACCTTTACTCGCCGTCGTTGTTCTATCAGTTTACCTATCCGTGCGTTGGCGGTGGAAGGA
Source organism: Nanobdellati archaeon (assembly GCA_018304505.1). Lineage (GTDB taxonomy): Archaea > B1Sed10-29 > B1Sed10-29 > B1Sed10-29 > JAGVWA01 > JAGVWA01. The sequence continues at coordinate 11,594 of JAGVWA010000014.1, forward strand.
ATCATGGGGAGTACATCAACGTTTACACTACGGTCATATTGAGTTGCTGAGTAGCGAAAATTTAGAGGCCGAAAAAACGAAAATTTAGAGAATCGCCCTGAAGCTTGCCTCTATTCGTCTTTTTGTCCAGCTTGATAAGGCATAGAGGAAGAATCCGCCGACGATGAAAACGATGAATATCAGCCTGATTAAGTCAAAGCTTTCTATCCCTGCTGGTTGGAAAATGTCGAGTAGGAGAAGGATAAATATCGAGCTCGTGATGAGGCTTATGTAGGTGATCTCGTTCGATATTTCCTTTAAATATTCGACAAGCAGGTAGTCGTAAGTGAATTGCGTGCCCATGGCTCTGGATGTGCCTGAAGGTTTTGCTTTGCTGTGGGGTGTTGCTTTGCTGCGGCTTGGTTTCATGGTGGACGTTGCTGCCATGTTTTCACTTAAGCTGTTTTAGTATAAATATGTAGTGCCATGCCGTCTTTGGCGTGCGCTTTGGTGTGGGCAGGCACTCTTTCGATTATGTTGTTGAATAAAGGGTTTCTGGGTTTTTAACCGAAGAGTGCTGCTAGTCCGCCGCCTTCGTCTGCTGGCGCTGGTTCTTCCTTCTTTTCTGCTTTTGGCTGTTCTGCTGCTCCGCTTGCCTGGACTGCTGCTGCGACTGGTGCGACTGCTGCGCTGGCTATTGCTTCGTCTATGTCAACGCCGTCAAGTGATGCAATGAGTGCCTTTACCTTGCCTGCGTCTGCGTCGATGCCTGCTGATTTCAGCACTTTTGTCACTGCGTCTTCAGTCACGTCTTTTTTTGCGGAGTGCAACATTAGAGCTGCGTATACGTATTCCATTTTTTTTCTCCTCCGTTATTCCTGTGGTGGTTGTTGTTCTTCCTGTTTTGTTGGTTCTGTTGGTGTTGGTTGTTCTTGTGGTTGTTCTGTTGTTGGTTGTGTGGGTTGTTCTGTTGTTGGTTGTGATGTTTGTGAATATCCTTTTGCCTCCAGCGTCGACATTAAGGCCGAGCCCCGTCGTCCGCCCTTGGCGATGATGTTCTTGATTGTCTTGCTTGTCGGGTAGTCTATGTGGTTTGCCAAACCCAAGGAATTGGCTTCTGCCTTGCGTAGCATTATTTTGATTGACTGTCTTGTCGGGTAGCCTGCAAAGACCGCAAGGTTTATCGAGTATGCTATTGCGTTATTCAGGGTTTGCCTGAATTGCTCTTCGTCGATGCTTAGCACTTCCGGCAGGTAGATGGTGCCGTCTTTGTATAACGCAGTTATCTGCAGGCCGATCTTCATTGGCTTTATGCCAAGTTTCAAGAGCGCAGAGGCCTTCACGGGTGTTATTTCCTCACCCGCCTTTACGATGATTGAGTCTTCAGCGATCACGATTTTGCCCTTGTCCAGCTTTACCTTGAGGCCCGCTTGCTTTAGCTCTGCTAGTGCAGGGCCTGCGGGCATGTCGGTTTCTGCTGCCGGCACAATGATGTCTCCTAGGGCTAGTTGCCCGGGCTTTGCTGACGCGTTGCTCATGTTCTTTTTTAGGTAATTGAACAGCTTGAATGGGTCTTCTTTTGATACGATTAGGCCTGCTGGGCCGTTGAGGTGTTCGGTTAGTTTAGCTAGGTCATAGTCCACAAGTTTGGAGATGGCTCGCCTGATCAATTCTGATCGCGCGACCTTGACGTCTGCCCTGCCCCTGAGTTTCTTTCGAAGTTCCTGAAATTCCCTTGACGGCAGCGATTCGATTGCGATAACTCCGACCACGTGCTGGTCCTTCAGAAAGCCTGCGATCTCGTCTACCTGTTTCAGTTTCCACTCGGCAACGCGCGTTTCAGCTGTTTCTGCCGGCTGTGCGCCAACTGTTGTAACTGGTGCTGCTGCGACTGCGTCTGTCATTTCATCTCCACCTTTATTACTGGGCCCATTGTTGTTTTTATGAACATTGATTTTATGTTGCCTTCTTGGTTAGGCAGGCTCGCTATGACCTTGCTGTACACGAAGCGTATGTTCTCTTCCAGGTCTTGGTTGGGCATGTCTTCTGTTCCAACGGGGGTGTGCACTGTTGGCAGGAACTTGCCCTTGTTTTTTATGGTAATGGTTTCCTGTAAGCCCTTGATGATGTTTTCTATCGGCGATCGTGGTGGCACGGGTTTCGGCATCTTGCCTTTTGGTCCGAGTACCTGTCCCAGGTTCTTGGCTACGAGGCCCATGATTGCGGGGTCAGCTTCTGCGAGGAAGAAGTCGATCTTGCTTGTGATTTGTTTGACCTTCTTCTTGTCTTGCCCAAGGTCTGAAAGTTCGGCGTCTGTAATGACGACGTCTGCTGCTTTTTTTGCAGCGTCCACCATCGTCTTTGTAATGACGGCTACGCGTTTTTTCTTGCCCCTGCCTTTGGGCAGCTTTAGTTCCAGCTTGAGCCTATTGTCCGGCTTGTTGAAATCAACGGTGCGAAAATTGATAATTAAGTCTACGCTTTGATTAAATTTGCGTTGCTTGCTCTTGTCTTTGATTTCTTGTATCGCCTGTGCGAGTTTCATGTAAAAACACCCTCCTAGCGCCTTCCTCATTGCGAGGTGCGGTAGTGTGTTGGGCAGTTGTTATCGTGTGGTGTTGCGTTAGTATTTTTGTGTTTTTGGTTTATAAGCTTTTTGTTGCCTCGATTTTAGTCTTGGCCGTCTTGAAATTCGAGTGCTGATGCCACGAGGCTTAGCTGCTCGTTGTTTTCCGCCAGGGCTTGTTCAATCCTGCCCCTCGTATCTTTTGGCACGGGCCCCGTGTCGCCTATGTCGTGGAATTCATTAATTAAGTTAGTGCCTTCTGTGTCAAGCTCTTTCTGCAATGCCTGCAGTGCTGCTTGGTTTTGATGGTCCACGGCGCTATAAAATCTTTGATCAAATTGATCTTGGTTCATCCACATCTGCTTCACGTCCTTTGCGCGTTTTGATTTTTGGATCAAGCGGTTCTTGGTTACTTCTTCTTGGCGCCCTTTCCGCCTTTGCCACCCTTGGCGTTGGTTGCCGTTGCGGGTGCTGCTGCGGCTTCTTGGATCTCGGTAGTGCCCTTGACCTTCTTTTTCTTGCCTGCTTCTTCGCCTTCCTTTGTGGCTGCGCCTAATTGAGTAATGGCATCGATGTGCTGCTTGTTCTTTTTCATGACATCCTCCTTGCTGGGAATTTCAAGTTCAATTTTGCCTGAAAGCTTGTCATCAAACTTGCCTGTGTCAACCTCTTTCTGCATTTCCCGTGGGTCTTTTCCGTCTACGAGGATGCCCATTGGTATGCACGAGCCGATGACTTCCTTTAGGGCTGCCCTGTCGGACCGTCCATGGATAACGTTTCTTTTGGTTTTGAGGATCTTGATTAATTGATCAACTGCGATGTCGCCAGCCTTTACTAATGCTGCTTTTCCAGATCCTTTTTGGATAAAGATTGCGTTCTTGATCAGGGCACTTGTCGGCGGTGTACCAACTTCGATTGTGTAACTCTTTGCGGCAGTATCAACGATGACCTTTACCGGCACCCTGGTTCCGGCGAACTCTTTTGTTGCGGCGTTGATGTCTCCGACTACCTTGCCGATGTTCAGGCCCATTGGCGCCAGTGTCGGCCCTAGAGGTGGGCCCGCTGTGGCCTTGCCGCCTTCGATTAGCGCGTTTACGATTTTTTCCGCCATGTTACACTTTCGCCCCTGTTGTTTCTTTTGCTTCTTCCTTGTCCTGCTTTTCGATCAGGCGCACTTGCGATGCGTCTACTGTAATCGGAATCGGTACTGCTGATTCTATAATCTCCACGGTGATTTTTTCCTTGCCTTCATCTACGCGGATGATGCGCGCTTTTTCTCCCTTGAAGGCCCCGCTTGTTAATTCCACGGTGTCCCCGCGGGCGAAGCCGCTGGTCATTGCCTTGACTTCGAAGAAGTGGTCAAGTTCTTGGATTTGTAACTGCCCTTTCACCAAGCCGCGTATGTTTGGGGCTTTGTAAGTAAGCTTCTTGATCTCGCCCTCGTTCTCGGCTTCTATTACCAGATAGCCTTTGAGCCCATCGATTAGCGCAATCGAGGGTATCGCGAGCCCTTCTAATTTTGTCTTGTTTTCGAGTATCTCTGCTACGACTTTCTCTTGGCCGATTACTGTTCTTACGCCAAAAATCATTTTCTCACGGTGTTTTTTAAGTGCTTAAAACTAGCCTTGCCTATTTTTTGGGGTATTTGGTTTAAAAGCTTTCTCTTTCTGTTGTTTTACACGAACCCAAACACGTAGCCGAGGCTCATGATTATATAGCCGATTGCTCCAAGGACCACCATTCCGAGGCCTGTTACCTTGGCCACGGCGGCGAATTCCTGTTTTTTTGGTTTTTTAGTCAGCCGCATGACGCGTATGGCCCTCGTTACAAAGCTGCCTGTTCGCTCTTGCAGGTTTTTCAGGTCCATTTTTTAGTCATCTCTTTTGCTGTTTCGTTGCTGGGCTACACATAATCGAGGTCTAGGTCTGCGTCTGTGCCGCGAGAGCTGCCTTCTTCGAGGTAGGGTATCCGGCCCCCAGATATCAGCACCATTGCTTGTATCGTATTCCTAGGTAAGTCTTCGTTGACCATGGCGCCCCATATGATGTGCGATTCATGGTGTATCTTTGACGCCACGGCCTCGCAGATGATTTCTGCTTCCCTGAGGCTCATGTCGCCCCCGCCGATGACGTTTATCAGGGCCCTGTTTGAATCTGACACGTCAACATCAAGCAGCGGCGAGTTGAGTGCCTCTTCGACAGCCTCCAATGCCCGGGCCTCGCTTGAGGTCGTGTCGCCTGAACTTTCGCCGAGGCCGATCATGGCAGAGCCGCCGTCGGTAAGGATTGTCCTGACGTCTGCGAAGTCAAGGTTGACTAAGCCTGGGCGTGTGATCATTTCTGTGATGCCTTTTACCGCATTCGTCAGCACCTCGTCGGCTACCTTGAAGGCCGCATTTAACGGCAATTCAGGTACGATTTCGAGTAGCTTATCATTTGGGATGACGATTGTTGTGTCCGTGTGTTTCCTCAGTTTCTGCAGGCCGCTGAGGGCGTTCTGCATCCTCTTTTTGCCTTCAACAGAAAATGGCAATGTGACGATGGCCACTGTCAGGGCTCCCATGTCCTTTGCCACGTTTCCAATAACTGGGGCACAGCCTGTTCCCGTGCCGCCGCCAAGGCCACATGTTATGAATACAAGGTTTGCGTCGTCCAGAACCTCACGGATGTCGTCCTGGTTTTCCTTTGCAGCTTCCTCTCCAACTTGCGGGTTTGATCCTGCGCCTAGTCCGCGCGTGAGCTTTTTTCCAATAAGGACTTTCTTGTCTGCTGGAATCATGAGAAGGTGTTGAGCATCGGTGTTTACGGCAATGAACTCAGCGCCGTGAATGCCGATTTCGCTCATCCTGAGCATGGTGTTGTTTCCGGAGCCCCCTGCTCCAATGACTTTTATGCGGGCAGAGCTTTTGTCAAGCGTGTCTTGCAATTCTTTGTCTGTCATGGCGCCTTTCTTGGCCTTTGCTGCAGCTGCTGGCGCTTTTTTCTGTTCGTCCGCCGCCTGCCGCGCGAACTTTTTCAGTTCCATTTCTTCAGCATCAATGATGCTTGACGTTTTTCCTGTGATCTTCGTTGAAGTGGTTTTTTTCATTTTGCCTTTTCGGCCCGCTGCTCGTTTTATTATCGATTTCAAGTAGAAGCCCCCATATCGTTTTTAGTTTTAGTCATTGTAGTCATGAACAGAAAGACTGATAGTAGTTCTGTACTAATTAGTATATAAGGATTTGTTTTGCAGGCGGGTAGGTTTTTTAAGCCCTTGCGTTAATATTAAAACCACATGCTGGTGTGGCAGAGCGGTTAATGCGCTGGTCTCGAAAACCAGTTCCGAAAGGAATCGCAGGTTCAAATCCTGCCGCCAGCGTAAGAGGGGCTTCGCCCCTTCTATCCCTGAAGCACTGCATTCGGCTTCGCCGAAGCAGAGCGGTTCTTTGGTTTTGAAAAACAGGGGTTTTCAAATTTGATAAACGCGTAGCGTTCTGTCAAATGCAGCTTTCTTTTTAAGAAAGGTGCAAGCACCACCCTCAGCGTCAAAGGGCTTCGCCTACAACAAAACATGATTTTGTTGAGGCCTCAAAGAACTACGTTCTTTGCAGACCCTCTTGACACCTGCGGCGCATCAAGCATAGCTTGATGCACCTGTTTTTGGTGCGTCGAGGTGCCACAGTAAGGCTTGGCGCCATGGTTTTCTTTTCAACAACGCGTTTGTTAGATGTATTGCGCGAAGGCTATTGAACTTATTATTGAAACCAGAACAATGCCGAGCAGGTATGCAGCGATTGATCGCAGTGTTGTGATTTTGTGGGCCTGGCGTAAGCCGATGATGAACAATGCAATGCCCCAAACCTCAGCCAGCAGCACGAGCAGCAGTATTGGGGCTGTTACTGGATTTGCGAGAACTCCCGTTATCAGTTGCTCACTCGTCATATCCCCAAGGCCCTGGCTTATGAATACTTGTATGGGTTCAGGTGTTGTGTAGAAACCGATGTGCGAAAGCGCTGTGCTGATGGTGTCCGGGACAATTGCAAACCCGGCCATGGTAACGAATTGCTTTAGTGTCGCCGTGCCTTTTAGGGCAACCGCCATGTAGTGCATGACCAGGATTGTCAGTATGAGCATGGACAGCCCGAACACGGCGAGGGTGCCCCATGGGATTCCTGGGGCCGCAGCAAGTGGATTTACAACCGATGCAATAAAAGAAATTCCGAGAATTGCGATGCTTACTGGCAGGTATCTATCAGTGTTCTTTGCCGCGCGGTCGAAAAAACGCGATGGGGCGAACACAAGGTCCAGCAACTTGTAATCCTCATCGGTCTTGTGTTTTGCAGTTTTTGTTTTTCTCTGGGCCATGTGTACATCAACCGCGCAGGGTATTTATTCCTTTGTCAGTGGAAGCAACAATCCATATATATGGTGTGTGCGTTTGTAGCCCATGCGCCAACTTATTGTTCTGGTCATCATGGGGTCCGTACTAATATTTCTAGCTTTGATTATCCCGATTCAAGAAACTGCTGCGCCGCAATCAGGCAGTGGAAGCAGCCCACAGGGCGGAGGTTTTGATGCAATTGTTTCGTTTTCTAATGGTGCTGTGGTGCATGTCGAGATCGCGAACACTACGGGGGCCCGGCAAGTTGGTTTGATGAACCACCAGGGCTTGGGAGAAAAGGAAGGGATGCTGCTCGATTTCATGTCTATTGGAAGCCACGGAATTTGGATGATGAACATGAAGTTCTCCATTGACGCTATATGGGTTAACACTGTAGGAATCGTGGTGCACGTTGAGGAAAATCTGCAGCCGTGCAGCAGCAATCCAGGGAATGTTTGCCCCGCGTATTATTCTAAGGCATCAAATGTTCGTTATGTGCTTGAGGTGCCGGCAGGTTTCGCTGCGCGCAGAGGTATTGCCATTGGGGACGATGTTGAAATTGCCACAATTCAAAAACAGGTAGGTTAAACTGCTAGCGATCTCGCTATCAGGGTTAGGATGTACAATGAGTAGATCACTGCGGCCACAAGGGCTTCTGTTTTATGGAACCACGTGCGCATGACGATGACAGTCACGAACACCGTTGTGATTAGCAGGAATAGGAAGTCATAAGCGAACGTGCCTAGGGCTATTGGTATTGGTTGAATTAGGGCGACAGACCCGATGACGACAAGAATGTTGAATATGTTTGAGCCGATGATGTTGCCTATGCTTAGCGAAAATTGTTTTCGCCTGATTGCAACGAGGGACACGACGATCTCTGGCAGGCCGGTTCCTATTGCGATAACAGTTGCGGCGATGGCCCAGTCTGGAATGCCTGCCATTATCGAGAGGAGTATTGCATTGTCAACGGTGATTTTTGCGCCGAAGTACAAAACCGTGATGCTGATAGCAAGTTTGGCATAGTCGTGCCACGTTGTTCCGAGGTATTTAACAGACACGGTTTTTTCTTCTTTTTTGAAGTCTCGGTATATGCTGAATGAGTAGTAAGCGTACAAAGCGATAAACGCGAGGCCTAGGAGCCGCGTGACGCTACCGATGAGGGTTGTTGCTGCGAACAGGATCGCGGAAACCAGCAGCCACACCACGTCCCGCTCTAGGAGCTTCTTGTCATTGAACGTGTATCGTGTGTGGAACCCTATGATGGCTATGATGAAGCAAATGTTTAATATGTTGCTCCCGAGGATGGTGCCGATGGAAATTCCAGCATGCCCCTCGGCTACTGCAAGGCTGCTGACGGTCAATTCAGGGAAGCTGGTGCCAAAAGCGACAATGGTGAGGCCAATGATGAGTTCTGAAATCCCGAATGACCTGGCGATTTTTGATGAGGCGTCTATGAGGGCGTCTGCGCCCTTGACCAAGAGGGCAAGGCCGATGACCAGCAACGCGGTTTCTATGAACACCATGCGCATTTATAGGGGCTATTGACTTATAAATCCAATCCCTGCAATGAAAAGGGTTTTAATATCAAAAAAGAACAATAACCTAAACAGCGTGAATCGCCTCAGTGGCTTAGACTGCATAGGGGCAAGCTCTTTGCTTGTCATCCTGGCGGGAGAAGTGGTATAGCGCCTGTCTCGTAAACAGGAGGTCGTGGGTTCAACTCCCACCTGAGGCTTAGGGGGGCTTCGCTTGCAAGGAAACGAAGTTTCGTTGAAGATTTGAAAAACAGGGTTTTTCAAATTTGACAAACGCGTAGCGTTCTGTCAAGTCTCAAGGAACTCAATTCCGTGCAGACCCCTTCTATCCCTGAAGCACTGTCACCATCGAGCTATTATAGGTATATAAATAGAACGTTCAGGATGCCGAAGATCAGGCCGAAGATTAAGTTTGCGGCCTTGTAAGTGATCTCTGTGCCAGTCAGGGTTATTAGTGCAAATAGGGTCAGGGCTCCGGCAACAATGCCCTCCATGTGGCCGTGTTTAAAATAGTCGTAGGCCCCAATTACCAGCCATGCCACGCCGAACAGGGCCAGTATGTAGTAGATGCCGGCTGTTATGGATTGTGGGAGAATTACCGAGGCCCCAAAGGCTATCATTACCAATAGAGGGACGTTTTCCCCGCCGATCCTGGTGCGGTCACGTTTCATGTGGTATGGTGTCGGTTCTCCCATGTTAATCCCATTAATATTCTTACTACCTTTTGGTAGTTACATATTTATAAAGCTTTCGTCCCAGCACAGCCACCTGAGAATCGGGGGAGGGTTTATAAATAAAGTTAGGTACAAATACTACCGTATTAAGAGTTACATAGCTGCAGTGCTATTTATGGGGGATTTGCAATGGTAGGACACAAGCATCATGGTCTGCACTCTAAGACACGGCATGCCAGAAAAAAGGGGATTCGGGAAAAGGGCATGACGCCAATAACCACGTTGCTGCGCAAATTTAATGAGGGGGAGAGCGTACACATCTCTGTAAACCCATCGCAGCACAAGGGCCAACCCTACAGGAGATTCCACGGAAAAACAGGCGTGATTGTCGCAAAGCAGGGCAGGGCATACCTTGTGCAGATTAAGGATCAAAACGCAACAAAGCAAGTAATAGTTTCTGCACCACATCTTAAACGGCAGGTGTAAACCATGATTGGAAAGGAAATAATTTCACAAAAGGCGCTGACATTGGCGGAGCTTAAGAACATACTTCAAAAGCGCGAAAAGGAAGGCGAACTTTCATTTGAGCAAAAGACGGCGCTGGAGTACGCGAAGGAGTTTGGAAAAACCCCTGTAAAGAAAGCGCAGGAGGCAATCGCCAAGATAACCGAAATGGGCTTGGACGAGGACACCGCGACATCCATAGTGAACGTAAAACCCGCCTCGAAAGAGCAAGTCAATCTTATCATAGAGCATTCAAGGGCAAAGCTGAAGGATGCTCAGGTAAAAGAAGTGCTGGACCTCTGTGTGGCGCTTTAACTGGGGTGAATGGCTTGTTCAAGGAGAATTCTGCGATAATACTAGATTTCCTGCCTACAGGATACGCCTCGGGCTTTAAAAAGGAACCAGTAGCCCAGGCAATAGGCGAGGACTTCCTGACGTTGCTTGAATTGACGCCGAAACCCAATGTTTCGTTTTCGCTAAGGGAAAAGGTTTACATTGGCAAGGACGAGCGCGACAAGGTGCAGTTCATCAAGGGTCGCATAACCTTTGATAAGCTCACAGCGACTGCGCGCAACGAATTAGAGGCTTACGTCAAGGACCGCGTCCAAGAACAGGAAGCAAAATACGTGGAATTCTTCAACAAGGCTGGACCAATTACGGTGAGGCAGCACTCGCTGGAGTTGTTGCCCAACATTGGAAAAAAGCACATGTGGGACATCATCAACGCTCGCGACAAGAAGCCCTTTGAGTCATTCAAGGACATAGAGCAGCGCGTTGCGTTAATGCCGGACCCGAGAAAGGTCGTTATCGAAAGGATGATGGATGAATTCAAGGGCGGGGAAAAGTACTACTTGTTCATCAGGCCGCCGGCGCCAAAAACCGAGCAGCATGAAGGCAGATTTGGGGGCAGCCGGCCTTTTCAAAACCGGGACAGGGGTTTCAGGCGACGCTAAATGACACTGAAGCCAAACGTGATGAGGATACAGGCAACATATGGCTTCCGGCCAAAGACCAAAACTTCCTAACAGACCAGGCAGGGATTTCCCGCATTGTGCGCTATCTGGAGCTCGACAAGGGCAAGGACACAGTTCTAGAAGTAGGCCCTGGCCTGGGCTTCATTACAGCGGAATTGGCGAGGAACGCGAAGAAGGTCATAGCAATCGAAAAAGACACCAAGCTCAAACCGATTCTTTCAGATGAATTGTCCCAATATGAGAACATTGAAATAATATACGGGGATGCCCTCGAGGCCAAGTTCCCGGAGTTCAACAAGTTTTTTTCAGCAACCCCGTACTCGATTTCAAGCCCATTAATTTTCAAGCTGCTGGATTACGATTTCGACCTCGGCGTTATGATCCTGCAGCGCGAGTTCGCGGAAAAAATGGTGGAACAGCCAGGTTCTTCGGACTATGGTCGCCTCAGCGTGATGTGCCAGAAGTACTTCGAAATCGAGTTCAAGGAAGCCCTGTCGAGAATGCTTTTTTTTCCACAGCCCAAGGTTGATTCAGGGGTTGTGGTGCTGCGAAAAAAGGACGTGAAGCGCGACCAGCAGTTCGACGAATTCATCCGCGAGATCTTCAGGTACAAGAACAAGGACGTCAAGAACGCGGTCAAAACCGCGTTTGGCAAGGACATTGAAGACAATAGGAAGGTCTTCACGCTCGATTTGATTTCACTAAAAGGCCTCTATAACCGGGTTTTCTAGCAGCTTACATATCGTTGTTCAAGTCCCGCAAGACCACGCCAAGGGCATCTTTAGTGTCCTTATCAGGGCACGTACTGAGGAAGCTGTTGAGCATGCTCCGTGCCCTGTTCCTGATAAGTGCCCGCGATACGGGCAGTTCATCGTCGGCAATTTTCAGCAGCCTGTGCCCCTCAATAAGCGGTTTAAGATTTGAAAAATCGTCAAGCGAAAGCCCTCTTCTCCTGCGTGATTGAAGTTTCGTCAGCAGGTCGTGCGTTATTTCTTCAACCTTAATCGTCTCGAATGAGTCTTGCCACATGTTAAAGCCCCCAGTCCGCGAGATCTCTCTGCGGTGGATTATCATATCTCTCGATTTTGGTTTGCCCGTCTGGCGTGACGGCAACAGGGGCCATGGTTTCATCGGTTAGTATGTCGTTTATGGCCGCGTTTGCAAGTTTCCTGACAGCAGCTGGTTTTCTGCCAATTTCCTGAAAGCGTTGTATGTGGTTCACGGCATTCTGCAGGGCGCGCTGTTTTGCACCCTCTTCTAGATCGCTTGTGTTTTTCAGAATCGATAGCGCATTTTGCAGGTGCATAACTCGTGTAGACGCATAAGTATCATATCTTTTCTCTGGTTTTTGTTGGTCCGCAATTAACTCATTAACCTTTGGTATTGCGTCTTTTGCTGCCCACATGCACATCAGTCTCCACTTCAATCCTCTAATAGCTCCTCATGACAGCCACACCTGGTCCTGTTGAATTTGGGTTATCGCGGCGTCAGCAGATTCGGTCAGTTCAGGGCATCTTGATTTCAGCCTTTCCAGTTGGCAAAACGCGTCTCTCAACTGGCCTTTTGGCATGCCGATGCCCCCTTCAAAGTTCCGTAGGTGTTTAATGGCTGTCCTTTTTTCTGGGCACGTTGGCAGCTGTTCAATAATCTCTACTGCATCTAATGCGTTCCACATAAATCTAGTCTCCAAGTGATGACCTGTCGAATGTCGAGAATCCAGGTTCTGTGTCGATGTACCTCATTGCGTCAAATGCTATCCTCGCCGCGTGTTCATTGTCGCAGTGCCTCCTGAATATTGCCAGGCCTTTTTCGGCTTGCACAAGCAGCTGCCAGCGTTTCTTGCCAGAAAGCGCGACTGCCTGTTGCAGGCTCTGATGAGCGGTTGTCAGCGCTTCCCTGTCTTCTGGTCCCCGCACAGAGGTGTTTTTTCCGTAGCCTGCGTCAATCAGCGTCGTGGTTTGTGCTAGTGCATCATTTGCGTTCCACATAAGCTCCCCCACGTAATATTCTTACTATTAAGTATTTAAACCTTAACGCGCAAGAATATCCTATGACCATATTTCATGAAAAGCAGGACCAGATCATCAACGTACAGAGCGGCCAGTGCAACTGGAAAGATTGTGTTGGGTGTGGCTGGGGCAAGCTGAAGTTCCCGGTGTCAGTGGAAAACCTGAAGCAGCAAATTCTGCGCGTGAAGCTCGATCCTGAAAAGATACTAAAGATTTTCGAATCTGGGAGTTTCTTTGACGATGACCAGATCCCGCGCGAATTCAGGCAATGGTTCGCGCAGCACTGCAAAGAGCAGGGCATCCGTCATTTGGTTCTGGAAAGCCGCCCGGAATTCATTACAGAAGAGAACCTAAACGACTTCAGAGGCGTAGGAATCGACATGCATATCGCCATCGGCCTCGAGAGCACTGACAACGCGATCCTCAAGAAATACAATAAGGGCTTCACGTTCGAGGACTACAAAGCATCGGTAGACGTCATCCGAAAAGTCGGCTTCAAGGTACGAACGTTTATACTCGTCAACATGTATCACAGCCAGCAACTGGATTTGGAAAAATCGATAGAAGAGACCCTGCCATTGACTGACTCCTTAGTCATTATTAACATGATGCCGCATGCCTCAACGAGCCTCTTCTCGTTATGGGTCAACGGCCTGTGGAAACCGTTTGACAGGAAGCAATTCTACAGCGCGGTTGACAAGTGGAAGGACAACCCGAAAGCAGAAATTGATTTTGATAACTTCGTATTCGCGCCAAAATTCGTTGAGCGGGAACGCGTAATGATTAAGGGGGCCACGGTTGATAACTTGAAGCATAAGCATTTCGAGGTGTGGCAGGACTTCATACAGAGGATTTATGAAAGGCCAGAGCGCAAGGACATCGCGTTGTTCTTGCCGTGTAGTTTCCAAAAGCCGTACGAGCGGTCACAGACGCACACAGCAATTGACAAGGTCCTACAGTCATCGGACCTGTTTCCCAGGATTCACAAGCTCGTTATCTCAACACCGGGAGTCGTACCTTTTGAGTTCAACAGCAAGTACCCGTTCAACAGCTACGACTGGCCGGAGTGGGAAGAAACGTCAGACGTCAGGCAAGAATATGTAAATGTAAACGCGGAGCGCATCAGGAAATACCTTGAAAACCACGAATACAAAATGATTGTTTGCTATCTCAAGCCAACTTCGGACACGTATAAGGCCCTGGAACGAGCGTGCCAAGACCTGGGCTTGAAGTTCACGAACCTGCTTTCAGACGAGGTCTTCGATTTGGTGAGCGACTTGAAGAATCCAGTAGCGCGCCCAGAGGCGCTTGCGAATTTGCGAAGAAACCTAGCAGGCGTCACCTGCTGAGCCCCCTAACAGCAACATTGAGCCCTTCATTGCCCAATCTATTTAAAGGTTGCTTGCATCATTGGAATGCATGGCAGATGTGTTATTTTCAATTTCTATAATCGGCGCTATCATCTTGGTGGGCTTTCTTGGGAACGTGCTTTTTAAGAAAACAAGTGTCCCAAGCACGCTATGGCTTATTATTTTTGGTATGGTCTTGAGTTTTTTGGGCCTTGCGGGCACGGCTGAGGCTATTGATTTTGCGGGCCTTGTCGGGGCAATTGCAATTATCGCAATCCTCTCTGACGGCGGCATGAGCCTAAATCTGAAGGAAGTCCTTGCTCACGGGCACCTTGGCTGGCTTTTGCTTATGATGGGGCTGGTTTCCTCAATGTTCTCAAGCATTGTTGTTCTGGGCCTTTTTGGTTTTCCCCTGGAAATCGGGCTGCTGGTCGGCCTGATAATAGCGGGTACAAGTTCATCTGTGGTAATTCCAATAATGGTTTCCTTGAGGGTCTCGGACAGGATCAAGTCAATCCTCTCTATTGAATCTATTGCGGATACATTCTCGATATTGTTTGCTTTGCTGCTAATGGAATTTCTGTCAGGTGAGATGGAGTTGTTGCCAGGTACCCTTCTTCAAGCGATTTCTTCAGAGCTAATTTCAGCAATCTTCATTGGTGGCTTGCTTGGTTTTGCATTGGCTTCGCTTATCGTAAGGCTTAGGAAGCATGAGTTTTTTTATTCCGCTTTGTTAGGGGCCCTGCTTTTGTTGTACGTGTTTGCAGAGACGTTTGGTGCCAACGGGGCACTGGCAATATTTTCGGCGGGATTGATAATTGGCAATGCGCACGTCATTCAAAAGGCAATCTTTCCAAGGGGGCATTTTGAAAAAATGGACCGCGATGTTGGCAGGACCCATTCATTAATCGCTTTCCTAATTCGTGTGTTCTTCTTCGTGTTCCTTGGAATGTTGGTTGGGCTACCCGACACGCGATTTTTATTAATAGGGTTTATTGTTGTCACGGTTGTGCTTTTAGTTAGGATAGCATATATCCATTTCTTATCAAAAGCAGGGATGGTAGAGTTTTCTTTAATGGAAAAACGCTTGGCCTCTATCATTATTCCAAGGGGCCTGTCAGCTGCGGTTTTGTCAACCTTTGCTTATTCATTCAATCTCCCGTTTGCTGGCGAGGTTGTCCAGATAGTGTTTTCGATAATATTGTTTTCGATAGTCTTCACAACAGCCGGTGTTTTCGTCAGCTTAAGGGACACGGGTGCGCACGCCAACGTGCGAAGAAATTTTAGGGGGGCGAAAGTGTGAGTTTTGGATTGCAGTTTAAGATGGTGCCAGGGCAGGTTATTTCTCAAGCCTTTTACCAAGAGCGCCCATTGCCAAAAACATTTTTGGATAAAGCGCGAAAAAAAGACCCCGAAGCATTCCGGTTTTTGCATGAAGGGTATATAAGTTCTCTCGAGAATGGAAGTTTCAACAAGGCTATCGGCTCTAGAGCCAATGATTTATTAGAATGGGTAAAAAAACAAAAGGAAGCCAAGCAGATGATTCGCGAGGCAGAACTGCACAAGAAAGGGGTTGAGAAGCAATGGAATGGCCTCAAGGAAAAGTTGTTGCCATGGATTGAGGAGCTGTCTGGTTTTCAATTACCTGATTTCTCACTGCCGGTTTATGTGCTTCACCCAAAGCAACGTGCTGGGCATTATATTGCAAACCCACCGCGCATATATTGGGCTACAGGCGACAAATGGAAAAATTACTCAAGTGTTTACATGTGCCACGAGATCATGCATTTTCTTACGGAAAAACCAGGCCATAACGTAAGACACGCTGTCCTGCACGCAATCATCGAGTTGGCAACTGACAATGAAATTCGCATAAGGCTGAACAAAGCCCCGAGGAAATATACTCTTGAGGGGCATGTTGAATTGAAGGTGCTGAGGGAAAAGTGTTACCCCCATTGGAAAAAATACCTCGAGAAAAAGACGTACAGAAATATCCTAGAACTCGCTGCGCATTGCTCTGAGAAAGTGAAGAAAAAATGAGTGCACCTAGCGGGATTTGAACCCGCGCCACAAGCTGTTTCCCGCGGGTCTCATTAACCACTCAACCTCGCCGGAGGCGAGAGTTGTGTTTCGGGTGTCGAGAGGGGGAAACCCTTCGTTGGGAAGCTTGAGTCATGCCCCTAGACTATAGGTGCGCTGCTGTGAAATGTTTATATAGCTACGATGTATTTTAACTTTATGAACGGCTCACGCGGATCATCTGCGGCAACGGCAATCATCTTAGTGCTTGTGCTCATTATACTTGTGGTCCTCTTTGTTTATCTCACTGCGCCTACTGAATATGATGACCCCAAACTGAGGGCCGCGCGCGCAAAAGCAGTTGATGCATGCGAAACTCCGATAAAGTACCAGATTGGCGGCATTGACCCGAAGCTCGCTTGCCAGGCCTCACTGGCGATATGCGACAAGATGCCAGGCCTTGATAAAGTGGAGTGCTACGTTGGGCTGGAAGGCTTCCGGGCGCAGCCAACAGAATGAGTTATTGGATACTGGTTTTATGGTACAAACAATTTTCCTGCTACGTCATGCTGAGTCAGAGTCTAACGTGCAGAAGTACTATGGCGGCTGGACGGATTCGCCGCTAACTGATCTTGGGCGAAAGCAGGCAGGCATCCTCGGCAGGAGGCTGTTGCGTGAAAACATCGGCAAGGCGTACTGTTCTGATCTTGCAAGGGCAAGGCAGACGTTTCAGGCGATTGGCTTGCAGTGTCCAATTGAATATGCAGAGGCGCTACGTGAAAAGAACTACGGCATCATGGAAGGCAAACCCTGGACTGACGCAGAGGAACATCGGCAGGCGCACTTTAATCAAGAGCACAAGTTCGAAAAAGGCGAATCGGTAGTTGAAGTTCAGAAACGCGTTGTGGACTTCTTCAATAGCAAAGTTTTAAAATCGTCAGAGGAAAAAGTGATTGTGGTGTCTCATCACAACCCCCTCGTTGCATTGGCGTGCCACGTTATTGGTCTTGATTTGAAAAACTGGAGGCACTTGCAGATCGGAAATGCGGGCCTGTGCATTCTGAATTTTGAAGAGGGCATCTGGAGAATTAAGTTGTGGAATTCATTGTCGCACTTTGGCCTGCAGAATGATGGGCCGCTTTATTGAGTTTCACTGGTGCGACCTTGTGCGCGCGTGAATGGCTTTTGCTGCTGCCTTTGGTTTCGCAGCCTTTGCGTGGCGAATTTCTGCCTGCTCTCTTTGCAGCGCGGTTCTTACTGCCGCGCGCTCGCGCTCTTTCTTTGCTGCTAGTTGCTGTGCACGTCTAACGTCGCTTGCTTCCCTAGCCAGTTCCACTTTCCGTTGGCCAGCCATGCCTTCAAAGCCCCGCCTCATTTGGGCAACCCTGTCTAATGGAGTTACGGGCCTGGCAACGGGGGGTAAAGTTGGTTTCCGTGCCTGAATCCCGGGGCTTGCGTATAGCTGTTTTGCCCTTGGAAGTGGAGCCTGTTGTGGCCCGACGTTAGTTATGGGCCTTGCTGCTTTCGGTGCTTCGTGTCGCATGCCCATGCCCCTCCGGGCTTGTGATATCTGCTGCCCTTTTGGCGCTTTTAGCTGATAGGGTATTGCCGGCGCTGGCGGTTTCGGCGGCTGCCTAACAGGCGGAACTGGGGGGCGTGCTGCGTTTTTTGGTTTCCTTCTGAAGCGGTCTAGGATGCCCATATATTACTCACGCTGTGCTGTTATATAAAGGTTTCAGGTTCTTGCAGAAAAAAGAAAAAAAGAAAGGGGGCGTGATCATTGTGGGGCCAGCTTAACCACGCTCATTTTTTCTATTGCACGAATCGTTATGCGAGCCGCTCTAGTATGTACGCGTTCACCTGCTCGGCTTTGTTTTTTATGTTGCCCCGATAGACGATGTGCTTGTCGATTTCAGCTGGCTTAAATGTTTCAATCACGTGGCTCATAGCGCTTTCGATGTCGAAGTCCTTGCAGGAGTAGATGTCCATTGTGAAGTGCCTGTTCTTCGGAAAGGTGTGTATGGCAATATGACTTTCGGCAATGATTACAAAACCAGTCACCCCGACGTCAGTGGGGGTCCTCTGCCTCACGACGTATGGCCGCGTCATTTTCGTCATGTTGATTTTCTCGGGCAGGTTATCAAGAAGTTCGTATACGTTATCTATGCTGTTCAGGGTTTCTTCGTTACAGCCGTACCCTTCAATCATGAGGTGCGGGCCGTACATGTCTCGGTATGTGTTTTTGGGATGAATCAAATCGCCTCCAGTATGGCCTTTTTGAAACCGCAGAACAAAGTCTTTTGGCTCGTAGGGGCTTTTGCGTTCATTCGAACTTTTTTAATAATGCAATAGCGAGTATTTAAGTGTATTCCCCGAGGAGATTTAGGGGCAGTTTAGAAGCCGAGTTTTTCTTTCACAAACACAATCGTGATGCGCCCTGGCATTACTTCCTTGTGAACAATGAGTTCTTTGTTTATGCCGCTGTGCATGCTGTAAGCCTTCAAGGCACGCTGGTCTTCAAGCGGGAATGCGTATTCTTCGATTCGTTTGAAACCGTCATCGAGGTTCTTGACGATCTTCTGCGTGCCGATTACAAATATTTGCTTTTTTGCGCCGAAAGCGTAAGTGCCTAATTGACTGCCGGTGTTTGAGGCAATAACTAGTTTTCCGTCTTCTGTCACTGCATGAACACTACCTATCGCGAAATCGACAGCCGCTGAGGCACGGCGCATTGCGTCGCGCTGTTCCTTTTCGTCAATGCCGCGAATTTTGTTGGCAACTGAATCGTACTTTTCGGATTCGTTGATCGCTTTTGGTATGCCGATCGCTTCTAGTGTCATGGAGCTCATTAGGTTGACTTCTGCGCCTTGCGGTATCAGCTCCAGGGTTTTGTCCAATGCATCGGCTGCGTTTTCTACAATTAGTACTTGCATGCCGTTGCTTTCCAGCGCCGCTTTTGTTTTATCAATTACCTCATCAGTTGCGAGTTCGTCCCATGCCATTTTCATCAATCCAGTTTGCGTGTTTGTTTAGGGATATGTTGTTTTAGGTTATTAAGTTATGCTTGTTTATTTTGTATGCATCGGTTATCATCAGAGGGAATGAGAGATGGCTTTTATAATGAAATCGTATCGTTGGTAAGTGTTAGGCTCAAACTGCATTTCAAAGTTATATTCCAGCACTTTGTTTTTTATTGAGTCGATTGTTTTTTCCGCAATGCTAACAGGTTTTTTGCCCCTGCTGAAAACAATCATCGTGTTTGGGGAATTTGCATCTAATTTATTTATAAGTTTTCTTTCAAGGTCCTTTGGTTTGTCTTCGGCTTTTATAAATAAAAAATACTTGTCAAGATTGTCTAGTAATGAGTTGATCTGCTCTTCCAGGCTCTTTTCATCATTTGCGTCCTGTAAAAGGAGGCCAAGGTATCTGCTAAGAATCCCTCTTTGGCTTATTTCAGCAATCCGCCTACCGCTTGCCCCCCAGTTGGAATATACTTTGTCTAGAAGTTGGTTAAGGGCCTTATGCTTTTTGTTTTCTTCAAGTTCTTTGAGGTGGTATCCAATTTGTATTTGTAGTAAGTATTCCCTGCTTTTGATGTATCTACGTAGTAATTTCAATTCTGGTTTTTTTCTGTTGTTTTCAATTTCTTTGATTGTCTCGGTATTCTCGATGAAGGCTAGATCACCAGACTTGAATCTTTCGATGTATTGTTTAAGGTCTTTTTTAAATGTGGTTATGGCTCCCTCGGTCATCCCCTTAAAAGCGTTTTCAACAAATTTATCAGGGTCCATTTTGATAATCCTCTAAATATGATGCTATACTTATTGGATTATCATCAAGGAGCACAGTGCTTCCTGGGAAGATAGCCATGTTTGAAAGTTTGACCTCATCATTGGTGTATCTGTCCCTTACCCGTTCTCGTGTTTTAGGGTCTACCACGAATTTACCATCTGAATCATAGCCCAGTTCTCTTAGAAGCATTGTTTTTGATTCTGTTGGCAGATCCTTCATAGCTATTAGTTCCATGCTTATCCCCGTATGAATTAACATAAAGCGACTTTATAAGCCTTTGTTAGATAATCCAGATGATTTTCTGTTGTTTCGTGTTTATAAAATTAATGTGCACGGGTCTGGTTTTAACTAGTTTAAACCAGTTGGGTTACAAACTAACCAATAACCGCCCTTCAATTCATTGGTAGGGGTATGTCAGTACAGAACCGTATTTAAGTTTTTCTGTTCTGTGGCAGACCAGGTTTGGAAAAGCAATTTGCAAGAGAATAATTTAATTGGCTTTAGGTAATTGTGAGCGCCCGAGACGGGATTTGAACCTGTGACCTGTCGGTTAACAGCCGACCGCTCCGCCGAACTAAGCTACTCGGGCATTGGATTTAGATTGTAGAATAGGTTATATAAAAAAGGTTTATATGGGTCCAACGAGTTCTGGGCCCATTAAAGTTGGTTAATTAATTTGGCGAGTTGTTCTTCAAATAGAAGTACACAGTTCGCAGTGGCATGTTCACGTTTTCTGAGATTTGTTTTACTGGAACGCCTGTTTTGCGCTGGTCAAAAATAGCTTTCACTGTCGCGTCTTCGTATTTCACTGGCCTGCCGACCTTGAAGTCGCCGGATGTGAACTTTATGCTCTTTTCCTGCAGTTGCTGGAACACCTTTTTGCTCGTCTGTGCATATAGGCTTGGGGGGCATGACAAGTTTTCTAGAGTTGGGCATTGTGCCAGCGTAGCTTGTACAATGTCAAGTGTTGGTCTTAGGTTAACGTAAACGTGCTTGTGGTCTCCCTTTATTTTCTTTATGTTTTTAATCAAAGTTTTTTTGTCTTTTCCTCTGATAACGTGCATTTCATTTCACCTTCGCTTTAGTTGGTATGGGGCAATCAAAAATATTGCGTAATGTTTGTGCAATATTGTGTATATAAAGGTTTTGTTACAATTGGGTAGTGGTTATTTTCTAATAAATTATTGCAAACGCGTGCCCTAATCGAGGAAGTCGCGCTTTTCGAGCTTTTCAGGGATGTACTCCTCACTTATGAACGTCAGGCGTTTTTTGGCAAGGCTCTGCAACTCGGCCTTTATGCCCTTGTTAATGCTCATCTTGAGCTCAGTTTGCCATCGCGGGCTTTGGAACACTGGATAGCTGAGCATTTCCTTTGCGCGGGCGATGTCTACTGGTTTTTGCTTAAGCGCAATGTCTTCAAGGCCATAGTTCACAACGTCAGTCAATGTGAGGCCAACGAAATTCGCAGTTGGGGTCGCTAGCTGTTCGCTAGTATGGGGCAAGGCGTACGAGCCGTATTTCAGTACAGAGTAGATGTACCATCCCCAGGGGTCTGCATCAGTGAAAACATAAATCGGTAACTTGAATTCGTTGCTGAATCTGTGCAGGAGCCTTCTTGCGCCTCTTGTGCTTTGTCCTTGGGTTGCTATGAGAATGCAGTTCATGTCTTTCCATATCCTGTCTTCGTGTAGGCGCTCCCAGACGGCGTTTTTCTCTACATATAGAACGAAGTCTGCGTCAATGCTTTTGAAATGCACGTCATCTGTTATTGAGGGTATGGCCCATCCTCCGCTGCCGAGTTTGCTCCAGTTGATCTCATCTCCCTGGCTCTCGATTACTACATTGCCAACGACAGAACCCTTTTTGTCTGCCTGCAAGTTCAGGTCTTCCCGCAGTACGCCAAGGGCTACCTCTAAATCTTCGGAAATCACGTTTGATTCTTTTTGATCATTAACTATGGCTTCTTTTTGCCCAGGAACTTTTATGTTCAAGAGCATGTAGTACAGGTCCCTGATTGTGGCATGCAAGTTTTCCCTGAGCAAATCATCCTTGCACGCTTGTGCAACCGCGAGCATTTGCGCAAACTTTTTGGTATGAGACACGTTCATGTAGCGCCTCTTGATAACCTTATCGCCGGGCATTATGATGTTTGTTTCAGGATGGTGATAAGCGTTTGATTTCCCCCTTAGTGGAACGGTGAGGTACGGGGCCTGGTCTTTCTTTATGTCTTCGACAACTTCCTTTGCCAGCTGTTCTATCTTATCGATTGTCTCGAGCCTCTTTTTCCGCTGCGCTTCAGTCTCTGGTATTCTGAATTTTTCCCTACTTGTTTGCTTTTTTGCCATGTTCATCACTGATCGTTATTTTACTACTACTGCTTATTCTAGTTCGTGCGCCACCTCATCGGGTATTTCGTCTGCTTCTTCCTCAACCTCTGGTTCAGGGGCCTCTTCAAGTTCTGCACTGTACTTGGCCTCAATTATCTGTCGCAGTTGCGATTCAAGCCTTTCGGCGCTCTCTCCGGTTATCTTTGCAAGTGAGTCCGCTACTGGTTTTATGTACATCTCGAGCGTCTTTTTCTTCTGTTCCTGCTCGTACATCTTCTTCTTGCCGGCCACGTATCTGCCGACCTTTCTGCCGACTTCCATCAGCGCAAGCCGGATTTCCTTTAGCACTTCATCTTCGCTGGCGATGCTTTGCTTTCCAGCGCCAGTGTACGGCACATGGATGCTCGTGAAGTTGACCATTATTGTCAGCGGATTTTCAGGTCTGATTTCATAGCGTTTCCAGTCAACGCTTTGTATTGCCTTTGTGATTGCGCAGCCTCCCGAGTCGAACAATAACGGCGTCCTGTTTGCAAATCGCATGATTTCGATGTTGTCCTTTTTGGCTTCCCCGAGCTGTTCAAGTTCAGCTTCGCCTACCTTTCCTGATTTTCCCCCGTAGGCAATGGCAACTTCTATTTGGAATGGGACCCCTCCGCGGAAGATGCCGGCGGGCCTTGTGAGGATGTCCTTGAATTCGGGCGTCAGGATGTTCTCTAGGGCTTTTTCTAGGTTGTTTTGACCAATGGGAATCAAAACATCGGTCGGTGGGGCGATGAAGGAAATTTTTTCAATGGCTTGGCAAACCTGTTCTGCTTCTTCCCACCTCAAGTCTTGCGGGCGCTTGTTCATGTCGAACGCAACCCTGTCTTGGATTTCCTTGGTCTTTGCATTACTCATCCTGGTGAATTCTGACTCAAGGAATGAAGCCACGCTCCGTGCCTTGGTTTTTGTTGCATAGGCCATTAAGTCGCTTGTCTCAAGGCCCTTTGGGTGGGGCTTTGCCTCCTTTGGCTGTTTTGGGATCTGCCCAGATGCCCGGTCATAGACCGTTGTAATGCTGTCAGGGTCCATATACGTCAGCTTGGCGTGTGGGTTTACGAGCATTGTTCTTCTGATGTATTCATCAGGGCCTTGTTCTGATTTTTGGTACAGCACGTGTTTCAGTTCTGTCTCTACCCTTGTTCCGCGCATCCTGCCTGAATATATTTTCTCGTCGCTTATGGCGGCCGAGTTTGTCTTTAAATCAATGGCCACGCGCATTTCGTGTACCTCATTGTTGCCCTGCCCGGTGATGATTTTTGTGGGCTTGCCTGTTGTCTCCTGCGCGAACATGACTGCGCCAGCAGCCCCGATGCCTTGTTGTCCGCGGGCCTGCTTAAAAACATGAAACTTGGTTCCGGCCAACATGGTGGCGAATACCTTGCCAACAAGTTTTTTCGGTATACCCGGACCATTGTCTTCTACAATTAGCTTGTAGTGTTCATGGCCGAGCTTGTCCAGCTTTACGTAAATTTCCGGGAGGATGCCTGCTTCTTCGCATGCATCAAGTGCGTTGGTAACGTATTCGTGTATAACCGTCGTTAGGGATACGATCTTTCCGCTGTAACCGAGCATTTGCCTGTTTTTCTTGAAGAACTCTGCTACGGAGTGCTCTTTGAAATCTTTGTGGATGTTGATTGTTTTTTCTGTGGGTGCTGATTGTGCCTCTGCCACTGATAAAGTCACCTTCTCATTTTCTGTCGCTTGTATTTCTCTACGAACTTGATAACGTTCGGAATGGGTGTGCCTTCGATGATTTTAGAAACAGCTTCCTTTGCTGCGTTCACATCTTCTATTTCTCCGAGGATAGTTACTAGATTGTTGTTTATAATTATTTCCGTGTCTGTCAACTTCGACAAGTACGCCCTGACTTTGCCTTCGGTTCCAATGAGGCGTGATTTTACCCGGCTTAACTCTTTGTCAGAATCGCCAACCGCCTCGGCTAAATTGACTTGTCCTGTGTAGTATTGTGGATTTTCTAGTTTATAAGCTTTTTGCGGTGCGATTCCGCCGGCTATCGCCTTTATCACTTCACGCGCCTGGATGCCTTTCAGTGCATCGTTTTCAATGTTCCTGATTAGGTTGACCTCTCCGGTTTCTGAATTGATTTCCAACTTCACCGTGAAGCGCCTTTCGATCTCGTTTTTTGTCTTGCCCTCTTTTCCGATAAGTACGGCGATTCTGTCCCGCGGGACCTTGAGCATGTCAACGATCTTTTCTTCCATGTAGTTCATCTTTTCATTTGGCTAACATTATTATTCGATGTACCTAAGCAGATCTGTTAGTTTTTGTATTACTATGTTAGCGCCTGCTCTTATTAATTCTTCTTTTCTATGCGTCCCTGTTGTTATGCCAATAGCTTTTCCGCAGCCTGCGTTCCTGGCCCCCTGCATGTCGAATTCATGATCTCCGACGAACCAGGCCTCTTCTGGTTTTACGTTTAATTTGTCGCACGCCATTAATATGGGTGCAGGGTCGGGTTTAATGACATTTACGTCGTCCTTTGTGACAACAACGTCGACGGGCAATGGGATCTTGTCAATGAATATGTCGTTTATTTCCTTTGTCCGGGTTGTTACAAAAGCGGCCTTTATGCCCTTGTTTTTCAGTTCACTCAGCGTCTCATTTGCCCCGGGCAGCAAATTAAGCGTTGTGTCCTTGTAAGCTGCGTGGTAGGCTTTCCTGAATTCCTCTGCCTTGTCTGCGCTGTCAGGCAGTATCTGCTTGAAGCCGCTTTCAACGCTTTTTCCTATGATGTGCTTGTAAATCTCATCTTTGGTGATTTCGCGCACGCCGATTCTGACGCATGCCTTTTGCATCGCGCTCACGACGCCGTGCAGATCCAGAATGGTTCCGTCAACGTCGAACAGTACTGCTTTTGGATTCGTCATTCCAACACCTGCTTTATTACCTTTGCATGGTCGAATGGCACCTTGTACTTCTTTGCGATTTTTTCAATTTCTCGCAGGTCCCTCTCAAGGAATTCGCGTGACATTGGATGCTCAATGCTGACGCCCTGGCCAATGTCGATGATCACTGGCTCATTGTTGTTCATTAGCACGTTGAAATCATTCAAGTCTGCGTGCACCAGCTTGGCCTTTTTCCACAATGCAATGACGGAATCGATTAGAAATTGTACTACGTCGGCTGGTTTCTCCGGCTTTGTGTACTTCAACAACGGCGCAGCATTTCCATCATCAGTGTCTATGAACTCCATTAGCAGGACGTTGTTGAAAAAGCCGAAGGCATGAGGCACCCTTACCTTGGCATGTGTTGCCTCAATTAAATTCCGGAATTCCTTTTGGCACCACACCTTGACGATGCCCCTTTTGGTTCCGCGGATTTTTTCAAACCGTGGGTCGCCTTCGATGTAGTCTGTCATGTGATGGAAACCCGTGGTTTCTATCCTAAAAATCTTGACCGCGCGGTAAGTTCCGTCGGCGGCTGTGGCCCGGAACACGTCGGCTTCCTTGCCCGTGCTGATCGGAAAGTCCAGCGACGCGATCTGGTTTTTACCAAACACCTTGAGCAAGGCGTTGTTTGTGTAGTTGTCGAAAACGCGCTCTCGGATCTTGAAGAACTCCCTGCCTCTGTGGATCTCTTTTTCGCTCATGGATATGTTATTGAAAATTGAGGTTAAAAGGGTTAGCTTTAAATACCATTTGCGCAAGAAATATATGATACGTTCATAATGGAAAATGCCGAATGTGGAACATTGTAACAGTTAATCCCGGCGAGGACCCAGAACGGTACTCGGAGCTTCAGGCAGAGATCGAGAGACGGAAGGGGGTACGGTTAGGGGATAATTCCATTGAGTATCCAGTCCCTGGAAGCGTTATAATAAAGATGAGTGACGGGCGGATCAAGGAGCGCATCGATGGGGATGGTGGGGATCACTTCAGTGGAAGACTGTGGACTTACCAATTGATGATCAACAGGAACGAGCCGAATGCGGATCAATTCAGGGAAGCGCTAAGGTTGGCCAAAGGAGAATAACCGCAAATCGGTCAAATCAATTATGGGCTATCCGTAGGGCACGAGGTTAACGATTTTGTTGAGGCCTTTGCAGAATCGATAAAGAGGTAAAAGGCGGCTGGCCTTTTGTGTGCTAGAAGCACACACTACGATGTAGTAACAAAAGGTTTATATATCTGTTTTGCAATAATTATAAGCATGTGGAGTGTTGGTTGCGGTCAGGAAAATACGGCTTATCTTATAGACAAAGATGCAAATGGGAAACCAATAACAACATTCAGGAAACGGCTTTTTGATGATGATATGAAGCGCATTCCATGGTACAAGGGCGCTTGGGAACAGCGTGATGGTGGCCCTGATTTTAATGATGGGGGCAAAGAGATAAGCGAGGGATACACGCCAGTGCGGGGATTTTTAAAAAAGAGGGAACTTGAAAGTGACAGAAGGATACACAGAGACATAGCGTATCTTCAGCATGTTGAATGTGAATTTGGGTTATAAAAGATTTAGTTCTATGCCGTGAGTCATTTTTTATTCTTTCGCATGGTCTTATCAAGCTCGAGATGGTAAATCGTACGCAGTCGAGCGGTCTTTCTTTTAAACACCCTCCGCCTTTTTACCAATTGCCGGGATATACTTATTTTTTCACTGTTGGTCAAGGTAGGGTCATATTTTAAACGGTTTTGCAACGGGGCCACAAATTTTCTATGCGCGTTTTTAATCTTATTCACATATTTTTTAAGCCGTCTTACTTTCCAGACGGGCATAACGACTGGCTCTCCGCGTACATAAATATTGGCCCGTCTTGTGAGTTCTTGCCCATGCCTTAATCTCTCCAGCAAGGTGGGCTTTAGTTCAGGAAGCGTCCTTTGTAAGACGTCTTCAGGGGGTATGATAGCAGTGCGGAATTTTCTTTCTATTTTTGGTATGACTATTGGTTTTTTAGGCGGCACTTCTGTTTGTTCAATTTCTGAACCAGGGGTGACTCCTGTTTGAGTGCTGCTTTGAGCTTGAGTTCCTTGTTGCGCTTTTCTTTTAAGCGTGAAGACAAAAATCCCTAAACCCCGTGCTTCAGCATCTGTTATTAATGGATTTTGAATAGCTTCTAGCCCGGCTTGTTTCTGCTTGTCGTCCTGGGCTAGCTTAGCATCTTTTTCAGCTTTTTCGCGCGCCTTTCTTTCGTCTAGTTGTTGCCATGTGTTTTGTCATCTGTATTGTCTGAGGCACATGAGACATTGTAACTTAGCTGACCACTAGCTTTTTTTGATTTTCAACAGAACTCGTTTGGTTGTGAAATCCGCGTGTTGGAGACCAGGTGTGGGATACCTGGTCTCATTGCGTTTGAGGTTCATTTCGTAGTTTATTTTTTCAGCCATTTTCCCTTTCGGGCAATATAGTTACTCAGGTCAGGGTATATAAAGATTCCTAGTTTTTGTCAAGACCAGGGGGTAGTTACATTGCTGGCTTTTGAATCGGGAAAATTAAGTGTTCATAATTTTAGATTGTCTTAGTATTTTCTTAGGGTCCAGGGCCATTATTTCTTTCCAAGTTACATTGGGGCTTCTTTTCATGAACTCCTTTATTATTTGGTATCCAATTGAGTAGCCTGTCCACAAGGGATATTCACTGCTTCCAAAGAACACCTGCTGGAATAGCTTGTGACTTTTGGAGTTCAATTTGCTTTTTAATTTCTTTAGCTGCGCCTTGCTTTCATTTCTTGATAATGCGCTGGCCCACGGCGCGGTCTTTCCGCCAACAACGTTCTCGCGGTAGTGTTCTGCCATGCCCTCATAGATGATTGCATCTAGAATAGAGTTGTTGGCTATTGGGTATTTTGTTATTGAATGACAATACTCATGTGCTATCGTTTCCCGTAGGCTGGTTTTCCACCCCGCTGTTCCGGTGATGAATATGTTTATTGTGTTGGTTCATGGGCAGTATCCGTTAACCCCATTCATTTTGTTTTTCACAAATTCAGAAAAGCAGGGGAACACGTTAACGTATGTTACTGTGTGTGGTTTGCTGGTGACGTTTTCGCTTTGGCATTTTTTTATGGTATGGATAACGATTTTTTTTATTTCTGTTTGGTCTAATGGGATGGGCTTTACTTTTCCGTCCGGGTCAATCTTTTCTTCTAAATGCATCTTAAGCGCTTTTTTGGTTTTCCAGCCAGCATACCCGTTACCCGATTTTTGTACTTTTTTGAGGATCTCTTCCAGCGCGCGTTTGCCCTGTGACCGCGTGTCGATTATTTGTATTTTCATTTTTGGTGCGCCCCTGAAGGTGCAGGGAGAAATTCAGAACGCCCAAATTTGCATATGGGCGTTTGCTGCCCCGTTGCGTAGCAACGGTGCGGATCTGCTTTTCTACAGCAAATTTGCTGAGAAATCGAAAAAGCTTTGCTTTTTCGTATTTTCCCCAAGCTTTTGCCAGTGGGCAAAAGGCTGGTGCAGGGAGAGGGAGTTTCCCAAGGAAGCCCATCTGCCCCTAAAAACCATGGCACTTCGCCGCAAGGCGAAGGTGGCATTTCAGGACTTGACAGAACGCTTGCGCGTTTGTCAAGCCCGAAAAAACCCTAGTGGGTTTTTTCAGGGGTCAAGGGGATGAAATCCCTTGTTTTGAACCCTCGTAGGCACTGAGCCAATGGATGTCGCATGCGCGGCGAGCCCATTTCTGGGTTCGCCTGATCTTGAGTCCATCCCGTTTTCCGCTCCGGCATCCCTGCGTTACTCAGATTGTGCTTTTGTGCCTATAAATACGTTTACATCCAGTTAGGGCAAAGCGTAAGTTTAATAAGCAGTAAATATGCAAATATTTAGTGTAGGGGATAATAATGTGGTTTACAACTAATGGTTATGCAACGGGGAAAAGGTTGAGGGGTTATATGGGCACAGCACATGGCTCAAATAACCATGCGGAAATAATGACGGCTGCCGAGGCGTTCTCTAACGAGATAGGTTATGCTGAAACAGATGAAATCCTTGACGACGATGATTGGTTCATGATTAATCAGTTCATAGACCACTATGATGCCTGTGTCAAGCCGCGTGTAGCGGAAATTATGCAGGGGGTTGTAGAAGAGCCATTTATGTGTAGATTGGAAACAGGGCCAAGCGGATCACAAGTTTCAACTACCCCTGTGTCAACTCAAAAGCTGAGTGATCTACGTACCACCCGTTGGGGTACGGATTAGGTAAACGAGGATTAATTGACGGTGGTGACTCATGTGTGGACAGAACGAGAAAACGATGAAGACCCTGACCGCATCAGCAAACTAAGCAAACCGGCACACGAAAAGTTCTGTGCTTGCCGTGAATGTACGACAGCCTTGCTCAATAGTTGCCCGCCGGGCAACGCAAGGCCGAGAATGGTTGAAATGTTTGGGTATCAACGGCTCCCGTCAAAAGGCGGACTGCTAAGGCACCCGGTAACAGGCGAGGTCCTGTAACTCCTGCAATGGGTTTTTCCTGCAGGGGGTTTTCTGTTTCGGATTTTTTGCTCAGGATGCTAACACAGGAATGCTTTTCGAGGCCAGCAAGGCCATGAATAAAATAAAGCCTATGCAAACCCCGACAAGGAAATGAATCATCTGTTCTGCTTTTGTCATTCTAACTCACTTCAATTCTGCGTCACGTTTTTAGCCAATCAATTATTTCCTGCTTTACGCCGGGCTGTGTTGTAAGCAAGTTTGTTCCGTGCCCGCCGCTCTCGAAAATTCGGATTTTGTTGTCCTGGTTCTTCATCGCATTGTCGATGGTCTGCACAGTTGATGCAGAGTATTCGTCATCAAAGGCCGCAATGAGGAACGCCGCGCTTTTGTATTCCGGCGCCACGGGGCCGATGTTGACCCCACGGTAATCAATTCCGGGAGACAGCAGCACGATCTTTTTTGTACCCTGGCTAATGGCACCGTAAATCAGCGCGAGGTTCGCCCCGATTGACGCACCGACCAGCGCATCAGGTTGCATGCCCTGATTTTCAAGGTACTGCACTGCGGCCTCAATGTCCCTTACCGAGTTCTGGAAGTCCGGTGGCCCCATAATTTGCCAGCTCCTGATCTGCATTGTCGATTGGCCGTGCCCGCGCATATCGATACTGAGGGCATTGAAGCCCTGCTGCTGCAGCTGCCGGGCAAAATCCTCGTACGCCTTCCTGTCGGAAGAGAGCATGTGCACGAGCACCACAGACCTGTTTGTGTCAGAATTTGAATACAGGGTTCCGAAAATCGCGACCCCGTCAGTGGTTACAAAGTTCACGACCTGCTCGCCGAGTTTTCTGTTCTGCTTAGTGTAGTTAATCTCCCCTGATGCAGCGGCACCATGGTCTTGTACGTCTTGGTCTTGTACGTCCTGCGACGCCGGGGTTTGTATGCACGCGCTCAGAAAAACCATTGCAAGCAGTGCAAGCAGCGACACAACCACGGGAAAACCAACGTTAAGTTTCACGTGTCTCACTTATTTCACCTGGAATGAGTTAAGGATCTGGTTTGCCCCGACCTCGTGCTTGCTGAAAGTGCTTAGTGGCGCGCTGAATTCGTGAACAAATGCGGTCCGCTCTTTTTTGAACACGGTTAGAGCATAGCGAAATGCGCCGAGCGTGTATTTGATCTGGTGCCCCTCGATTTGATTTACTCGTGTGGGGTTCGCGCTTATCAGAATGAAGTCCCGTTCCTGTTTAAGCTGCGCCCTTACGTCGTCGATGTACTCCTGCGCAGTGCCGTCGAATTTAACCAGTGTCAATGTGTAAAAGGTGCCGCTGGTGTTTTTCGGGCCCAACACAAGCTCAGTGCCTGGCTTGAATCTCTCTGTGCTCTCTTGCCAGTCCTCAGGTATACTGATTTCATATCTATCTGTTGAGAAAGTCAAACGCTGCTCCGGAAAAATCAGCGGGCTGATTTGGGTATACAGCAATGCAAGTACAATGATTATCCCGATCAGGGTGTAGTCCTCAAAGTCCATTCCAAGGAATGCCATGGGTAAATATCGAGTCAGCGGTATTTAAAATGCGATGTGCAGACACCAGTACGTTTTTATACCAGACGCAATTAATAAACAACACACTAGGCGTGATGAAATAGATGTGGATGACACAGGACATTTTCAGAAAAGAGGCAGACGAGATCAGGGACTGCATTAAGGGTGGCGCCATTGATGACGCCGCTAGCCGCCTTGCGAAAATAGGCGGGGAGATTTCTGAAGAATTGCGTGTTGCGCAAAACGCCATGCGGTTAAGTGACAGCCTAATTGTTGGCCCACAGATAAAATCAAGGTACGTCCTTCTGAGTGGGCAGGCCAGGGAGCTAGATGACATCAGGGCGCAGCTTAGCTCGTTGAGTGGCAACGAATCAGGCAATAACGGGCAATGAGGAGAAGCTTTTTATTTTAGTGCGAGTAAAGTATTAAAGAAAATAGAAGTTCTAAGTGATGCGTAGTGTGGAGCGTAAGTTCAGACGTTGATGAAACAGTAAGGGGCGCGCGTTTGTTAATCGAGAATAGCATGCCCCATCCTGCAAGTGTCTTGGTGGCCCATGCAGAAGGGCAACTAGAGCGTGCCATGGCAGAAACACCCCACGAGGAGGACTTCTGGGGGGCCCCAATAATAACACAGCGCACACTTATGCGCCAAGCTGAATTGCGGCAAAGCACTAAAGCGCTTGATGCACTAAAAGCAGAACTAGAAAGAATTTGAAGCATAAAAGATACACAAAAACGGAGGTAGGGACACATGTGGGTAGACACATACATTTTTGAGGAACAAGAAAGAGATATACGGGGGCTTATAGACGAGGGGCATGTTGATGAAGCAAATAGCATTTTCACAGGGCTGGCCGAACAAGTTGGCGAAGATCGAGTAAGGCTGGACCGCGATTTTTTGGTAACTCCTGTATCAGTGGCTGGATCTGGACTTGGTTTGCGAGACAGCAGCGACCAGCTCCAAGGACAGGAAGCAAGGATAGCTGAGATCAGAGCGGAGCTCGCGTTGTTCGGCTTGTAAAATGCACAGTAATCTGCGTATGGGCTGTGCATTTTCAACCTAAATTACTTATCCTCGCAATGCGCAATAAGTGCATGAGAGACAACTTTAACCAGGTTGAGGAATGGCTACAAGCCCAAGGATACGAACTGGCAATGGACTCTGATGAGTTCCTGTACTCCCTGGCCCTGACAGACAATGACGAGAAGATTTTGTCAAAGATCGGCCTGCTCAACAAAACCAGAGAAAGGGCGCACTTCATAAAGCTCATTGTAATGGCCTCAGAACTCAAAAAGCGCGGCCATGACATGTTCCAGGACGATTACTCGAAAATCGAGTACTGTAAGGCCTTTAAGAGGGCGTCAATATACCAGCTCAAGTACCTGGCCCTGCATTCCAAATTGGGGGCGGCTCGAAAAAGCATAGCTCTGAATGCGTTACGCTTATTAAGGACAACCCGAAGAGCCGATGGAATGACGAATTAGCCGCTGATTGCCGTGGAAAGCTTTATATCTAAATGTAGCCATTAAGAAAATGGCCAACTTTGTTGGCGCACACTTAAACAAGGCACATAAGAAAATTTTTTTCGTGAATCAAAATGGACGCAGTAGCTATACTCAAGGAGCATAAAAAGGAAGTAGACGCCAGGCTGGCAAAATTTCTTGACGAAAAGATAGCACAGGCCAAGGAAGTGATGGAAGCTCAGGGGCAAGAAACAAGCCAGGATGCAATACAGACCGGCAAGGAGCTTATTTCAATTCTCAAGGATTACAATGTCAAGGGGGGAAAGCGCATACGGCCAGCGTTTGTCGTTGAAGCCTACAAGGGCGTCGGCGGCACTGACCTTGACGCTGCTTACGATGCAAGCCTTGGCATTGAGCTCCTGCAGGCCTTTTTCATTATACACGATGACATAATGGACCAGGACAACCTACGCAGGGGCATGCCAACAGTGCACTACAATTACAAGCAAATCGGTGAAGATCGGTTCAAACTCGAAGATGGCCAGCACTTTGGGGAGTCAATGGGCATCCTTGGTGGCGATTTCTGTGAGTCATTCGGCAACGAAGCAATACTGGATTCGAAGTTCTCGGACAAAATAAAAATAGAAGCCTTAAGAACATATCATAGGACACTCCAAAAAACCGGTTTCGGGCAGCTCATAGACATTACTGGGGAGATAAAGCCGGACATAATTTCGCAAGCCGAATTACTGACGGTGCATCGGCTGAAGACATCGGGATACACGATAGAAGGTCCCATGCACCTCGGCATAGTGCTTGGAGATGGCACAGAGCAGCACAAGGCAGCGGCCACGAGCTATGCCCTGCCGTTAGGCCAGGCATTCCAGCTCAGGGATGACATTCTTGGCATGTTCGGCTCAGAGGAAGTAATAGGAAAACCAGCAAACAGTGACTTGAAAGAAGGCAAGAAGACGCTGTTAATAATCAAGGCCCTGGAAAACGCAAACCCAGTGCAGCGCGAAATCATCTTCGAGGCACTTGGAAATCCACACGTAACGAAACAGAATCATGAAGAAGTAAAGCAGGTCATCAGGGAAACAGGCTCGTTGGAGTACTCTGAAAACATGGCACGAGGCCTGGCACAGCAAGGCATCAGCGCCATAAAGAACTCGAGCTTCAACCAGGACGCCAAGGACTGGTTCGTGGGCATGGCTGACTATCTGATAAACAGGGAGTTCTAGCACCCCGGCACATGAGTATTCAGTGTCGGCCAATCATTTTGCGCATACGCCTTTTTAAATCAAGTTAACAATAATATTCCTAGTTTTAATATGGTCGCCATAGCGTAGCTTGGTAGCGTTAGAGACTGTGGATCTCTAGGGCCGGGTTCAAATCTGCAATGAGTTTCAATGAACTCCTGCGGTGAAAGTCCCGGTGGCGGCCCTATCTTTGTTTTTTTCTCGCTAGTTTATTAGAATCTGCGTCGATTTCTGTTTGCACCTTGGGATGGCCTATGTATGCCTTGGGATGGTCTTGGCGCCCTGTGCCGCATTCCCCCGGGCATCCTTCCTGCCCCCCCTTGGCCTGATCTCGGCCTCATAGGCCCTCTTGGGCCACCATGAAGGCTGGGCCTTTCACGCCACTGTATTGTAACTTGTTCTATTCGCGGCATTTGCTTTTCAACAAGCACGTCTCCGTGTTCACTCCAGACGTTCCTGAATGAATCTTGATCAGAATTGCCGATGATGTTGATGGCCGCGCCCTCTTTTCCTGCGCGCGCAGTTCTCCCGATCCTGTGGATGTACATCTTCTCATCCTTGGGGGTGTCGTAGTTGTACACATGAGTCACTCCGGTAATGTGCAAACCGCGCGCAGCAACGTCGGTGCAAACCAGAACTTCGGTTTTCTGGGAATGGAACTTTTCCATTGTCCGAGTGCGCTTGTTTTGGGCAAAACCGCCGTGGATTGCCTGTGCTTCTATTCCAAGCTTCTTTAGGTTGTTCGCAACAAAGTCCGTGTTTCTTCTGGTGTTGCAGAACACCATCACAAGCCCGGAATGCTCATTTTTCAGCAGATGGACCAGCGTGCTGAACTTCAACTTGTCTGGAACCTGGTAGTAGTACTGCGTCAGTTTTTTTGGGTCAACGTACTGTTCTAGCGAAATGCTTACCGGGTTTTTCATGTACTTGCGTGAAAGCCGTGCAAGGTCTGATGGAATGGTTGCCGAGAACAGCATTGTCTGCCGGTCTACCGGGCAGTTGTTGATGATCCTCTCAACGTCATCAATGAAGCCCATGTCTAGCATTCTGTCGCCTTCGTCCAGTACAACGGTTTTCACTTTGCTTAAGTCGATTGTTCTTCGGGAAATGTGGTCTAGTACCCTACCGGGGGTTCCTACGACGATGTCTGCTGTTTTTAGTTCCTTGATTTGGTTGCCTATGGGGACCCCGCCGAAAACAAGCGCTATGTTGAGTTTTTTGTATTTTGAAAACTTGTCCAGTTCTTTTTTGATCTGCTCTGTCAGCTCCCTTGTGGGGGACAGGATCAGTGCCTGTGCATGCTGTTTGTTTTCCGAATTTTGTATGATGCCTGCGCCAAAAGCGAGGGTTTTTCCGGAACCGGTTGCGGATCCGGCAATGATGTCCTTGCCTTGTAGCGTTAGGGGAATGGTTTTTTCTTGTATTTCTGTAGGTTGTTCAAAACCTTGGTCTTCTATTGCTTTTGTTAGCTCGGCCTGTAAGCCAAGCTCTTTGAATTTATTCATGTTGTCGCCTCTGTGTGCGTTTTTTCGTTGGTCTATTTTATGCGATAAGGCGCTGGGTCTTAAAGATAAAATAGCGTCGGGCATGTTGAACGTTTTGTGTGCTAACACGCCAATGTATAGTAATATTGCAACCGAGTATATAAAGCTTTTGGTTAGATTGCGATAATGAGGCAAGGCTTTATATACCCGGGGGCGCACATAGAGCGATGGCTAATAAACTCAGCTATAAAAAAATAAAAAGGTGAAACATAGTGGAAGACGAACAGGAATTTGAGCGAGAAGAAACACAAGAAGAAGAACAAGAAGAAACACAAGAAGAAAGACCCGAGAGGGAAATGTACAAGGCAACTTGCTCAGAATGTGGTCAAGAAACTGAAGTCCCATTTAAACCAGACCCGGAAAGGCCGGTTTACTGCAGGGACTGCTACAAGCAACGCAAACCAAGACGATCGGGGCCAAGAAGATACTAAGCAGAGTCACAATTTCTAGATTTTCTTAACTGAACAAGCAAGCAGAACGAAAAAGTAAACCCGTTTTTTCAAGGTCGGGGGGCCATGCACAACCCCTGTGGTGTTTGTGCGTGTGCCTAACAGGTCGCCGCAGAACACCATTAAACGCCGCAGAACACCACCAAACACCACTGATCGCACGGCTCAAATTATTGGCCCATCTTGGATAAATGGGCAAAATATTTAGCAAAAACTCAGCGGTTGGCTAAAATTTTTCGTAAACTTTATATAGAGGAACTACATAAACTATAATGGGAACATTTACATATTGTAAACGCGGCGCTCGTTCATGGGCAGGCCTTTGCGGCAACACTTCTATCCCATCAGTAATGAAAGTTGCAACACAACGTGCACAGCAAACCCACGCGTGCAAAAAAGTTCGACAATTGCCGGGTAAAGCTTTAAATACAGCTGTGTGCACAAACATTGTGCAACTATATTGCAATTGTTAATAAAAAAATGGAGGGATATGCAGATGAAAAACATGACATTGGCACTATTAATAGTGTCATTATTTGCCGCGCCTGGTTTTGCGCAAACGTCCCAGTTCCAGACAACGGCACTACAAGTACACCTAGATGGTTTCATAGACAACACGTATCGCGATGGAACACAGAACTATGTGAATAAAGTGAATGACCCGCAAAATTGGGGAAATGCAAATGACGCAGCAGTAACAAACCAGGATGGGGAATTGGTTTTGTATCTAGAATCCTTAGATGGAAGCGAAGTTGTTCGATATATTGATGCGGATGCTGATGGTATCACGGACTTAGAGTTAAGAGCATCATCAGATAACACAGGGTACTTCTGCTACAGGGCAGGTTTCGGCCAACACAGCGGGGGTTATGCCTCGGACATCCGTAATGATATATATTGTGGGGGGATTGTGATCTCGGTTGGCTATACAATTTATAGCATTGAAATGACATTTAGCCAATCTACACTACCTGCTGGAACACTCCTTATCTCTACGCTCGGATCAGTCAATAACGTCAATGTAAAGGTATCAGGGGCAGGCCCCAAGGCACCGAAGTACACCATTGTAGAGCATGTGCTGGCAAACAAGACCGGCGACTCGCCATGGTTTGGATATGGACCATCAAATGACTATACAAGCAGTGTTTCAGACCTGGAAAACTGGCAGGGTAACAACTATGCCTTTATAGACGAAGCAAACGATAAGTTCGGCATGTCATTAGACCTTGGTCAACCTGCTTATGTAGACAGGTATGTTGACATAGGGGGGGATGGAACCGATGACCTAAAGCTAGAAATGCTTGACTACCAATACACTGGCATGGTAAAAGTAACGTGCCTATCAACAGGGCAGAGTATTTCAGGATCAACCACATGCAACGGTTACCCGCTTAACATTATCATGTATGGTACGGCAATCGCATGGGGCGGATCAAGAATGGAAGTCCAGGTCAATGGCGTATCAAACCTGCCAACACTCATCACGACAACAGGGTCTAACTCAAAAATCAGATTAGTGAAAACTGCAACTGGTGGTGGCAAAGGCAAAAAGGGCAAATAAGCAAGTCCCTAAAGAAACCAACGTATGAATGGCGTGCATTCGAGGATTTTTCTGAATGCACGCTTTAACGCTCTTTTTTTCATGTAAAACTTTTTTTATTTATGGCAAAACTAAAGAAACAAAAGTAGTATAAATACGGATCGTGCAAGTATTTAGTGGTAAGCAGGGGATAGTGCGGAGAATGAAAAAGATCATGAACAGAAACAACTACAATACATGGCGCAACAAGTCCATAAACAGTGGCTAGCAGTTCTATATCATTGGCGGATGGCAAAAAATAAATGGCTCCATGAAAAAAACCGTACAAAATATAAAAAAGGCAGGGTAAAAATCAAGGGCCCGCTTAATGACTGGGGGATCATCAATCCTAATCAGGAAGCCCGTTGCTTTTTAGTCCTCCTGTTTTCTATAAGCAACTAGTTTGTACAGCTCCATCACAGCCAATCCAACAAGCAAGAACCACGAAATCGTTGCCCAGTCACTAATGCTCAGGGGCGCAGTGCCAAAGAAGCCTTGCATTGTCGGGTTGTACACAACCAGCAGTTGCAGAACAACGCTGCTGCCAACGCCTAATAGTAGGAGCTTGTTGCTAAACATGCCCTTGTAGAATGGCTCTGTAGTGTTGCGAATCGAGAACACAAGACTCATTTGGAACAACACGAGGAACGTAAAAACCGCAGTCTGTGCATGCACGAATTCAGCGCC
Source organism: Nanobdellati archaeon (assembly GCA_018304505.1). Lineage (GTDB taxonomy): Archaea > B1Sed10-29 > B1Sed10-29 > B1Sed10-29 > JAGVWA01 > JAGVWA01. Next base: position 49,653 of record JAGVWA010000014.1, read on the forward strand.
GTCTGATAGGTACTGGCTGAACATGAACACGCCAAGCAGGGCCATTGCTGTGCCGTACACTACCAAGCGCTGCAAAGCCAATTTGGAGAGCACCTTGTCGGTTGCCTTTCGCGGTTTTCTCTCCATTATCCCGGATTGCGGCGGATCCAGGCCCAAAGCAACAGCAGGCAAGCCATCTGTAACTAAGTTGATCCACAAGATGTGCAGCGCTGTCAGTGGCAATGGCAAATTCGCTACCAGTGCAAAGAAAATCGTCAGGACTTCGCCGATGTTGGCTGATAAGAGGTACTTGACGAACTTCTTGATGTTGTCAAACACGCCCCTCCCGGTTTCGATAGCGTTTACTATTGTCGAAAAATTGTCGTCGACAAGGATCATATCGCTGGCTTCTTTCGACACATCAGTGCCTGAAATTCCCATTGCCACGCCAATGTGTGCTTTCTTGAGGGCGGGTGCGTCATTCACACCGTCGCCGGTAACCGCGACAACCTCGCCCTTATCGCGCAGCAGGCTAACGATTCTGTGCTTGCCCTCTGGGTTAATGCGCGCGAACACGTTCACAGACCTGAGTTTTAGTTCAAGTTCGTAATCCGTCATTAGCATAAGGTCCTTGCCGGCAATGGCTTCCTTTGAGGATATGCCGACTTGGTCTGCAATGGCTTTTGCTGTCATTGGGTTGTCGCCAGTTACCATTATTACCCGTATGCCCGCGCTTCGGCACTTCATAATAGCGTCTTTGACTTCAGGTCGTGGGGGGTCGATCATGCCCTATGAGTGTCATGGCTTGCTCTAATTTGGAAGACCTTGCAATGGCCAAAACACGGAGGGCCTGCGAGGCCATTTCAGCATGCTGCGCTTCAAAATCCGTAATTGCATCATGAGTGAGCTTTACTCGCCGGCCATGCTGGTTTATGTAATGCGTGGACTTCTCAATAACTTCTTCAAAGGCACCCTTGGTGTAAAACACCTTGCCGCGGGTTCCTGCGCGGTTTGCGGGCCTGACTTGCACGGTCATCATTTTTCGCTCTGCATCAAACGGGTTTTCCTGTACGCGTTCATAATCACTGATGTCTAGCCGCGCTTTTTTTGCCGCCACGAGCAAGGAGATCTCTGTCGGGTCGCCTAGCGGTTTTGGGGTGATGTGTGAATTGTTGCATAGCGCGCCTGCTGTCAATACCTCGGTGAGGCTTTCCGATGCATATTTTCTGTTCTTATGCAGGAATGAGCCTCTGGTGTCGTATCCAGCGCCTGTAATGTGGATCAGTTTTTGGTCAGTATACACATGCGTTACGGTCATCTCGTTCTTCGTCAGGGTCCCGGTTTTGTCTGTGCAGATTACGGTTGTTGCCCCAAGGGTTTCTACTGCTGGCAGTTTCCTGACAATCGCATTTTGTCTAGCCATTTTCTGTAGCCCTATGGCTAGCGTTATCGTCAGTATGGCTGGCAGGCCCTCAGGAATGGCTGCCACGGCGAGGCTAACGGACAGCAAAAACAGCTCTAGCAGGGGGATCTGCCTCAAGAGCCCGATAAAGAAGATCAGCGCCAGAATTGCAAACACGATTGCCGTAATGGTCTTACCCGTTGCCTGAATTTCCTTCTGCAGCGGAGTTACCTTCTCTGGCTTTTCCAAAACAAAGGAAGCGATTTTCCCAATTTCGGTGTTCATGCCGGTCGCAGTGACTAAGCCAAGGCCGCGGCCATACGTTATTATGGTGTTCTTGTAGCACATGTTTGTTCTGTCAGCCACTAGTGTTGAAATGGGCAACGGATCCCTGTTTTTGCCTATCGGGCTTGACTCCCCGGTAAGCATTGATTCGTCTGCCTGCAGGCTTGCAGATTCGATGATGCGGCAGTCTGCCGGCACTATTGTGCCTTGTTCCAGCACAACGACGTCGCCCGGAACGATGTGCTCTGAATTGATTTTTTGCTCGCGCCCGTCCCTGATTACTATGGCGAGGGGCGTTGCTGCCTTCTTCAGGGCCTCAATGGCCCGCTCTGCCTTGTACTCCTGCACAAGCCCAAGCAATGCGTTCAGGAAAACGATAGCCATAATGACTATGGTGTCCTTGAGGTCTCCAAGCAGGGCAGTCACGAGGGCGGCTATTACGAGGATGGCTACAAAAAGGTTTTGGAACTGTGAGATGAACAGTCCAATGATGGTCGGCCTTGGAGGCTCCTGAAACGCGTTTTTGCCGTACAATGCTTGGCGCTCTGCTGCATGTTTTTCGTTAAGCCCATTGAGGGTTGTTTCGAGCTCCTGTAAAACCTCACTGACGGACAGATGGTGCATGAAATAGGAACTCTGTGGGCCTTTTTATAGTTTCAGTATATAGTTTCAATATTAAGCCGTCTGCAGGCGCGTTAAAAACATAAAAAGGGGCGATCATTGGATCGCCAGCTTGTTCGGGTTGTTTGGGTTGCTTATGGTTTTGGTTGCGTGCTTACATACCAATGGATGTGCATGTGGTTGCTGTGTGGTTTACATGTACATATCTTTGACCATCCATAGTGCGGATAGGCCTACGAGGATGTAGACGACCCATTCTACTTGTGGCCAAGATCCCAGAATCATGTTAACGATGTTCCAGTTGGATCCTGCGAATCCACCGACGCCGACAAGGCCCCAGTTCAGTCCTCCGATTAGCAAGAGGATCTTGGCTGCCATGCCGATTCCATCCTTCTCTTTCTTTGCCATATATTAGCACCTCCAAGCTAAAGACCCGCCAGGGGTATATAAAGCTTTCGTTATTCACGATGGTTCCATCGTTGTTTAACGTTTGGGTTGTGTTGTAGTCTTAACACCAGTGGTGGTGCTTTTTCGTGACCTTCTTAATGCCCCATAACGTGACTAATAGTGCCAGCCATGGGAACGTGACTGCGATGTACTTGAGTTCACTTAAGAGCCATAGCACGCTTATTATGAGCACTGCCCATGAGAACCACTTGTGACCCAATCCTCCATGTCCGCTAAATTCGGCGCACATGCAGGGGTCGCATCCGCACACAGGGCAAGCCCCGGTGCTCATCATGCTTGTGCTTGCTTGTTTGCCCGTGCTTCGAGCGCTTCTTCTAGTTGTTTTTCTTGCCATAAGTATACCTCCTCATTTTTGTTTTCTAATTCAAGGAAAGGCCGTGGTGGTTTAAAAAGCTTTCTCAAAAACAAGTTTGTGCCGAGTTTGTACAGGCCACGTCTTGGGAGCTGGCTTAGAGGCCCTGCAGCAGGCCCCTTCTCCTGAGCTGCTCAACTTCGGTTTGCCAGTACCTGTGCACGATGTTGCACTTCTTGTCGCCTTCGACTGGCCAGGGTTCAATCAAAACATAATCATCAACGCGCACCCACATTCGCCTGCGCTTTGCTCCGGGTATCCTGCCCATTCTGATTTTGCCGTCAGCGCACCTAACCGTCATTCTCATGCCGCCGTGCAGGGCCTCGACAAGGCCCATGATTTCACCCGGCCTGGGAAGCCTAACCCTGTGCTCTGTCTCGTCGGTGGTGCCTGTTTTTGGCTTTCTGCCAGTTGCCTGGCCGCTTTTTCTTCGAACGAATTTCCTCATGTCTTCACCATTTGAATATCATTGCGTATGGCACGCCTTGCACTGTGCTGTACTCTGCTATTAGGCCTTTTTCTTTTAAAACCTTGATGATTTCTGGCCCGGTAATCATTACGTTGCTGTGCCTTTGCACCAGTTCTATGGCTTCCCCGGTGTTGATTTCGCGGTCTTTGTAAAAGCCTGCCTTGACCTCGAGTTTCTTGTTGCCCTCGTTGAAGGCCTCCCCGATGAGGTTTTTGTCGCAAATCCCCATGACTTGGTTGTTGACCTTTGAGTAGAATAGCGAATTTTTCAATTTAGATCGCCTTTACAGGTGCGCGCGCGCCGCATACTTCGCATCGCTTGTGCTTTACGCCACCGAAGGCCACGAGGTCCGTATCTGGTTTTTTGCACTCTGCGCAGATTACGTATTCATCAATGTACCTTTTGAGCCGTGAATTCAGCGCGTCTGGCCTGTGTTTTCCCTTTAGCAATCCGCGTTTCTGGTCAAGGTCCCCCGATGTGGCGAATTCCTTTGATAAATATTTCATTAAGTGCAGCGGGTCCCGTCGCAGCTTTAGGGCAACGTCTTCGAAATTCCTAATCATGGTCTGGTTGCCCTGAATAAAGCTCTCGAATTCAGGGGGCTCAAACCGCTCGCTGCTTTTGACCTTGTCTGGCAGGTTCGCGTATAGACTGTCCAATAGTTCTGCATAACTCGATGTCATAAAGAGCACCTTCTAGTCTACTTAGTGCACCGCGGTATTTAAAAGCGTTTACGTAATAGCCGCGAAAATAATCAGCTTATGCCTTCATCGCTTTTGCGATGTTCTCTGGCAATTCACGTATTGCGCTTTCAATGTTGTCTAGTTTGTTGTGCGTTTTTTTCATGCCGTCATCCAGTTGGTCCATTTTGTGTCCGAGGTTTTGCATGATTCCGGGGAGTGGTTTGAGGTATTCTACGCTTTTTTCAAATTGTTTGAGTTGTAGGGCTTGTGATGCGTGCATTTTGTCTGGGATG
>JAGVWA010000002.1:0-83341 GCA_018304505.1 Nanobdellati archaeon
CAATGGGCATCTTCGACATAGCAAAGACCAACGAGGCACTTGTGTGGAACGATGCCAACGTGATAAAGGTCAGAATCACGAGCCAGCTAGGCCACCAGGGCCGCGCATTCTCGCAAATTTCGGAGTTTGCAGACGCGCACATCGAAATCTTTAATGATGAATCCATTACGCTGAAAATCGTGAACAACAGCCGCGACAATGAGGAGCTGATGAGCTTCACGCTCGGAGGAATCAACAAGCAGAACAACGGCGTGAGTTTCAAAAAGGCAGGTGGCAGCGCAGCCATCATACGCCCGGGTTTCTCGCAGCAGACGAGCGATGGCAGGCTACTGACGTATGATGAAGTGATCCACGTTTTCATCTTCGACAAGACAACGCTGCAGCGTGATGACATAAAGTCATACAATGTCGACTCTGCCGCAACTCGGGAATTCTGCCGCAATGACAAGGGGCAGATAACAGGCATAAAGATCAACGTCGACTTGAACAGCCTGCCCCTAGAAGAAGAGTTGGTTGACGGGCACTTTGGAGAGATATGTTATGACCTTTTCACAGATTTGGATGGCGAGCAGTCTGGCATACGCGACGGCGAATACCAAGGCAAGGGCTATGACGGGGAGCAGCACGCGTACAAGATCCTTGATGAGGACGGGCCAACTGGTTGCCTGATGATGCTGGACACAGTTACAAATGAGAAAATCTGCATGCGCACTGAGAAGGATCCAACAACAGGCATGCCGCAGTTCGTTTTCTACGACTCAAGCGGCGACAAGCGCCTTGGTTCCCCATTGTCCCTCCTAAGTTTAGCAGGCCTTGGTGGATCAATGATGTATGATCCAGCTACGGGAAAAATCGATTTGAGGAATGAGATTCCGTTCAACATGAACAACAACTTCCAGGTCTACGGCGCCGGAGGCCTTGGTTTAATGACACCGCAACTTCCGCCATGGGGCGGCAGGGCCGACTTTGCAGCAGGCAGGGCACCGCCATCGGAGTTCGATATTTCAAAGGTCCAGAGGCCAGAGGCCCTGATCGCGAGCCTGCCGAGCGTTCCAGAATCGCAGCCATTAATGCTAATGTTCCTTGCAGCCATTGTTTTGGCTATGGCGTTCATCAGAACCAATTCACAAAAACCACGCGCGGGAACCAAAGGCCCAAGGCGCGTTACAAGGTCCCCTGGAATGAGCGCCAGAAAGCGAACGAAAAAACGCTAGAGAGCAGAACACTTTAGAACGCCAGCTTCAAAATAACTTCAACGCCTTCTTTTAGTGGTGCGCTTGCGCTGACAACCTGGCGCGTGCCTTCATTAACAGAGTCAATTTTCTCTTGCCTCAAGCCAAGCGGTTCACCGGGCTCCAATCGGGCATAACACACCTGCTGTTCGCGGCCCTGAATTTGGAAGCAAAGAATGACGCTGCTGCTCGGCGAGGAGTTCTTGAGTTTAGTGAAAACATCCTTTCCCGGGCCATCTGGTGTTCCAGGCCCTGTGTTTTCAAAGTAGGCTGTCAGGTCAGTGCTGATTTTTGTATTATCGCTTGTAAGTGCAGTGATTTCCGACAGCCTTGTCAAGATGAAGTCTCCATTGGTGTCCTGGCCGTGGAAGAACGCAACCAGGGCGACATTGGCGTACTGCAAATTGTAGATTGTGATGAGCTGCTCGTTAGTGCTACTCCCGACGAGCCCGGCTGCGAAAATAAGTAAAGTGGCTGCGCCGCTGGCTATCAGCATGAATATGAGGGCGTCCATCATCGCGGCCTGGCCTTTTGATCGTTCTGCCATCACTTCTTCACCCCCACGCACACGTAGAAGATGTCCGGAATCAATGACTGGGGGGTTTCACGCGTCACTAAATACGAGTAAATGTAATTCAAGTCCTGGCCACTGCAATCCGCTTGTGGGCTGAAATCAGCTGAGGGGAAGCCTGCATCGAAGTTCAGCCCGTAGGTCGCTGCCGGGAACTTCGCGGTTTCCTTCAATGCTCCAAGCTCGTCTTGTATCACGAGGCCGTCGCTGACAAACACCTTGGCGATTTCCAGCGAGCCCTTGAAGATGCGAATGCTGTTCACCTTCTGGTTGTACGCGTCGAGGGCAAAGCTGAGCCCGGAGAAAAACAGCGTGAGGGCCAGCATTATGGCTATTATTGAAGGCAGGTCGTCGCCTATTGGGCCGATGAAGCCGCGTTTATGATTTTGATTTTTGGTGCGCGTCATTTTTCATCACGAGTCCTCGTATCTTGAGAGGTCACAGGTGGGCTCACATGCTGACACACCTTCCCTGCACGCCTGCACGCAGATGCCCTTTTCGTCGGCCAGGCTTGTCTCCTCGCTTATCTTGATAAACCTGAATTCGCGCGACGGAATGATTACTGTTGATGTTTTTCCGTCATTAAGCATAACACTGTTGTCTATGATTGACGCTGCGGCGCTCGTGTATCTATTTGGTTCATTTTCATCGGTGTAAGTTCCCCATGCCAACGCAATGCTGATGAAGTTGTCCCCACTCTGTGGCCCCTTTGGCTGCACCCTGACGCGCAGCGTGTATGGCCTGTTGCCGGTAGTAATCGATATCCCGGAAACCTCTTCAGGCAGCTTATCTGGAATTGGCACGACGACAGTATGACTTAAGGCGTCGATGCTCACCACGCTTTGAATTGAGTCCTGGATTTGTAGAATCAAGGACTGGGCCGAGTCATTTGCAATGCGTTCATTGAGGAGGTTCATGAAAAACGTCATCGTGGCGAACATCGTGAACAGGAAGACTAGCATGACGATTTTCGAAAAGAGCCACACACTAATGCCGCGTTTCATTTTAACCACTTATCGTGAGCTCGTTGCTTGATGACTTTGTAATCGATAGGCCGTAGGTGCGTGGCTTCCACGTACACGCGCTTGCAGTAAGGTCAAGGCGTTCAGCCTGCTCTATTCCGCAGTCCACTTTAGTTCGCGCCCCAACCTCTTCCAGGAGCTGTTTGATTTCAACGTTCCGTGGAATGTTGATGGTTTCGGAAATCCTGGCCTGGTAATTCACGACTGCCGCCTGGCCCACTGTTGTTCTTGTCGCGACCCGGGCCACCAATATCTGGCAGTTGTCAGTGCCCAACTGGGACCTGCACGCTTGCGTCGGCCCGGGGTACAAGCCAACTGCTTCAATGTCGCCGCCGCAGCCCCCCAGTGGCGTGAAATCAACCTGCGTGTTTATCCGTGTGCCAGTAGCGCCCCGGTAAACCAATTCGATGGCCCGCGCCATTTTCGACATGCTGCCAGACAGCTTTTGCTCGTATTGCGAGGCGCACAGGCTGTTGTACGTGTTGAAACCGACAATGAGAACAAATGTTAAGACAGTGACTGCTATCAGCAGCTCTACCGGCGCTTCTTCCTGCCCGCGGCTTCCAATCGGGATCTTCATTAGACTAATGAAAAGAATCGGGGTTTATTAAAGCTTTGTCGCGTGCGCGGAAGTGTAGTCTTAGAACAGCCCCGTATTTTCACTATCGACCTAAGACTACAAAGTGGGGCGGCCAAATAAAACATTAACACCGAGAGAATGTTGCCCCATTAGGGAAAGAGAATCAGGCCTGCCAGGCTCGCGAATTCGGCACCACTCTGGAACATGGGCTTGATTATTGAAAATATGAGGATGGCGGCGATCGCCATCAATATCATCATGTATATTGGTGTCCATTCCATGTTGTGATTCCCTCAAATATGCCTTGGCGTGTTTTAGCAGGGTAATATTTTGCCTGTACCATCGCCGCCTTGGTAGGGTTCGTCGCCGACGCCGATGTTGCACAGTTCATCACTCTCGCAGCACACGAAAATGTCCTCGTCGAAGTCAGCGGTGAAGCTTATGCCGCTGCGGGCAGTCCCGCCAGTGACTTGGCACCTAGGGCTTGACCCAGCTGCTAGCCTTTCGTTGCAGTAGAACTTCACTTCGCCGGTTCCTCCTAGGACGTCGCTGAAGGCGTCTGACCTGATTCGCGTCCCGGCTTTAAAGTTGGCCTTTTGCTGCGACGCGTAAACAATTCCCGGTAGCTGGTATCCCTTTCCTAGTTGCTGTTTTATCAGGTTTCCGGGGTCGCCGACTTGAGGAGTTATGCCCCCGAGTATGCCCAAGAGAATTCCGAGGATCGCCACTGCTATGACTGCCGCGATCATCAGTTTGAAGGTATCGAATGCCTGTCCTCTAAACATTTTCAATTCACCTTTGCTTGTTGAGAGATAGAATGAAGCAGGGGTATATAAAGTTAATTCCTTCACAGCAGCTTTTTGGTTTGCGTCATGAGAAGTGTTTACTCAAATGTTTGTTTTTCAGAAACATTCAATATAATGAACATGTGTTCATTTAAATGAACAACGGGTTTTGCCTGCTTTTTGCCTCTGTGTTACCCATCAGTGCAGTTGCTGCTACCGAAATACACTGCGGCTGGGAAAACCAACGAAAGCTTTAAATACATGTGTTATATCAATTGATATAATATGTCACACGCAACTGCAATGGTTACTGAGAACATCTTACGCTATCCCCGTTTGGACACTGTCTTAATGGTTGAAGAATTTGTAAAAGAGCATGATGGCGAATTTAAGAAGCGCAAGCTATGGGAATCACTACCAAAGAAAATGATGTATCAGACATTCTGTGTCATTATTGATTACCTCTTTTATTCTGGAAAAATCTCAATAGATAATGAGGGAAAAATAGGTTGGGCCTATTACCCCGAATTAGCTCGAAAATATTATCAATTGACTGGCCTGCGATGAATGCAATGAAACTTCCTTCAACATACCGATTTGCAGACGAAAAAATAAAAGGGGCGTTCTATAAACTAGAGCGCGGGGATCACATCGTGGTGAGTTTAATTCTGGAATGGTTTGATCATAACGAATACGAAAGGAGGTTCAAATATTAGGCCGCTGCTTTTTGCTTCTGTGTTACTCAACTTTGCAGTCACTGCTACCGAAATATAGGTCGCACTTATTGAATTATTTGCAGAGCGCGCTGATCTTCAGTTTAGAATCCCTCAGGATGGTGCACGACGTGCCGGTGCACTTGATTGCGCCGTCCTGCAGCCGCTCTGCCCCTCGGTAGGTAATCGCTATGGGCGTACTCAAGTTACCCTGGTATCGCTCGCCGTCTGTAAAGATGAGCTCTGTTCGTGAAAAGCACAAGTCGCGTCCCTGGTTTGCGTTAATGACCATGTCGCGGATGGCTTCGGCGCTCTGGTACGGGAACTCTATTGACTCAACAACGTTGTAAACGATAATCAGCATTGCCGTTGCGAAGACAGCGCCGATGAGGATCTTGAAGACAGAGAAGGCCTGCCCCCGGTTTCCAATGCCATGATCGATTGAATCTGTCATAGTATCAGATTCCTGTGAGGCCTTTTGCGACCCACGCTGATCCGAAGAACAAGATGAGGGCCGTGGGCAGACTTGTTGCGATGTTCATTTTCACTGCCAGGTCGTTGTCGCCTTCCTCGATTTTGCTTGTGAAGTACACAAGAAGGATTGTTACTTCGATGACGTAGAGCGCGATGATCAAAAGAAAGGTCAGGTTGTCTGGAATCAGTTCCAGTGTTGATGTGTCGCCGAGGCCGGCAAAAGGCAGGCTCGCCCCGCCGCCCAGGCCTGGAATCGAAGCGCTGTCGGCTGCCCCCGACGGCGTTGCTGAGCCCACGCTTCGCAAGGCCCCAATGACGATGTTCTGCAGTGCGCTAGTTATGCCGAGTACAAGTGGGGCGATCATGAACGCGATGGACTTCATCATACTCGTGATTTCCTCGAGCAGGCTAGCGATTTTTTCCTTGATCTTCTGCGAGTCACGTAATTGCATGCTCAGGCTTAGCAGGGCCCGCGCGCCCTGTTCCACACCAAGCGCGATTGAGTCAACAACGATCTGCAGCGATCCCCTGATGAGGTCGCTGGGCACGTTTTTCAGGCTGCCGTAAACAGGGTCGAAGAAGGCCATGTCTACTGTCATGCCAAGGGTCTGCACGTTCTCGCTGGTTTTCCTGTACAGGCCGCCTATTTTCGTTTCGCTAAGAAAGTCTGCCGAGTAAGTGAGTGCTTCTTCTATAGGCCGGTTTTCTCCCAAGCGCGAGGCCAGAATATAAATGGAGTCCTGGAACTCGTTTTCCATCTGTATCAAGTCCAGCTGGGCCTTGCGTTTTCCATAGGCGGTTCCATACAGGTATGTGCTAATTACAAGTGAAAAGGCAATGACGCCGCCAGCAATTGTCCAGAACGGGAAGTACGCGGCCAGGGCCTCTTCTTCAAATTCCTCTGGCAGTGGATTAACTAACGGCTCGACAACGATGACAGAGAGGCCGAAAACAAATGCCCCCAGCAGCAAACCAAGAATGATGGCGGGTATTGAGGTGTTTCCAATCTTTATGTAGCCCCGTTTTGGCAGGCCGGGGTAGTTGTCTGGAATCTTCGGAGGAATGTAGACCGGCGGGCGTTTATTGAGGATCGTGTTCGCAAACAAAATAGTGCCTAGCGGGATAAGGATGTTGTAAAGCAGGATCATGACCCATGTCTGCGCCAGTGGCAGTTGAGCCATTACACTTCCAATAGGAAGCATGATAATGAGCATCAGTGGAAGCAGTACGCCGACGTAGTACAGGTAAATGCTAGGCTGCCTCATCTGCACGGCGTATTTGTCCATGCTGTCCCTGATGGATTCGAGAATGTCGCGCATGGCCTTGTCAAGTATTGCGGCGCGCTTTGCATCATCAGCCTCAATAACGCTGCCCCTGATGACCATTAGGCCGTGCTTGAATTCCTCGCTGTATTTGCCCCACGTGTAAGCCAAGTTGTCGAGCGCCTCTTCAATGCTCGGGTAAGTTCCAATATCGACTGACCATATGGCTTTCTGCAAGTCCTCGGCTATCTTGCCGCGGCCGTGTTCTGATGCAAACCTGACGGCTCGTTCAAGATTCGGCGTGAGCTTCATGCTCATGATCATGTAATTCACGATCTCTGGAATGAAGGTAATGGCCTTGATTTTTTGACTGTTCGCGGCCTTCAAAATGAAGGTCTGGAAATAGAACAGCATGTAGAATGGAATAATGAGTAATGGCATCGCGCCGTAAGCGAACCATGTGAAGCTCAATTCGCGGGTGATGAACACCATGTAGATGAGGAAACCGAGCACCGGAATGGCTAAGAGTAATGAGATAACAAGGGCGAGCATTGGCGCCGCGTTGACGTCCTTTGGCTGCACGTCCCAGTCAAGGAATTCCAGGGCGATCTTGTACTCCTCCTTTGTGAATTCGTTCTTGGCCTTGAACATGCCGCTGGCGCGCTTGGCAAAGCGTGTGTACCAATTGTTTATTGGCTTCCTTGCTGTCGCGCCTTCGAAAAAAGTCGCTGTGGGGCTCCCCGCCCCTGCGCCCACTGTGGTTTTTTTGTTAGGCACCCGGAGTCCTCCTTGAAAGCAGTTCTGTTACCTGGTTTTCGTCAACCCATTTTTTCCAGTCGCGCACAGCTTCGTCGTAGTCAACAGACCCGTGTACCTCTCGTTGTTGTTCCAGCAGCAGTAGCCATTTATCGTTTGCAGGCACTGTGTATGCGCCCTCGAGCAGGTCAGGTATGTCGTGTTCCCGCTTTTTTTCAACGAGGTAGTTCTTTGTCTCAGCGCGAGCTTGGATGTCCTGCCACAGCTGGTCTACGGTAAGGCCGCGCTTTTTCGCCATGCGTGGAAACATTTCGGATCTCTCAAGGTTTTTTTCCATTAGTATGTGTTTGTCTGTTGCGGTGTCGAACGTTATGAGATCCACGAGACCGCCTTCCTTTTCAGGGTCGTCGTACCACTTTTTCCCAATTTCGGTTATTTCAATGAGCCGCCTGTGCCTTCTTAGCGAGCCCCCGAACCGCACTGGCGCACACGTCACTACGATGTCAGTGGCCTTGAAGCTCGTGTTTTCTACCCCGAGGTCATTAACGATTCTGTCCCACACTGAATAAGCGTTTTCGCCGTGAATGGTGCCCATGACGACATTTCCAACAGCGCCGACACGCATCGCCTCATAAAGTACCTTTGCTTCTTGCGATCTTACCTCGCCGACAATGAGAACTGAATCCCCGAGACGCAATGCGGTCCTGAGGGCGTCCTCTGGCGAAACTTCGGCGGCTGTTCGGGACACTGAAATCGCGGACTGCGTTTTTAGTCGTTGTATGTTGTATCCGAGCGAACGCATGTACGGGACTGGTATTTCCATCGTGTCTTCCTGCACAATTATCCTGAGGCTGGGGAGGATTTCCAGCATAAGGGCCATCATTAAACTCGACTTACCAGATCCGCGTGAGCCGTTTACCAAGGTTGATGCTTGGGCGTCAATGAAGAAACTCAACATGCCCGCAGTTAGGGAATCCATCATTTTCACGTCGATAAATTGAGGCAGGGTCCACGGGGTTTCCTTGTGCAGCCTGAGCGCGAATGCAGTTCCGTCTGGCGAAAGAGGAGGTCCAATGACGGCGACCCTTGTCTGGAGATCAGGCATGTCAAAATCAAGAACAGGATGTGCTTCATCAAATGGCCGGCCAGACTGCGACCTGAATCTTGAGATTACTGACTTCGCCTCTGATTCAGTAAAAACCACGTTGCTCTGGCACGAACCATAGTCGGAGTGCACTATGTACACTGGTTTCAGGCCCAGGGGCGCGTCCATGTAAACATCAGTAAGCCTGCGGTCTGACAGCAGGAGCTCCATCATGCCATACCCAACAGTGTACCGGGCAACGATTCTCGCGAGTTCTTCAATTTCCTTTCCTGTTATCTTGATGCTGTTTTTCTTTGCCAAGTCCGCGATTGTGGACTCGTATGCGCTGATGAAGTATTCTTTAACTTCTGTCGGGCTCATAAACCGCAAGCCCTCAGGGTGGAAGCTGGCGACCAGCTCCTTAGTTTTTGTTAGCAGGAAGTACTTCTCCGGCGACAGGTTGTACTCAGGCGGGTCAACGTAGTACAAGTACTGGATTTTCTCCGGGTGCTTGTAAATGTTTATCGTGGCGTCTAGAACGTTGTACTGGTCTATAAGTTCGATGTTTTCCGGCGTGGCGAAAAAGACGCGGGATGAAATGAAACTCGGCTTTATCTGGGTCTCGAAGATGCTCCTGTAGATGTCCCTGCCCGGCGGCAGCTTGCCGAGTTTTTTCAGAATGAACTTGAACTTCTGAATCAGTTTTGTGGTCTCGAATTCCTGCAGCATGAAATTCAGCGTATTGAGATAAACGTCGCTGCAGTACTTGAACTCTGAGGCCATTGTTGCGGCCTGCGATTTTTCCTGCCGTATCACGTTTATCAGGTTCATGTAGGCCTGTATCGGGTCCTGGAGCAATTGTGTCCTGCCGATAGTGGAAATGGTGTTGTACCGCTGTTGGAGAAACTGTTGGCACTCGGCCTTGTCCCCCCCGAGGGCGGAGTAGGTCCACACGCCTTCCTTTTCAAATGTTTGCGACAGGTCACTGATTTGTTTGAGCATTTCTGCCTGCTCTTCATCGTAAACGCGCTCATACACGTCTGCAAGGACAATGAGGTCGGCATCAGTTCTTTTGAGTACCTCGATGACCTCTGCCATGGTTTCAGGCACATCGGCAATGCTTGGGGTAAATGGGCTCCCGCGATAGTCAAAGAATAAATACCTCTTTCCCCCTTCACTCTTAATAGTGTATTTATGCGCCATCAACTCATCCTCGGATTTCAATTTGTAATAAGTGTCGCTGCTTTATATACCTTATTTTCAGTGTTCATGGGTTTGTTTGACCTGTTTCCGCTGAAGCTTTTCGCTGCATACACCACCAGCGGCCTCTTGACACTTACTGGAGTTGAACACGGTTTTGCCTTCCTTGGTGAGCCGACGATCATTGTCGGAAACATCTATGGCCAGATCACGGATTTGTGCACGGGTAACATAGAGCTCATTGTCCTGTTTGCCGCGATACTCAGTACGTTCGACCGTTCAGTGAGGAACAGGTTGTGGGGTTGCGTTTTTGCAGCCATTGCGGTACTTGCGCTGAATCCATTGCGCATTTTCACTGTACTATATATAGGAAACTCTGTCGGCTGGGCTACCGCGGACATGGCGCACGAAGTCTTATTTAGGGCGCTGTTGTTTATTGCCATTGTTGGATACTACTTCGTGTGGTACGTGAAATCGCACGACATAATGGACTTTGTCAGGACGTTGAAATCGAAATGAAAAAAACCTATGAACGGGGACTGAAACAGCGGCGTGGCTTTTCGCTTTTTGCCCCGTTGATTGGAACCGTGCTTGTCATGTCGACCATTTTCATGGTGGCGTCATTGATACAGAACGACGTCCGCTTAAGTAGAGGAATCACGAGCAGTTTCCAGTCCACTCAATATGCAACGCAAGCCGCCATCATCAGGGCCAAGGCGCGCATTGGGACACTGGAGGGCATTAGGAAGGGCTCTGCGGATTACTTCTCACTAACTGGCTTATCGAGTGAATCCTTCGGCGCGTTTACATGCGACAGCCTTAATGACTGCAAGAGCAGGGTATTGTCAGAGTTCACATCTCCAAATGTGCTGAAGAACACCATGATCTTCGCAATGACTGATTCCTTGGCTAACAACCTGGTTGACATTCGGGCAATGAGACTTGAGGGAGAAACTGTCGGGGCAAGTGCTGAGAGCATCAGGAACAGGATCCGCAGCGGCATTACGCAGGCCTTCAACGATGGCTTGTTTGACTTCACCATCACGCCCGGTGGTAATTTAATATCAACTGTTGTTGACAGTGTACTGAACAAGCACAAGAAAGACATATCAATTGTTTTTGAGGATCCGCAGATTCCAGACAACAAGATCAGGGTTTCGCTGATTCCGAAAGGCGTCAGCCTAATTGACAACGCGCGTTTCAGAAACCAGAGGACAATGGGGGAAATGATCGACAGCGTTGTCAATGATTACATCGCCATCAAGAACGCGTATTTTCAAAAGGACAATATTGGGCAGGTGAGGGGCCAGTTACGCAGTATCAGCGGTGTAAGCCACAACGCGACGATCTTCTTCAACATTTGCAGTGGACCCAGCTCGTTTACCTCGCGTGGGGAAACGTGCAACCCGACTGACAGGGGCGCTGTCAAGGGCGTGCAGGTATGGATTCGTGAGGAATACAACGGCAGGCCTTTCTTCATCAGGTTCAAGACCGAGAATTCGGCAAGGGAGGAATCCCTAATATCAATTAGCTCGACATTGAACGCGGTTCTCGAATCAGAAATGGACAGCCAGGGAAACTTGGATCATGAAACCGTGAGCGAGGCAGTCATTAAAGACCTGCGCGAAGCCGGCAGGCCAGTCAAGGATCTCTTTGGAGACATTGCAGAAGGGTTGGAAGAGAGAATCATTGGCGGGGAGCCTTCAGAATAGTTTGACTGCGCCTAGTTTTAGGAAAGTTTTAAATTGGGCTGCTCTATATAAATAATCATGGCGAAGACGATACAAATTGAGATACCTAAAGAGGCTGCCTCTTGGGCGAAGAAGCACAATGTTTCCATAGCCAAGCTAGGCGAGTTCGCTAAGGTGAATGCAAGGCTTGACCTTTTACTCCTCGCAAGCAGGATGGATTCTAAGTCCGCAGCACTTATATCCAAACGTGTGGGTAAAAGCGTATGGACGAAATTGTAATTGCAGTAGATGCAAATGTTTTAATCTCTGCAATGATGTCTGCTGAGGGGGTATGCCGCCGCTTTCTTATCCTGCCTTTGATTGATGATAGGATCAAGCTGATTATTTCTAAAGAAGTACTGCAGGAGGTTCGTGGAAACACAAGCATAATCTCTAGGAGAACAGGGTTAAGCGCAGCATCAATTTTGGAGGCCCTGCGTGAATTGATTAAGCACATGGAAGAAGTCATTATATCTGGTTTTGATAAGAATTATGCTTTAAATTTCGTTCGCGACAAAAATGACGCGCACATTGTTCTCCTTGCTCTTGCAGGAAACGCAGATTACATTGCGACGTACAACAAACGTGATTTTAAAACAAGAAACCTTGCCCCCCTTGGAATCAAAATAAGAACCCCAGCAGAGCTGCTAATAGAGGCAGGGTACCAGTGGACAGACTTATACAGCACTAAACAAAAGCGTGGGCTAACCTTATCTGCATACAAAACAAAACTGAGCCGTTGAGCCGCATTTCAAGCAGAACAGCGTGACTGCGCCGCCTGCGGAAAACCTTAATAAACATTGGCGGATTATTTCCCATTAGGTGCATGTCTTGGGATTAGAGGACACTTATAATAGCATTGAGGACAAGTATTACGATTTTCTTGACTCGTTGGAGGAAAAGGGAATTAGCCTCTATTCTGTAATCGACCCGCTGGAAATGAAGGGCATTCCAACGTTCCCAATAGCGCTTTTGTTAATTTTCTTCATCGTGTCTGCAATCCCGGGCCTGCTCGGCGGCTTGTTTGCGCCATCTCAGCAGACAATAATTGTGCAGTTCTCTGTCCAGGATAAGGAAACAGGGGACTTCCTGAACGAAGCCCTGATTGACCTCACCGGGGATTCGAGGGTGCTGGGTTTTGTCACGGGCACCGATGGGATTGTTGAAGCAGAAGTCCCTGTTGGTGATTTTGACGTGGCGATTGAACGCGAGGGTTATGAGCCAGAGTCGGATTTTGTCAACATTGGCAAGGACACAAAGGTCGTCTCGTTTGAACTAGAAAGAAAGGCGCACTCTATAGTTTCGCTTGTGGGCGATAATGAGGTGAAGATCTGCGGCGGCCCGTATGATGACCTGAACGCGTTCGGGACCGATGTTGATTATAATATAGACAAGCGCGCGTGCACGGGCAGCACGTGTCCTGTTTACTTGTCGTCAGCAAAGACCTACAGGTTCTCTACTAGCGATAAGTCTACACTGAACATGGCGTACTCGACCGTGGCTGATTTTATCCAGAAGGATAGGTGCATTTCCATGGCAGGCTTCGGAGAGACGAAACCGCAGAAAACCGGCAGGGTTTACCTGACTGTGCAGGCTTCTGACGGAAAACCAATGCAGTACGCGTCAGTGTCAATAGTGATTCCCGGAACGCAGACAGCGATCGATACGAAGAGGACAAATGAATTAGGCGCGGTGGTCTTTGAGGAGCTCGTCGGCACGCCGTTCAGCATTTTCGTTCCAATGCAAGTTGGGATTTCGCCGTACAATGGCATTGAGGTGTATGAGTTTGAAGAGGCGCCGCAAGAGCTGAACATCACGCTGCGCAGGTCCTTAAACACGACGTTCATAATGAGGACTGGAACCGGCGACATTGTCGATGAAGTCCTGGTAACGGCGTTTGACTCAAGCAACAAGTTTTCCGGGCATTTCCTGAGCGAGTACGGCAGGGTGATAATGCCGTTGATTGAGGACGAGAATTACAGAGTAGGGTTTTTCAAGGAAGGCTACATGTATCAGGAGCTTGAAGTAAAGGCAAACAGCAGCGACCAGTGCAAGGTCGGAGGGCTTTGTTTTGTCACCATGGCGCCTGCGCTTGAGTCAGAAGTCGGCAAGGTGATAGTGAGAACGTTTATTGAACTTGAAGATGGTGTCCTGGAACAGTTGCCTGGAGTGGAATTGATTTTGACAGACTTCACGTCTGGCGATCTGCTCGGGTATGGAATTGTCGCCCCTGAACTTGATTCGCCGTTCCCGATAACAGATCCACTGACTGCCTCGGGAACATTCACTTATGTTGACCCTGGCAAGAGCTACTGTATCACTGCGGCAGTAGCTGCTACCCCGCAGAGAAGGGTGGAGTGCGAAGGCACGGTTTCGCTCTCTGGTGGGGAAACAGTAGAGGTGAACATTTCGTTCAAGCCGGAGAGGTTCAAGCTGCAGTTCAACGTCACACTCCGTGACACTAACGAATCCGTTGTCGGTGCGCAAGTAAGGCTGTTCAGGCGCGGCAGCCCAGAGGCGATTGAAAATAAGACAACTGGCGCCAATGGCAGCGTTTCCTTCGACGTGCTGGAATTCACCACGGTTCGTGCAGAGTTCTCCTACACTGACGATGAGGGGGAACAGTACAGGGCAGTATCACGCGAATTTTTCATGTCACGAAACTACTACAGGGAAATCAAATTGAGTGTGCTTGACACGTTTATCCATTTCCTTGAGTTCGAGGAAGTCGCCAACGTGTATGGAAAACCGACTGACACTGTCGGCGACACGCAAAAGAAGGTTTTTGAGGGCACGGCTGAAGACTTGGCACAAGGGCGGTGCAAGAACAGGATAGATCAAGATGGCTCGCTTGGAGACAAGATACCGCGGAGTTGTGTCTTTGACCCCGGTACTTATGAATTTGTTTTCGAAGTAGGGCTGCAGAGCGACTCACAGCTGGAACGGTTCAATGAAACAGTGCTGCGGTTTTTGCTCGATGCTTATCAATTCAGGGAAGGCACCACAGAGGCAGGAGGCCTAACTCCCCTTCCAACGCTAATACTAGGGCCTGCGCAATTCGATGCAGACCGGCTTCAGGAAAACATCCTAGACAATGATCAGGTAAACACCAGCAGACTCAGGATTAACACCACTTCAGCAAATTTCTCTGTCTCTGGAAGTATGGTTTACATCGTCAAGGTCCCGGTGACTGTGTTACGGACATTCAGCGGCTCTATACCAGTCGCACTTAATTATGAAGCCACTTGGTTAAGCGCTTCTGGCACCCAAATTGATGCTAATGATACAGTACTTTTTCGGGCGCAGGCAGGCGAGTGGCTGCTCGACCGCGGCTTGCTGCTGAGCTCATCAAGGTACGTGTCAGTGCCGTCGCATATTAAGAACATCAATTTAGTCATTGATGAATTTTACTACGACGGCACGCTGAAAGCTAAGGTAAGCAACAAGGGCGGCGAATCTCTAGGGGTCGAAGAATGGAACTCGATAGAGGACTTTGACGTCGTCTTTTTTGTCAGCAACACGCAGGACGCAACAGACGTGCAGTATGTGACAGTCTCCACAAAGAATAAGAACTTAACATGCGACCCCCAAGGATCTAAAGATGTGTGTTATAGTATTGATGGGGCAATAGAGACCTTTGTTTTTGATTCCAACATCACACTAGCTAACCAAAATACATATGATTACTTCCTCGGAGTTGACATGAAAAATGACGTGCGAGAGTGCGACGAAGGCGGTCAGACCCTGTTCGTGAAAAAATCATCTAGCCAGTTCGTGGTGCCTACTGACCCTGGAGCAGTTGATTTCCAGTGCAGCAACCTCCCACCTGATTATTCGCAGCAGTTGAGCCCCGTCGGCCTAACGTTTGCAGACACAGACGAAGCAGAGCTAAAGGTTGAGGTTACCGACTACTCTGGCGCGAATCGGTCATTAACGTACTTGTTCGCAAACCCGCTAGACACTGTGCAATTAGAAAGCGAGAATGTGAATATATCCTCGCTGTTTGACTCAACATTACGTTCAGTCGGTTCATTGACTACAGTTGTCCAAAATAGGTTGTTCAGACAGAACTTTGAAGTCCGGGGGTTCGAAAGTGTCCTGGCGACGGCGGGTGTTGAAATGGCGAGGCCTGCGGAATCATCAAACGTTTTCGTGAGGCTAAACGGCAGCGGCAAGACCGTGTTGCTGGACTTCCCGTTTGCAATAGTCGGTTTTAAAGACGTCAACCTGAATCTCATTGGGGATCTGGCTGAGTTGACATTTTCAATCAGGTCTAATTTGACAGACGCACAGACGCGGGTGCCTGTTGACAGGAGGGCTTACAACGTAATCGTAAAATCCCCGAGTTGCCCAGGGTTTGCAACATCAGAAACAGAGGTTGACCCGAAGACAGAATTCCAGCAGATCATAGACCCGGCGGACTTCAACGTCGATGCGTTCCTGGCTGCAGAAAAACCCCTCCCGTATAGCGAGCGTAGCCTTCTAGTTTACAAGTGCAACTTCAATGAAACCAATGTGGCTGAGTTCCAGGCTATCAACGTGCTAGACCAGAGGGTCCCGGTGTTCTTTTCATCAGAAGCAACTGCGAATAGCACAGTAAAGGGCTGCATAGCCAAGAGGCCCAGGGAAAGGCTTGTGCTGGCGCCGAAAACAGAAGAAGAAGGCAAGGGCTACACGCACTCATTCTTGCTCGATAAGCAACAAGCGTGTAGTGACACGCCGTTCATTATACCCTCAGGGTCGTTTAAGATCGGCAACACATGTGCAGGTAACGGGTGTGATGCTAACATCTTGATAAATCGAGATACTGGGGAACAAGCTGGGTTCAATGGCTGTGATGACTCCACTATAGGTACGTGCTCATTTAACCACTCCTTCACGGTATTCGCGCGCCCCGGAGAACCCGAGGTTATTGATATTTCAATGAACGTGTCGTTCGATTTGGAGTACTACAATAGGGCAAAGAACTTGAATGTGAAACGGCACAAGGAAATTCGCTATGATCAGCCGCCGCAGTTCAGGCTGTATCCAGGGCCCGTGATCCTGGCAGCGTCGCGCATTGCAGGCACGCCATTTGTAGGCCTGCCATTGCAGAAATACTCAGGCATCCCCCTTGATGCTGACCTTTGGACCGACAATGTTGATTGCGTGACAAAGCACTGCACGCAGGAGCAGCTCGCGCGATCAGCAGCGCTAGGGCGTGATAGCAACCTTGTAAGTGAGTGTAAGTATAGCACTTACGGAAATCGATATCAACCAGGCTCACCAAGTGCTGACAGGGTGACTTGTGTTGCTGCAGGCTCAGATGATGAGTGGACCACGTTTTACGGAGCAGGCAAAGAATTTGTTCCGGGGCATGGTTTGCTTGACGTAAGCGGAGAAATTAAAAAACCAGCATACGAGGCTAATGACTTCACCAAATTCGAGACAGGCGCGGACCCAAAAGTTTATGGCGAGGGCCGGGGGGCGGTGCTAAATGTCGGAGAGCGGTTTACAAGTGATATAAGCCCATTGCCAGCTGTGCCGAAAATCGATATTAAGAACCTGCAGCTGCTGATGCCGTACTATGCTAACAGGAGTTCTTTTGATGCCAATATTCTAGAAACACTAGATAAGAACCACCTGACTTACATTAGGCGAACGCAGTTCGTTGAGCCATTTATTGTCTTGAGAATGAAGAGCATTTTGGAAGAAATGTGGGGCGTGGCTGATTACTACGCAGGTGCAGTACAGCGCCCTGCAGATGCAGACAACTCGAGCCAGTTCAACCGTGTAGTTTCGCTGGACATTTGTAACCCTCAACAAAGGCGGGCTGGCGATGCTTGTGAGCCCTTTGAGTATTACCTTGGCGATGGGGCCTCGTCTTACGATTTGCTGCTGCCGGCCATATACCCAGAAATCATCCCTCCAGTTAATGATGGAGAATCGACAAGAACAATTGTGCACTTTGTGGCAAACTCAACACCACAGCTGCTTGAGTTAATCCAAAGATTCAACGAGAGCGTCCACGGCATCAGAGGGGCATTGTTTATCCAGACAGGCCAGTTCAATTTGCAGGTGTTGACGCCCGGTGAGGACATCATCAAGGTCAACATGACGGGCATCGATTTAACTAGCAGCACTGTGTTGCAGCGCTTTGCCCAGACACAGCGCGGGGGCGAAACAGCAAGCCAGCTCGAGATAGAGTTCAGGCCAGGCAGCGTTGCTGACTCGCTGTTCATTGTTTCTGATTGCGCTTTCAAAGAAACATGTGGCGGCAATAATAACTTGAACCTAGACCTTGAAGCGCTAGTAATCGACAGGCTTAACAACATAACCTTTGGCACAGATAAGCAAGTTGTTTCAGCCGTACCGAAGGTCAACATGCTGCTGGAAATCCCGCTAGAGCAAGACAAGCCGGAAGAAGCGCTGTTCAAAAACAAGTACGTCGTGCTGGCAGAATCAGTAACAGAGGCTGAAAACCTCATCAAGAGGTTCATGGGAATCCAATTTAATGATGAGGGGAAGTATGTCTTTGCGCCAATCAAAACCGAAGCCCAGACAATACGATCCATGTCGGTACAGGTGAATGTCTCGAGGGGCCTGATAGTGAAGGACGTTCCAGAACTCACCTTGTCGGAGTTAGTCAAGTTCATTTTCGACGAGGACGACGATTCTGACACAAAGAAAGAATCAACGTTTATTCTTAGGTCGTATACGAGAGATGATGTTCGCATAGGGCAGGGTGTATCTGGTGAATGGCAGGGCGCAATTTGGGGCATTCCCGAAAACGGCGTGTACTCGCGCTTCGTCAACATCACCGCAACAGATTGCATTATTGGAAACCCAATAAACTCTGTTTCGCCTGATTTCCAGGACGTGTTTGATTATAATGTGCCTGCTTCAGACCTGGGGAAGATAAACTTCGCATCTGGTGGTGACTCAAATGTGTATGGAAGGAACCCGGCGACTTATACTGGGCTGGCGTTGCTTACAATTTCACGCAGTACCACAAGAGCGGCTGGGCAGACCTACGAAGTCACTATTGACCCTGTAGAAAGGGAGAAACTGCAACGGTATACCATCAGTGAAAGTACAAATTACACTATAAATAGTGTAACCGGGTCTGATGGGTTATTGTGGCAATTCTTCAATAGTACGGGATTAATTGACTCAAGTGTCATGGATTTGTCATCTTTGAACCCCGACAGCTTCTGCCTGTCGCAGTACCAGAGGGACGTTAGCGTTGCATCTGCAAATAGGATCGCGGTTGGTGCACAGGTTGAAACCACAAAAGGTCTACCTGTTGATTCAGCCGATGGCACGATTCTAATAACAGACACTACCCCTTCTGGCACTGGGAAATCATGTGGATTCACTGCTTCAAATTATTGTACGTTTGCCCAAGACACCGTAACGAGTTGGGAGGTTACCGGGGATTTCTTTGATAAGTGTGCTACTTTAGGTGTGGGAATAGCTAATAAAGGGGGGACGGTAACGTTCATTGCAGCGACGACTGCGACTCTTGGTATCTATCCTTTAATATGTGGGGGTGGGGCACTTCTCTCCGAAGGTACAATAGAAGCCAAACAATGGGAGGAGGGCACGGCACGAGTAGTGACTGCCGAGTATTGCAGAGTTAATCCAGGGAATGGGGTATTCTACACTCCAACTCAGGAAAATGAATGCCTTATTCCATATGGGCCTAGTTGCGGCAGTGAACCCGCTAGCGATAACTCGTGCCCCACAGTACCCCCGAGATCCCCAGGAGCCTACTGCAAGCAAGGATTTACAAAATCTTCTAATGGAAGAGTGTGTTGCCCAGTTGATAAGCCAGCGGCTAGTGATGGTTTTTGCTGCCCAGCAGACAGAACTTATAACCCAGAGCAAAACAGGTGCGCATGCACAAATGGTTTCGAGACCGCGAACGGAAATTGCGTTGGCTCGTTGAGTGAGTTAGGGGAACAAGAAAAGCAGCCGTACTACTATACGGAGTACATGAAGGACGGAAGCACTGCACTCGCAACGGGAATCTTCAAGGGAACGGCACCATTACAACAGCAAGTGACCGCAGTTGCCGAAACCACGGAAACAGATGTAACAGCTGAAACACCTGCTGGAACCACTAACGGAGTCGTGCTACCCCCCTCCCCCCAAGCGACAAAGAGCTTGATATATGTGAAATCTGATGGAAGTGCTTCCCAACAATATAACGTAGACACTTATGTTAAGCCAACCCTTGGGCACTTGGTGGAGACTCTTGGTTACGGCACAAGAAATGTCGACAGTGACTCGTATGTGACAGACAGAATTGGGGAAATATCAGGTTCAAGCGATTGGTATAACTGGGCCCTTACAAAATCGCGTACTAGTGCATTCAGGCGTATAGAGCCAGATGATGTTAATCTTTTCATGTTCCTAGGCTCGCGTTTTGAGGATGGGTGGGTTACAAACAAGCTTGAGCCATTGAAAATTAGGGACTTTTTCAGTAGGCAAAATGCTGGTGATTATTACATAGAAGTGATTCCCGAGACGGTTATTGCGGCTACAGGTGAAATCGAGAGGCACCCACTTGTTATCATTATTAATTCCGAACGTATGAATTCAAGTGATGCAAACTTATTCTATGCCGCTGCTCGGAATGATATTCCCCTCAGAATTTCTTTTTGGACTAAGTAATGCTGCACTGTAAACGTTTATAAACCCGCGCTGAGTGTTTTTGCGCGATGATGAGCCGTTCAGCGAAAATACGCAGATGCACGCGCTTACTTCAATCCGTGTAGCATGAACTTCCACGCTGGAATAAGATGGATTTTTCCGTGTTCTGTTTTTATTTCATTTTCAGTGTCCTTTGTTATTATGATGCCTTTCTTGGTTTTGAATTTTTTCATAAATTCTTTTGTTCCTTTTAGGTCATCTGATACTATATTGTGCTGATATTTTACTTCTACGGGTGTCTTGTTAATGACCGCGTCTACGTCATAGCTGTTTTTCCAGAACATGTTTGTTCCCAAGGCATTGATGACGGCCGTCTCTACCATTCTTCCGAAAAAGGAATCGTCTATAATTGGCTTGTATGCGCTTATTATGCCCGTGTCGGTTAGGTATGCTCTCTTGGTTTTTCTTAGTGTGGACACGCCCCCTTTTCTGTAGTTTCCAAGTAATTTTACGACAAACCCCTCCTCTAGGATCATGACATATTCACTTACTGTTTTTCTATTCAAATCAAATTGCTGTGCAATTGATTGGTAACTTACGTCCATGCCGGGGTTTATCGCGATTGCTTCCATGATTTTTTTAAGTTTGTCAAGGTCGCGTATATGAAATAGTTGTAAAAAATCTTTGTAGATTATTTTGTCAATCACAATTGAGCGAATGTATTCTTTTGTTTGCCGCGCGTCTTCATTTATAACTTCTGGAAAACCACCACGTAGGATATATTCAACGAGTTCCTGCTTAATCTTTGCTTGCGGCAAATTAATGTTTTTATTGCGCAGTTCGAGAAATTCCTTGAATGACAGGCTTGGCAGATAATGCTCATAAATGCGGCCAGCCAATGTTTCTTTAGTTTTTTGCGCTATAAATAGGCCTTCTGATCCACTGAGTACGAACTTCATTTTTGGATAAAGGTCATAGTATTTTTTAAGCTGGTTTTGCCAATTTTCTAGTTTTTGAATTTCATCAAGGAAAAGGTACGTTTTATCATGCCTGAAGTCCACGCCTTGCAGTTCTTTGTAACTAGTTAATATGTCATTTAGGTCTTTTACTGTTTCATCAAAGGAGAAGTACAGCACTTGCTTAGCGTCAACCCCGGTTGTGAGCAAGTGATTAATGGTTTGTCTCATCATCACTGTTTTTCCTACTCGTCGTAAGCCAATAATTGATATTATCTGTCTTTTGCCAAGCTGGGATAACACTTCCTGCAACAAGTGCCGTTTATATGTTTCAAGCAATTCAGGAGGTACTCTGCGTGTGAACCACCATTCATTAAATTCCTCAAGAACCTCTTTTCTCATATGTCCATTACACTGGGCACATATTTAAACTTTATGTCCGGTATAAGTGCCAAATATAGAGGGTTTGTGCGGGGCGTTGAGTGCAGGCCGAAACAAACTGACTGCGCGCTGCACTGTAAACGTTTATAAACCCGCGTTGAGTGTTTTTGCGTGATGACGAACTGGGTGCTGCAGCTGAACTTTGGCAACAACACGAATCCGTTACTGGGCCTGTTCAAGTCGCTGTTCCTGATTTTCGACCAGATCATTGGCAGCATTGACAGGATTCTCGTCAACATCATTCCGCAGTACAACATCGTGAAGCTGGGCTTCAGGGTCCTGATTTTGCTGTACATCATCTCATTTGTCAGGGAGAAATTCGGCGGCGGAGCCCTAGGCACTATTGCGGCGCTGGTGGCTGCATACGTTTTTATATTCCAGCTCCCATTTTTGCAATTTGCGGTGCTGGCTTATATTATACTGACCATGGGCATTTCCAATATCCTGCTTGACGTGGCCCTGGCCAACCCGTTCAAGATGATTGGCAAGAAGGGCAAGCCGGAAGCACCCCATGGCGGAGCGCAGCACCCGGATGGCGGGGGAGACGTGTTCTAGCATGGCATCACGGGGTTTTGCAATAGGCACGTGGTACTTCATACTCTTCCTGGTAATCATGGCGTTCTTCCTTGTGGGGCCAATAATCTTGGCAGAAGCCTTCCCTGTACTGAAGATAATGCTGCTCGCGTTCTTTTGCTACGAGATTTACAAGTTTGTTGAAGCGCGCGTGGGCGGCGGCGTGCTGACGTATGTGCTCTCAGGCATACTGATTTATGTCTTCGTCATTGTGCTGTGGCCGCTCCTTGTGGCGTCGTACTTCTTCACGGTCATTGTAGGCCTGGGCCTGTTCGGGCCGATACTGTTCCAGCTGCAGCACGCGGTCGAGGGCAAGTAGCTGAAGGGCTGGGCGGCAGTCGGTTTTAGGAAAGTTTTAAATTGGACTGTTCTATTATGAAAATCCACATCGTGAGTTTATATACTTTGGGATTTAATAAAATATAAACGTAAATTTCAAAGTTAATTTATTTGGTTCTTCTGCGCCGCATGCTTGGGGTATTTTGAGTTTGAAATACTCCCGGTCGTGGAAGCCGTATGCTCTTCTCCTACAATATGGCAGAAGGGACCCCATTTTTATCACCTTATCCTAAACTAGCAGAAGAGCTGTATTTTATTAGGGCCTAGGGTCATTCTCTGTTAGCCGCCACCTAAGAATTTTATATAGTTTCTAATAAACCAGCCTAGAAATGCGAATGTGTTTTTTGATCCGCGCGCCCAGGATGGGATGGAGTTATATACTTTTTGTCATATATGCTAATGGGTATATAATTTTCCTGGGCGTGCCCTTTTACCAGATAACGTTAAAATACTTTGGGGGTTTAGTACTATAGTATTATAGTATATTTAGTGTTAGGGTATTATACAACGGTGAAAAAATGGGAAACGTGTTCGCGGACGTGCAGCTTGCTATTACATTGATACTGTTCATAATGCTCTTCCAGTGGTCTATTGAATTCACAGCCTCGATTTTCCTGGGCGCAGTGCTGGCCCTTGTTGTGGCATACCTCACCTTCTTCAGCCACTTCGAGATCCTGCTCCTGATCCTTGTGCTGTTCTTCGGCGCGCCGTTTTTCAAGGGCCTTCTCGAGGGCATTAAGGAAGGCGTAAAATGACGAGGTTTTTCTGGGGGGCTTAGCATGGATTCGCTGTCGATAGTCATCGTGCTCCTCGTCACGTTCCTGGCATACCAGCAGGGCATACCGTGGCTTTTCTGGGGCTCAGTGCTGCTGTTTGTAGTCACTGTCAGGCAGCCCAGCGTGATCATTGTGTTCGGGTTGGGCCTGCTGGCGCTGCAATTCCTCAGGCTGCAGGACTTCTGGTTTATTATACTCGCCATCATCGTTGCCTTTGTGTTGATGACACAGAAAGAGCAACCCAAGCCCGCAGGCGGCGAAGAGCTCTACTCCCCTGAGCTGATGGAGCTCCTTGGTGGTAAGTAATGAAGCTTGACAATTCAGTGCTTGTGGCAGTCATCATCGTGCTGGCCTTCGGATTCCTTAACAAGCTCATAGTGCCGGCGATATTAGTAAGCATAGCAGTGGTTTATTTTATGGCAAAGCCAGAACCGGCGCCAGCCCTAATTACAGACACAGGGCAGCCCAAGGTAGAACCAATCAGGGTCCAGCGGGTTTACACAGGCCCGAAATCAATATACCCTGAGAAGATGGAGATCCACCTTAAGGGCGAAAAGGCCAAGCAGATCCACCTAAAGGAAGGCGCCAAGGGCACGCTCAAGGAACTTGGCAGGTGGGCGAAGTACTTCCTGACTGGAAAAATCGATGAAAAGTGATCGCGGAGTGATATGCAATGTCGAATAACAACACGTATGCGCTGCTCGCCATAATAATTTTGGCTTCACTGTACCTGAAATTGCAGTGGCTCACCATAGGTTTGGTGCTGTTAACCGTGCTGTTGTATGTGTCAGAATCAAAGCCAGCAAAGGCCGAGGGGGCAAAGGCTGCACCAGGTTCGCAAGGGCCGACGCTGCGGCCTGTGATTTATGAGGACGTTGGGCCTGTGCCATCACTGTATCCTGAAAAGCAGGAAATCGTTATAGTTACAGAGCCCCCAAAAGTAGCAGCCACAATGGTGCTGGAGTCGCTGGCCAACATAACCTCGTCAGTGTTCTGGCTGTTTAAAGGACTAATGAGGAAATGATAAACATGAACACGACGCAACTGATATTAATCCTCATTGCTGCGCTGCTCGTTTACATTGGATACGGCATTCCTGCGCTTGTGCTGCTCGGGATCGCGTTCATGGTGAAGGAAAAACCAGCAGCCTCAAAGGCGGGCGCTGCAGGCGCGGGCGGCATCGCGCCCATCCAGATACCGTATCAGGCACCGTACACCATTCCAGAGAAAATGTCCATGAAGATGGGAGAGGCCAAGGCGGGAAAACGCAAGTGGGAAGGCCCGATGGAAGACGTCGCAGGTGGTCTCGGTGGTATAATCGGCAAGCTCCTTGGCAGGGCAGTAAGTGGGGGCAAGAAAAAATGAGGCCGGAGACAATTTGGTAGTGATCAATATGATCTGGTGGCTCTTTATTTTTCTTGTCTTGCTCGGGGTTTACATGAACAACATCGTTGTGCTTGCAGCAGCGCTCATCATCCCGCTTCACGAATTCTTCCTGAAACAGCAGGCGCAAGCCATGATGCCTACTAAACCAATGCCCAGGGAGCATGCTGCAGTTCCCGTGCATGAAGACGCGCACATACGGATTCAGGATGAAATAATTCAGGGCCCTGCGCCGCCGCATCCGCTTGAGTCATTTGACGTCTGGCGAAGGCCGTTCCCAGTGAATTTAGTGACACAGCTCGGGCTTACAGCTGCGCCTGTTGTACATCCAGAAACAGGAAAGCAGGTTTACAGTGCTGAGGGCAAGCCCCTGATTGCACCAGCGATAGAGGCGAAAGAGCAGACTATCCCTCAGATATTGGCAGAAAAGCCCGAATACAGCAAAGACCCGCTGGTTAGAAGCAAGCTATTTATAGACTTCCCGCTTTACAACATCAGTGGCATCATCAAGTACGGTGGCGAGCTGGCGAGGGCCGTAGCTGAGCAGCCCGAGGTGTTTGAAGTAAAAGGGATGATGGAGACGCAGCTGGGGCAGCAGATAAAAACAATGCGCGCAGTTCAGCAAAGGTATTTTGAAGAAGTGGCTGCGTTCAACAAGATGCCGCGTGGGCCGGAAAAGCAGAAGGAGTATGAAAGGCTCAAGGGCCTTGACACAGCGTTGAAAAGAACAGGATGGTTAAAATGATGACGAAGAAAATGTTCATGGCGTTGGGGATGCTGATTTTCATGTTTGCCGCAGTTCCGCTAGCAGTCGCGCAGGAAACCCCCGAGTTAGAAATAGGGACTCCGTATGAGGAAATTCCGCAGGAGGAAATTGACGCTGCAATACAGGCTGCGCACGCAGCGGAAATCGCAACCACTAATCTCTTGAGCACCGGCATTTCGATTGACGAGGACCTTGGGTGTTATGATCGGCCTGACGGCGGCAAGGAATGCCTTAACCCGATAGTGTTTTTTGAAGAGCCAGTGACGTTCACAGACGACGTTTTCTGCTATTCAAGCAACCCCGAGGCGAGATGCACCAGTGACTGCAATGACATCCTGGACCTTGGCTGCACCACATCGATAAGAACCACGCAGGCTTCTGAAAAAGAGCTGTGCGTTGACGTGATTTCAAAAACAGGTGACGTTCGGGTTGAAGTTGAGTGCGAAAACATCACCATAAACGTGCAGGAATTCGACACGGGCCTTTTCCCTGGCGTCATAACGTCTTACGCGAACTGTCAGAAAAGAGTTACCGATGCCGATGCAGATGTGGCTGGCGGCCCGCAGGTGTATGAAGTGCAGTGCCCATTCAAGGGCAAAACCTTCCTTGTAAACGGAGGTATAATGCACTACGGGGCCTTCATGATCAAGGACATTCTTTCAGAGACATCGCCGCAACAAATCGAGGTAAAGACCGTGTTTGCGGGCCTGCTGCTATTGATTTTCGTGTGGGCGCTCATTCCTACTCTGCTACAGAAGAAAAAACCGACTGTGGCTGTGGTACCAAAACCCCCGAAACCAAGCAAGCGCAGATAAAGCAGGCGTCAATAAAGCAGGTGCGGCAGACAAAACAGCGTCAAAGGCGCATGAGCATCTTGCGCCGTCAGAGGCGTATGAGCATCTTGCGCCGTCAAAGGCGCATGAGCATCTTCTTGTTCAGGTCCAAGAGTTTCTCATTCAATTCTTTAATGGAAACAAGCAACGGCTTCAAGCCTTCAAGCATTTCCTTGATTGTGTGCACCTCATCGGCCAATTCGTGCGATTCCTTTTCAGACAAGCCGGAAACGCTGCCATGCAGCGCCTCGATTTTCTTCTGGTGCTCTTCAAGGTCACTTTTCACAGTGTCCAAGACCCGCGAAACTTCCTCCGGGGACTCTGGCTCTGGCGCCGGTTCAGGCGCTGCGCCCGTTGTTTCTTCTTCATCCTGCATTTAATCACTCAACGTACACTGGTATTTAGTAACAAAGGTATATATATTAACATTCGCTTTATTAGCACATGGCGGAACTGGACTTAAAACACGGGCCTTGGACAGCGATCTTCAGCGGCGAATGGAAGGGGCACGAAGTCAGTTTGTACCAAAACCCGGACATGCTGACGATGTTGATGTTGGTAGACACATCGCCTGAAGGGCAAGCCAAGGGCGTCCTGATTGTCCTGAATAAGTACTTCACCTTCAAGGGGTCTCCAGAAGAGCTGGCAACTGCATTACGGGGGTATTCGCTCGTGTTCGAAAAAAACACGCCGACGTTCAGGGCAAAGTACTTCGCCCTCTCGAGTTCACCGAGGTACGCGAAGCCTGACCAGGAATCGATACAGGAAACCATAGAAGAGAACTTTGCAGAGTTAAGGCAGAGGAGTGAACAGGCCATCGAATCAAGCACGGCTTATCAGGTTGACTTGACTGACATTAGGAACTCCGGGAAGGATTTGCAGGACAAGCTCTTCAGTGAACCAAGCATACTCACGGGTTTAATGGTTACTGCGCCCGGTGTTGGGGCTGTCACAGAAACAGAGGGCGGCGAAGCCATTGCAGGTGCCCCAGCGCGAGCCAAAGCAACCAATGAAGCAACAGCCCTGCTGGGAAAAAAACTCACAGGCGAAAACGCAACAGAGGTACTGCAGAGCTTCCTCACAACGATTATTTCGGGCAGCGACAAGGAAGTGAAAAAAGCAGCACACGTGGTCCTTGAGAACTGTGTGTTGAACAACGTCATCACGATTGTGTATGATGAGGACAATTACTTTGAGAGAATGAAAACGCCGAACCAGAACTTTGACCGGGAGCATTATCCTGAACTGGAACCGATAGGCATGCCTGTCAAAAACGTCACACTTGAGAAGATAGGCATCAACCTCGACCTCATGGACTCGAAATCATTTAGGGAGATTCTCAGGATAGCTGGTGATTCAATAACAGGGAATGACACTTATGCGCTGATAGGCGAGGTCTTTTATAAATATCCTCAGGGAATCGACAAGCTGGACGACGTCATTGGTTTGCTGCTGCAGGAAGAGGATCCGCAGAAGATGTTTCATTCGCGGCGTGCAGCCCGCTTCTTGAAAATCCTTGAGCAGAAACACCCGGGGGTTTTCAGAAAGGGCACTGACATGACGCAGTTTGTGTCTGCTTATGCGGCTGCGTTGAGCCAGGCCATCAGGCTGCCATTGCAGAACGTGACGCCGGAAATCAAAAAGGCAGTCATGTTGTCCATGTCGAGCGCATTCCTGAACTATTACAAGGAACGCAACCCATCAAGTGCGCTCAAGGCGCTACACTTAATGACAAATGCCAACAACGTGATGCAGGCTGATTCTGAAAAAGTGCTTGATGCAAAGCTCATAGAAGTTTACAAGCAGTCGCAGCAGATCGGCATCGGTTACCTCTTCGGGCTTGACGTTGACGCCGCGCCCCACGCCGACGTTCAGTCAAACCAAAGTTTAAGCATTTCGTTTGTTACGGAAACCGAAGTCGCCGTGAAGGAAAAAACCGGCAAGCCCTACCGTGCAGTCCTGAGGCCGCCGCTGTCTGCATATTAACTACGGGTTACGGGTCGTGGAAAAATGGAAAAAATCAAGATGCTTGGAGCAATGATGAGACTGGCTCGTTTTAAAGGCGCAGCAAAAAAGAAAACAACTGATGCAGAATACGAGCTGATTAGAGCAAAGGCGTTTAAGACATTGGAAAAAAGATTCGAGTAATAGCTCAGAGCAGATCTTCAGGTTTGTAATGCGGTGAAATGTCTTCTAGTTTTTTAAAGTCCACATCGGTCTTCGTATAAATCCATCCAAATCGAGGTGTCAAGGTAGTATCTTTCCATCAAGGGGGATTAGTGATTTGGCATGTTTATATAACTTAGTCATGCCGCCGCTGTCTGCGTACTGAGGCCTCGTGAGGGAAGGCTTTTTATATAAAATGCGCCACAATTTTGTAAAAGTAATGGTGTGGAGGGATGTAAATGTGGGGACAGCAAATAGTTGACGCAGCAACAGCCAACAGGCGAAGCATTAAATGGTGGGGGCCGCGCGAATCATTTCCGTTCAGGGACGGCGAACCAAAATACCCCGAAGGCCGAATGGTTGGCTCAGTCGGCATCCCGCGCGAAGAACCCGGGCTGTACGTGAACGTTGTAAATGGTGATGCTGGAATATTTTACATGTATTTAACAGATGATGAAAACGGAAGACATGCAAGCCAGATGGCGACAACCGCAGACCGTGCGTTCAGGCAGGACTTGCTGCGCCAAGGCCAGGACAGCAAAAGCACAAGGGAATTTTTGAGGGAAATGCAATCGCACTTTGAGCGGCAGTCCCCGGAAGAAGATCAGTAGTCCTCTTCGTACTCGTCACGCGGGCGCCTTCTTCTGCGCACGGGTGCAGCGCGTTTTCTTTCCTCTAATTCAAGAGCTCGGTCGATCTTTTCGTCAATCAAGTCGTTGACCTGGTCTACAGTGACGTAGGCCACGGGGTTCATCTGGTTAACAATGTACTTTGTCTCATCAACAACCCCGCGCAGCTTTGACAGCTCCTTCTGATTCTGATCGACAAGCCTCTGCAGTTCAGCCGCGTTTCCAGCACCCGCCGCACTGGCTGTCGCGGCCACTTGTTTCGTTGTAGCTGCCTCAGCTATCGCTTTTTCAAGGTCTTTGAGCATCTTATTATGGCTCACGAGGGTTTTGCCGATGATCTGCTCGTTCTTCTCGATGATCTTCATTCGCTGTGCAATGACCTGAATTTTAGAATTAAGGGAACTCACTTCTCCTAATAAGGCTCCAACAGATGCGGGTTGCGCCATGTAATCATCGTGCAAAGTTTTAAATCAATCACGAGCCTTCTACATATAAACCTTACTTCATAGTGAGTGGTGATTGGAATCAAGGCTTACATTTTGGATCTCAAGTCAGAAGGGGAAGACAAGATAAAGATGACGCTGCGTGACAAGTCTTTTCAGGAAGCCCATGACACCTTGCAGCCGTACTTTTACCTAGAGCCTGAAAAAAAGGGCCACAAGACGGACATAGAAAAGATCCCGGGCGTCATTAAAGTTGAGGATTACGAGGATTCGCTAGGCCAGAAGCTGCTGAAAATCACCGTGGATCATCCTGGCCGCATCCCGGAAATCAGGACCAAGATGCACGCTTACGGCGTCAACAGGGAGCATGACATACCGTATCACTTTAGGTATCTAATCGATAAGGCCCTGCATGCGAACACGTATTACGATTTCGAATTGGACAACGGAATGGTCAAGGGTGCCAAAAAAACATCACTTGGCTCGCCGAAGTTGAACATGTGCGCCTTCGACATTGAGACCCATTCGGAAAAAGGTGTATTCCCCGACCCGAAACGTGACCCCGTGTTGATGATCGCATACAAGGACGACAAAGAAGAAAAGGTGTTCTATTGGCAGGAAGGTAAAGGAACCGAGAAAGAAATGATACTGGCCTTCATAGACAAGGTGAAGACGGAGGAAATCGACGTCCTGGTAGGCTATAACTCTGCGGGCTTCGATTTGCCATACTTGAAGGAGCGGGCCAAGAAGCTCGGTGTTGACTTCGATTTGTCAAGGGATGGGTCTGATCTGCACATAACAAAAGGCGCCTTCCCCAGGGCAACAATGTACGGCAGGATGCACATCGATGCGTACAACGGCGTCGAGTTTCTCAGTTATATCGGCGCGCTGAGGCTGCCAAAAAACGACCTTGAATCAGTGTACAAAGCGTTCCTCGGAAAGGACAAAATCGACATACACTACGAT
This sequence comes from Nanobdellati archaeon, assembly GCA_018304505.1. Taxonomy (GTDB): domain Archaea; phylum B1Sed10-29; class B1Sed10-29; order B1Sed10-29; family JAGVWA01; genus JAGVWA01. Next base: position 30,318 of record JAGVWA010000002.1, read on the forward strand.
GACATCACAACGTTCTGGAAAGCGGGCGGCGAGAAACTTAAGAAGCTAATTCAGTACAACAAGGAAGACGCGCGCGCGGCATACGAAATCGCCGAACGTTTACTGCCGTTGTATAACGAACTCAGCCGTCTTATCGGGCTGCCGATTTCTGACGTGTCCAGGATGAGCCCGAGCCAGATGGTGGAATGGTACTTGACGAGGAAGGCCTTCGAGCGCAACGAAGTCATACCAAGGAAGCCGAGCAGCGAGGAAATCAAAAAACGTCAGCAGAGGCCAATAGAAGGCGGTTTCGTGAAACTGCCAAAACGGGGGATACATGAGCACATTGCCGTGTGCGATTTCCGGTCATTGTACCCGAGCATCATCATTTCCCACAACCTCGATGGCCACGCGCTCAACTGCAATGACTGCACGGAAAAGGAAAAGCACCACAGCCCAGCAGGCTACTCATTCTGCAGCAAAAAACAGGGCCTGATTCCACAGATCCTCGAAGAGCTCATCAACGCGCGCATTGGGGCAAAGAAAGAAATGAAAAAACACAAGCAAGGAACGCATGACTACGATGTATTGCAGGCAAAACAGTGGGGACTCAAAATTTTGGCAAACTCAGTCTACGGCTACTTAAATTTTGCAATGGCGCGGTGGCACTCGCGTGAGGCGGCAGAGGCCACAACAAGCCTCGCCAGGTTCTACATCAAGGACACAATCGAAAAGGCTGAGAAGGCAGGCTTCGAAGTGCTTTATGCAGACACTGATTCGGCGTTCTTGCTATTGAAAAACAAAAGCGAAGTCAAAAGGGCAAAGGAGTTCATTGAAAAAATCAACAAGTCGCTCCCTGGATTGATGGAACTGGAATTCGAGGGATATTACCCAAGGGGCTTGTTTGTCACAAAGAAAGAAGGCGGTGCGGCAAAAAAACGATATGCTCTAATTAAGGAAGACGGCACCGTGGAGATAAAGGGCTTTGAATTCGTTAGAAGAGACTGGAGCAACATTGCCAAGATAACACAAGAAAAGGTCATTAATGCAGTGCTGAAGGAAGGCAAGCCGGAAAAGGGCATCAAGATAGTCAAGGACGTCATCAAGGATCTGCGGGCCGGCAAGGTTTCTCTTGAGGATCTTGTAATATACACGCAGATAACCCGCCCGCTGTCGAGCTACGAGGCCATCGGCCCCCACGTCAGGGCAGCCCAGCGGCTTATCGAAAAAGGCGAAAAGATCAGGCCTGGCAGCGTTGTGGAATACATTGTGACAGAAGGGCCGGGCAACATTGGCGAGAAGTCCTGGCCCAAACAGCTGCTGGGAAACCGCAAGCCGGACATGGAGTACTACATCAAGAACCAGATCATCCCAAGCGTCATCAAAATACTGGCAGAGCTCGGCGTGACAGAAGATGAGTTAAGCAAGGATGAGAGGCAAAAATCGATAGCCCAGTGGTTCTCGTAATCAGGGCCACTACGCTGCCCGCCGGAAGGTATTTATTTGTAATAGGATTAGTCTTCTATCGTATCATAAAATTCCATGATCATTCACTTAGAGCTTTATACGTATACTTCTTCTGATTTGCCTAAAAAGATAGCTATACGGGGCGATGGCAACTTCAATGTCCACGTGCAGTCCGTGGACGACTCATGGAGTGGTGCCATTAGCTTTAAGCCACGCAACAACAATGAGGTAATAAAAGTGGTTCCGCTTGGGCACCAACGTTATGACATTTACTGCGTGAACCCGTTTTATAGCGGGAGCTGTGATGTTAAGCAGGTGCGCTTTATTCGATAGCGAATGAAAAGAAAAACGAGACCGTCATTGGCTGTGGCGTTTTTAGTAGTCAATGACGTCGAGTTCTCGTAGTTTGCACTGGAAGTACTTGCTCGTGCACTTTATGAAGAAACCAGTGATTTTCTTGTCGTCTTTAATCTTTGGTGTAACATAGACGCCGGATTTCCTCATCTCTACTGGCGTGGTTTCGCCGCTCGTGGTTCCGTCTTCGAAGCGTGTTATTGCCACAAACCACCCGCTGCCGCGGAGTTTGAGCTGGCGCACCCTGTGCCTTGGCTCGTCGAGTTTTATTTCTAGAATTTGTTTTCTTTTGGTTTGTATCTTTGAGTATGTGCTGATTTTGCCGTCTGAGATTGAAGGCGAGTACACGCTGTCGCCGGCAGTGGCTGTGTAGCCTACATCAACTGCTAAGGCTGCGGGCACCATTAGTGTAACGGCCAGCAAAAATGCTAGTGCCCTAGTTGAGTTTAAGTTGAAATTTGTCATCGAATCATCTTAAATATTTATTGCAATTCCGGTATATAAACCTATCGGTTTGGTTATGGTTGTGGGAGAAAAATGCTGTGCTGTGGGAAATTGGGTATGGAAAAAAGTGCCGTGGGGTGTTAAATGCTGTTGGTGGTCTTTGTTATTAGTGGTGTTGATTATCGTGTTGCTATGGGTATATCTCGAGCTCATATATAAAGCAGGGAAAGTACTTATTAGTGCACTTTATTTCAAATCCATAGTACTGGTATGGCGATAACCCGCTGCTTCCTGTCGCGTCGCGAATTGGTGGCACAATGTCTACCCCCCTCTTCTGGTTGGCCTTTACGGGTGTACTTTCGTAGCTTGTGGTAGAAATGCCTGCTCCCTTCGGTCTTTTAGCTGGATCACTTTTTTCATATTTTGATATGATAACAAACCAGCCGCTGCCTTTTATCCTGACCTTGCTTACTGTCCTGACGGGATTAGTGGCGGGATTACTGAAGGCGATTGAGAGTGACGAACGTCTCTTCACCGAGAGCAGATACTTGGTGTTCATGTTTCCATCACTGACTGTACTCCGTTTGGCATCTCCCAGACCCCTAAAAACGTAACTTATGGAGCCAGCGGCAAAGCCCGGTGTGATGGGCTCTTCTTGGGCAAAAATCTGATTGTAAACACTGTCTATGGTTTCATCGGCGAAGCCTGTGGCAAATGCAGCGACAACGATGATGGCGAGGGCTGCTGTTATGAGTAGGGGTTTGTTTTGAAGGTATTTGGTTATTGTTGCACCCTTTTGTTTTCTCATACAAAAAGATAAGTCACTGTGGTATTTATACGTTGCCGTTGTGGCCCTGCAACATGGGGCCGAACAAGTAACTATTAATAATGGTCGCGAGTATGTTTATAAAGAGGATGTGCATGGAAGACGCAGAGAAGAAACTCGTCTTTAATCATAGCGAGACAAGGGGCCAGGGCTCAATGGAGTACCTGTTCATCATCGCAGGCGTTTTAGCAGTAGCTGCAATCGCTGTCTTGTTTTTGACAAGCGCGGGATCAGGGGCTGCACAGCAGCAACTAATCACGAATTGCGTCACTTCGGCCACAACATGCCAGGCTGCACAGCTCGCGAGTCCGGGAACAACGTGCCTTTCATCATGCGCAAGGTCATGCAGTGACCCCAGAACGGGGATTGATCTGATGTCCAAGGATTCGGTTTTTGACATCCAAAGAAACAGGCCTGTTGCGTGCCCCCCGGGTTCGGCGTGCAGCCTTTGCGGGCTTGGAAAATCGGATTTAGTTGTAACAGCACTAGCAGGGAACAAGCAGGTCGCGGTGCTGTCACCCCTGGTGCCGGAAAGCATCGGCCAAAACCAGCGTACTGCGGTCTCGTGCAACACTAGAATAAGGCAGGTCATGTATCCCCTGCAAGGCGACAGGTATTTGCTTTACTACACCGTGGAAATACAAGGAAGAACACCCTTGGTTGATTTTTATGTCATTGAAAACAAGCCCGCGTCGTTCAATGGCCAATGTGTAGGAATAAACCCGACACAGGCCTACGGCAGCGTCCTGAATTTTATGAGCAACTATGAACAGCAAGAGGCCTGCGTAACAGAATTAGCCGGGCAAAACCCCCAAAATCCCTTTGCCCCGATACTGGTTTCAACAGCGCAGGCAAACAACCCCGCGGGCGCTATGGTAAATCTTGATGAAGCAAACCTCGAATTCACGGTGCTGTACTTCACCCCGGGTTTTGAGCAGGACCTGTCAGATTCAACGCTCGGGTTAGTCATTGGCGGCCGCTGACACCACTGCCACGGGGCCGTTGTCAGCTGCCATAGTGACGCTGTCAGCTGCTATGGCATGATATTGTAGGCCCGCGGAAAGGTTTTAGAAAGGTTTATATATGTATGCTGGTTTGTTATAAAAATAAGGTTCCAAAGGCCAAATAAGCAGAGGTGAAAAAATGGACTTAAGTTCGACTAACACAAAGATCATCATAGGGGTTTTAGTAGTGGCTGTTTTAGGAGGATACTATTTATTCTTTGATACAAGTACAACACCCGGGACTATTGAGGAGGCCACCATAGTTGGGCCACTGTCGGAGGATACAATCGGGCCCGGCTTTGCACCCACAACATCTTTTGTTAATTTAACATCTGGCCAAACCGGAACAGCGCCAGGTGGTGTCTCAGTAACCTTCAGGGCGGGTTCAAAAGTAGGGACGACACTCTACGCAACTTTCGATGTTGGAAGGGTATTGAGTGACGGAACAGCCTACAATTTCACAACTTATGCGATGTCGCTAAACCAATCGCATGTGAATGAAACCGCAGGGGTGACAGTATCTGTTGTCTCACTCGAAGAGATAAGCCAAGGTGTGTTTAATGTAATGGCAAGAATAAGTGTAAGCGAACTTAATGTAAGTGTAAGTGAAGTAAAATTGAAGTACTACAATACATTATCAGGAAACATTAACGATGGTTCTACAGCAACATACACGATAATGAGGAGCAGAACAGGTGTTGGCATCAAGCTGTTTACCAATTCCACTGTCAGTAAAATGACAATCAAGGGAAATGGCTACTTCAACGTGCACTCTAAGTTCACTGATGGGACATGGAGCAAAGCCTACGGCGCGCGCACAGACCCGAAAACATACGAAATCACGTTTACACCACCGTCAAAACCAGGGCAACTCATCAGCAACTTTGAGCTATGGTGCAGCTGGAGCAGCGCTTGCAGGATAAATGAATTGGAGATCTACAAGTAAGCACTAATAACCTATTTCGCAATTTGGGGAGATCATAAATGCATAAACTGAATATAAAATCGAACACCAAAATCATTATCGGGGCGATAATCGCTCTAGCACTAGTTGCTGGGGTCTTTGTTTATGTTGATTCAGGCTCAACGTCAACTGGTTTGACACCCGCGGAACTCGCGGACATAGAGGGGAAGTCTGCGCAGGAAGAATTGCGACCTGGCTATTATCTTAATCCGGGGCAGGTGCCGTACTATGGAGCACCAACAGCGATCTCAGATCGGAACACGGGCACGATAACCATACTCCGAAGGCGAGAGGGGGTCAAGGCATTAATTCTTGGCGGGTATGGGGCTCCATCAGTTGCAAAAATAAATGGATATGGTAGATTCAATGTTCATTCACTTTTCAGTGACGGGACTGCCAGCACTGCAGTAGTAGCAAGCGGGAGCGGTGATGTCACCCTGAAGAAAAAGTCAGGAACAACCATCAAAGGCGTTGAGTTATGGTGCCCTTCGTATTTTGGCAGCCCGTGTGGGATACGTGAACTTGAACTATACCAGTAGCTTGCAATGAGTTGCATAATCATCCTTCTAGTTGCATAGCTATTCACCCTGTGCTTTTACACCAAGCAAGGCCTGTACTGCTGCCGTTCTTGTAAGTAGTTCTGCAAGTGCGCAACACTAACTTCTGTAGTCTTGTCATCAAAATCAGTAATCACTATCCTGTCGCCATTCTCGAAAAACGGCAGCACCAGGGCGGTCTGCCACTCGTCAACGTTTTCAATGTCCCCGCCGGTTTCGAAACTTTCCCCGATTTGTATTGTCGGTACAGAAAATCGCTGCTCATAAAGCACATCTCCTGCAGTTGACAAAACCTGTGCATTGTAACCCTGCAAAGCCCGCGGCGTCACGGACGCCTCTGCAACTGCCACGCCAGGAATCACTAAGCCAGACCCTGTTTTTTCCAAGCCCACGATGTATGATGCAGCGGGCGGGCTGGTTTGTGAAAAACCAAGCGACATCGACGCAACAATAAGCGACGCGGCCGCGAGAGCCAATATTACCAGCGATGCGTTATTTAGCCATTGTTTTCTCAAGCATATCCCTCCAAGAGTTTTTCGAGTGCAGCAAAGCTCGGCGCGTCGAACTTCACCGTAACAAGTTCCGTTGTTTCATTCAGGGTCTGCCTTTGCGGCAGTTCCGCGCCCTCCATTAGCGATTCCCCAATCTCAGGGTTGTACTCTGCTGGTCGGTACCAGTCGCTGTACATGCAACCTTCGCGGCCATACTTGTCAGTGCTGTAGCAGCCAGTGCCAGGAATGTCATTCCATTTATCGCAACCCATTGGCGCACAATTCGGGGCATCTTTTAGCCTGCCGTCGCTGGGAAACCCGTATGAGTACTGGTCTGCAAGGTTTATCTGTTCAGGTCCAAAGGAGTGGCCGAACTCATGTAATGAAATTTCAGGGTACATTGCTGATGCATAAGCATGCGGATTCGCGGTGCCGGCTTGGTTGGGGGTGTTCATTAACACAATGATCTCCTCATAGGGGCATATGCTAGCGATCCTGGAAATGGCCTCGTCGTTGCATTTTATTGTGCCACTGCTTTCTATGCAGTCAAGGCCAGCGCCCGACAAAACCGTGTGGATGTTGATCTTGCCCGCGTTTTTCTTAAACGGCTCAACACTAACTAAATGGTCTGCGTGTATTTTCGCGTGCTGTTCAAATAGCGCGGCATTGGCGTATTTGTCGCCAAGGAAAACAATGTCTAGTGGATTGCTTCCTGTGCCCTGGTGCAGCGTTACGCATTCCAGTTCGTTTATTGTAAATGACACGGAATCGCTTTGTTTGGTGTTTCCTTCTCGGTCTCTGGCTTCTATAATCATGTGTTTATCCCCAACAGTTGCCTGCACAGAGTCAAAGGTTCCAAGGTACAGGCACTTGCCTGCTTTTTCTGATCCATCGATGGCTTTGCTGCGTTCCATTCTCACGTCAAACGTGCCGATTTTGGCGGTAACTGCAGGTACTGAGACGCATTCAGATTCCCCGGAGCTAGCTAAGTGTAAGACCTCTGTTTGGAGGGTGAAGACCGTTCCTTTTGTACTAGAAGTAGGGTAGATCGAGGTGTCTTTGAACTGCGCGTTCGCCGCTATAAATGGGCTGGCCTGAAAACTTGTGAGCGCGAAATAAGCCACCACAGCAGCGGCAATTACCGCGGTGGCAATAAGGATTATCTTGATCGTCCTCTTTGCAGCGTCGCTCAGCAGCGGTTTCTTGACTTCCACTTCTGGGGCCTTTAGGGCCTCTGGAACAGGTGCAGGCATCTCGATTTCCGGCGCTGCTACTGGCACTGGCGCCGGTGCAGGTGTGGGTGTCGGTTGCGGTTCTGTTGGTGTGGGTGTCGGCTCGGGGGTTGGTTCTGGTGTTGGCTCGGTGGTTGGTTCTGGTGTTGGCTCGGGGGTTGGTTCTGGTGTTGGCTCGGGGGTTGGTTCTGGTGTGGGTTCTGGTTGTGGTGTTGGTTCTGTGGGTGTTGGTTCTGGGGTCGGGGGTTCCGGCGTCGGGGCTGTTAGTTCTGTTGGTGTCGGTTCTGTTGGGGTTGGTTCTGCTGGTTCCGGTTCTGTTGGGGTTGGTTCTGCTGGTGTGAGTTTTTCAGGGGGCTGTGGTTCTGGTTCTGTTGGTGTGGGTTCTGGCGTGGAGGGTGTCGGTTCTGGAGTCGGCGCTGACTCCGGTTCTGTTGGTGTTGGTGTGGGTTCTGTCGGTGTCGGCTCAATTAGCGTGGCTTCTGGCGTTGTAATCTCGCGCTGTTGCCCTTCCCGCGTTTTGGGTTTTTCTTTCTCGGCTTCATGTTCTGGCTTCTTTTTTTCGCCACCCATGCGTAATGATAACCGTGTTTCATATATTAAAGTATACAAATCTGCATGGTACCCGCGCGTTTATATATGTTGAGCTGCTAATATGTTTTAGTTGGTTGAGTGTAATGGCAAGTGCGGTACTTACTCAGGTTTTGGGGCACAAGAAGCCCGTAATAATCGTGGCATTTGCTTTGGTTCTGGCAGTGGTTTTTGTTAGCGGTTTTGCCGATGAGGCGATTCAGGATGTATCTCGCTCGATTTCAGATGCCTTCGAGCCAGAGGCTGCACTGACAGCCGGTCATGCACTTGGCACTATTGATTATGAGGTATATATTTATCGTAGTTATGAGCAGTATTATTATTATAAAAACAAGGTTGAGGAGAAGGAACGGGATTACAATGCTCAATATAATATTATTGATCACAACCTGAAAACTAAGATAAAACTCGAAAACCAGCGGCGAGAAATCCTTAGCCTCAATTTCAATAGAAGGAACACACTTAGCAAGGTCAGGATAAAAGGCAGCGGCTGGTTTGTTGTTACGGCCCATTATTATCAATCCAATAGTGGGGCTGTAAAAGATCCGTCTTCAATTGATCGGCGTTTATTTACTCTTAGCGGCGAAACGACTCCTGTAAAGGCAAGCAAGAAAGGGGTAGATATTGACCCTGTACAAAACACAATTACGCCTGTGGGGGTGATATACTTTCAATCAGTCGAGGTTTATTGTACTAGTAAGTACTTTGACTGTACGATCTACGGCATAGAGATATACCCATGAAATGCCCACTCGTTAGGCACAGGCAAAGGTTTATATACCCAATTTGCAATAAATATTGAAGGTGATTTATGATGAAAGTCAATGGAAAATCTTCAAAAGTCGGAAGGCTAATGCTGACTGCATTGGTGGTTTTAGGGCTACTGATGCCAATCGGAGTGCCGCAGCAAACCCCACAAGGAACGCATGACGGCAGCCAATACCCTGAGCTAAGCTTTGCGTCGAAGATCAACTTTCAGGTCATCGCGGGCGACGAATACATGACCAAAAAGATCACTGATGGAAGCAAATGGACATACGCCAAGATCCAGAAAAAGCGACGCCAGAAGGTGGAGGTTCACTTTGATGAGCCGCAGGCCAATGTTACGTCAGTAAAAATCAAGGGCAGCGGCAAGTATGTCGTACTAACGCGCTATGAAGACAGCAGCTCAAGCGGCGAAACAAAGACTATAAAAGCCAAGGGTAAGGGCGTTGTTGTTGTTCCAAAATCGGAAAGCGGCAAGAAAATCGACGGCATCTTCATAAAATGCACCAACAAGGTCTTCAGTTGTAAGCTAAAGGAACTCGAGATCAACTGATTACGCAACCTGGGGCTCCATTTCCTTTTTCAGCCCCATTTCCTTTTTATTTCACAATGCACTGATATTAGTAATGGAAATATTAGTAACAACTGTGAAGCGTTATCCAGAAACGCGCGGAAGGAAATTCAATGACTAGTACAGAAAAACTCAAGGGCAAGGCGATGCAGTGGTACGAGCAGTCCAATAAGCACTCAACAGGCAGATCAGAGGTTGTGGAAAAGGAAGCGTACGACTCTGACGACGACACTGCACAAGAACTCAGAATCATCACGGACGTGAAAAAACTCATCGTGTCTGCAAACCTCGACCGCGCCTCAATATTCTTAGATACGCTCGCGTCATTCGAATACCAGCTCCGCAAGGGCAGGATTCCGGAAAACATGCCGCAGATGTTGAGAAACCTCGCAAAGAAGCCCGAGATTGCAGCAGGGTTAAAAACTATACTAAACAAATACACATTGAATGGGGTATCCTATTATTACCAATGGGGAATTAATCAACAGCAGGAATGAAAAAAGACCGCGATGAAAAGAGAGAGGACACAGATGTTTAACGAAGATGACATTCCGGACTTCATAAAAGCAGGCAAGATCGCTGAAACAGCCAGGGATCGCTCCAAGAAAATCGTTAAGCCAGGAGCCAAAATCATAGACATCGCGGAATCAATTGAGGGCTGGATCAAGGAAGAAGGCGGATCATTTGGCTTCCCTGCCAACATTTCGATAAACAACATTGCCGCTCATTACACCCCTCCGTTTGATGATACATCTGAAATACCCGAAGACGCGGTGGTGAAAATCGACCTCGGAGCCTCGGTTAACGGCTGCGTTGGAGACACGGCGTACACGCTCGACTTCTCTGGCGAGCACGGAAAACTTCTAGAGGCATCTGAGCAGGCGCTCGAAAACATAATAAATCACATCAAGTCGGGCATCAACGTTGGAGAGCTCGGGGAAATTGCAGAAGAAACCATAGCCGGAAAGGGCGTCAGGGTCATCAGGAATCTGTCAGGCCACAGGATAGAGCGGAACCTTCTCCATGGGGCCTCGGTGCCAATGATAAAGGGCTACAAGGGCTGGGAGCTCGAAGAGGGCATGGCGATTGCCATCGAGCCGTTCGCGTCTACTGGAAATGGGAACGTCAAGGAAGGCGCGAGGACAGAAATCTTCATGTTTCAGCGCGATATCCTAACCCGGAATTTGGACGCGCGCAATCTATTGGAGAACATAAAGCGAGAATTCAAGACCCTGCCGTTTGCCGAGCGATGGATTATTCGGGACCAGCAGACATTTAAATGGAGACTGGCAATGCGGGAACTCATAACCCGCGGAGCACTGCACCCATACCCCGTGTTGCTGGAATCTGCAGGAAGCAGGGTTGCGCAGTTCGAAAAAACGCTGCTAGTAGAAAAGGATTCATGCAGAATACTGACATGACAAGGCCGTAACATGATACGGCGATAACATTACAAGGCGATAACATGACGCAAGTTGATTACAGGAACCTCGCAATTCACGCGACTGCATTTGGTTTATTTAGCGTGGCATGGATGTACCTATTTTCGCAACTAGGCATTGGGTTAAGCACTGCCACAGATCTTGGTTATGCCAGGTCACTGCTGACGCAGCAAAGAATAATAAATGTTGTTTTAATGGCCCTGTTTTTCGGGGCAGCATCGGTCACGCTGGTAAGAAGGGCACACGTCAACACAATGTACGAGAAGTCATTGACCCCGCTAATCGGAGGGGCCATTGCTTATTACCCGGGCATGCTGTTCTTCGGCGCGACGTTACAGTACAACATGATTTATGCGTCGTACCTGATTGGCGCAGCGCTGACGTCTGCCATGATTAAGCCGGACATCAAGGGCTTTGGCTCAAAATTAAAAGCAGGGTACCTTGCGCCAAAGAAACTGATTCTTGTGTTGGCCCTGGGCACCGCACTGACGACATTCGTTGTTGTAAACCAGGACATTGATTTTTACGAAAACCAGATCAAGCAGAACCTGCTTTCAAGCCTCGAGAGCTTTGACATCGGAAGCTTGGCATCGCAGATCGGTTCCAACGACGCACTGTTGCGGGCAACGGTTGAGCAGCAGCTGCAGCAGTACAGCGACATGGAATTCGTGGAATCTCAGCTTCCCGCAATTGAATCGAATGAGTCAATGCAAACCCGCGTACTTGCGCAATTCCAGGCGCAGGCAGGATGGAATACGTTGTCACCACAGCAGCAGCAGGAATATGTTTTGCAAGGCCTTGAGGATGTTTACAACAAGACAATAGCTGCGAGGGAAAACGCTATACAAGAAGCCATGGGCCTGTCTCGGCTAGAAGGCAGTGCGAAGGAAGAAAAAATTGAGGAGCTTATTGAACTCGCAAAGAAGGCAGGGCCCCAGCTCGGTCAGTTGCAAGGGAGTTTGGGCGAGGGGCAGTTGCAGGGGGTGCTTGAAAACGTTTTTGAAACCATGCCCCTGTTCAAGATGATCATACAGTATCTCCCGATTATTAACGCGTTTGCAAACTTCTCCGCAGTCATCTTTGTAGGCAACATCATGATTTCGCCCCTGAGTAGTGCCTTTGGCTTCCTGATCATACCAAAACAAGGATTTCAAAAAACGCAGCAGCAGACGCAGGAAGAAGAAATGAGGCAGGCTGCGGAGCACGCTACGAAGATGAAGAAGCTGCAGGGATAAAGAATAAAAAAGAAGCAAAGACTTTTATTCACCAATCAGCACAGATGAATAACTGGGTCCATAGCGCAGCTTGGATAGCGCGGTTGGCTTCGGACCAACAGGTCGGGGGTTCGAATCCCTCTGGGCCCGTAGCAACAGTTTCGGCTGTTGCATCGCAAGGGCTGCGATTGCAACGAAACGAAGTTTCGTTGAAGATTTGAAAAACAGGGTTTTTCAAATTTGACAAACGCGTAGCGTTCTGTCAAATCTCAAGGAACGCAATTCCTTGCAGACCCCTTGCATCCCCGCAGTGCCACATTCGGCTGCGCCGAAGTGCCACGGTTCCTTGTAGGCTCCTTCTATCCTCGCAGTGCAAATGCAGCTTTATATACTAGTTTTTCTTTTCATTAGGCATGGAACACATTCTGATAGACGTTCTTGTAAAACCGCAGCAAGCGCTGAAACACGTTAAGAAGGACGCTAATTTTGGCAACGGCTTGAAAGTCCTTGTCATATGGAGCGTTTTGTCATCAGTGATATTGTCAGCTGCAGCCTTTTTCCAGGCCCAGACCCGGTTCGCGTCTGCAGGCATTGACGCAACTGCGCTGCTGATAGACTCATTTGTCTCGTCAGAAATCAATTTCCTGCTAGTGTTTTTAATCATGGCCATCCTGGTGCACGTTTTTCTTAACGCTGTAAACGTCAAGCAGAAGATTGGCGTCTTTATCGGCACCTTGGCCTACCCGTTTTCAGCAATCATTGTGCTTTCGTCATTGTTCTCAGTCCTGATTTTCCTAGTGTCAGGTATAACGACGCAGAATGACCCGATAGGGTTCTATATATATCTTGTTTTGTCAGCGACAATGATGGGGCTTGCAATATATGGTTTCCTGCTGTACACCTTGACGATTTCGGAGGTCTACAGGACAAGCATGGCCACCGCGGCCGCGGTTATTATTTTAATGGCGCTAGTGGTCTTGAGCGTCGTCGCTTCGCCGGAATTGGCGCAGTCGTTCCTGCAGTTCTCAGGAACATTTATCTAATCCATACGGCTTTTTGATTACCTGGAAATCGAATGACACCTGGACAGTGCTTGGAGAAAACGGACGTACGATGCGCTTGTTTTTGATTTTATACGCGACTTTGTTTTTGCCGCACGCTTTTTGAATAATATGTTCTGTGTCCTCGAAAGCCGTTTGCTTGTCTGCGAAGTTGTAGAAGTGGACAGTGCCGTTGTTTTTTACGCTTTGGATTGCAGCATCAAGGAAGTCCCCTGCGTCTTTCGGGAGTGGCATCAGGACCCTGTCAAAAACTTCGCCGAGTTTCCTGGCCTCAAGTGACACGTCTCCAAGTATCGGCTTGATTTTGTTTTGCATCCTGTTCAGCTTTATGTTATGCAGCAGGTATTCATATGACTCAGGATTCAATTCAATTGCCACTGCGGTCGCTTTTGGCTGGTGCTTTATGATGACGATTGGGAATGGCCCCACACCTGCAAAGAACGCACCGATTTTTTCACCGGGCTTCACCTGTTTCGCTATGCGCAGGCGCTCGTGGCTCAGCCTTGGAGAAAAATACGTCTTGTTGATGTCAAGCCTTAGCTGCACGCCGGACTCTTTGTATGTTGTCTCGGTTTTTCTCTCGCCCGCAATCACCGTTGCTTTTCTGATCCTGTAGGTCCCTGAGTGGGCCCCCGCGCGCTTGCACACGGTTTTGATGTTTGGGTGCGTTTTCAAAATGGCTTCTCCGATTTGTCTTTGTTTCTCGGCAAGAGGTTCAGGTATCTCGATTATTGCAATGTCGCCGATGACATCGAAGCTACGTATCGCGATTTCCAGTTCGCTATTTGTCAGGATGCCTCGCAGCGCTTGCTTGAGGTTTGCGGGTTTTTCTGTTTGCCGCGCGGCGCGCTTTTCAACAAGTTCGTATTCCTGTGGCTTCCTGTTAACGGGGATGTAGACGAAGCCGCCTTCTGAAAACGCGCCGTAGCTTTTTTTAAGCAAGCCTCGGGCTTTCAAGTTCTGTATCGTTTCCTGTGCCATTTTCCTGGGCACCTTTGCGCATGTAACCATTAAGTTAATATTTACTCATGTAGTTTTAAAAACATGGGCTTTGTCGAGCAATATTTCATAGACCCGATGCTCTATGGCGGCGGCTATAACATAGTCAACACGCTTGTATATGCTGTTATACTCTTAGGGGCGCTGTATTTCGTAAAGAGTGGATTGGACAAATGGAAAGTTGAACTGACCAGAGGTTTATGGAGCGACTTGCTGCTGCTGGTTTTGTTCGGCGGAATTGTCCGGGCCCTTGTAGATGCAGACATCGTTTCGAGAAATCCGCTAGTTGTAACGCCTGGGATTTACATCTTCGTGTTCATCATTGCGGCCTTGATGATCTATCTGCAGAATCGCTACAAGGAGAAGTCAACATTGTATATCAGCCACGCTTTGCTTTTGTTGGTGGCGTTTACTGCGTTGTTTAATGGGCAGAATTGGTGGGCGCTGGTAATGATGCTGGCGCTAGCGGTCATTGTTTATGCTTTGACGGAGTTGATTTTCAGGTTTCATCCCGTCCTGAGCCGGCACATGGGGGTTTTGTCAGGCATTAACCGGCACGTGGTTTTTGCCCACGCCCTTGATTCTGTGTCCACGTTCTTTTCAATCTCCTTTTTGTGTGTCGGGGGCTTTCGATATGCTGAGCAGCACGTGCTCCCGTCATTCCTGTTCAGCTTCGCGCCCATATGGGTCTTTATAATCATAAAAGTGGCCCTGGCTGTCGCTGCAGTTTACTACATAGACAAGGAAGTCAAGGACCACAGGTGGAACTGGCTGTTTAAGTTCACGGTCCTGGTTCTGGGATTGGGTCCCGGAACCAGAAACATCGTAAGCGCATTCCTAAATAGTGGTTTTTGTTAATGCTTTTGTTACTTATGTTATAATGTGGGCTTAAGCCTCGACTTTTATTTCCCCGTTTCGCGGAATGTTGACCTGGATTTCTCCATTCCATTCGCGAACAAAGGCGCCGGTTATCGTAACCTTGGACCCCTGTGCCACGTTTTCACTCTGGTTGCCCCACAGCGAAACCTTTATCGAGCCGGTGTCGTCCTTCACCATAACTGTTGTCAGCGTGTTCGGGCCGTACTTGGTCTGTATCTGCCTTGGCTCTGAAACCTCTTCAACGGTTCCGGTTATGGTTACATCTCTGTCCCCTGATTTTATCTCACTTATGTTCATTTTATTTACCTCTGTAAAGTCAGTGGCTTATTTATTCAAGTTGTTATATAAAAAAGGCTATGAAACCCAAGCTGGTTAATTACACAAAAGAGTGCCTTGAATCCCGGAGATGGAACGGTAATGTAGTTCAGATGCTCGTTGACGCGAGCATAACAAGCCTTGGCATGAGCTACTTCGGCGTCATTGTGCCAAAGGTGCGCGAATTCCCGCGGGCTTTTCCAGAAATAAATTCGCTAAAAGCGCTAGCAGACGCCAACACAGAGAAGCTCAGGGGGTTTTTCAAGAACAAGCGCTCATGGCATGTGGCGCAGTCGGTCGCCGCGGTGTTGATGAAGTACGGCAGTGGCGTTTCAGCACTGCGAAAATGGGCGTCACAGGCAGACCACCATTCCTGGCGCAATGACGAAATCGGGCAAATAAACGGCGTGGGCATCAACACCTTCCAGTATCTTAGGATGATGGGCGGCGTCAATACCATAATGCCAGACGGCATCGTAAAACGCTACATTGCGCGCGAATACGGGCTTGAGTGGAGCGATGACATTGACTTCATCGATAAGGTCCATGAAATGCAAGCTGGGTACTCGCCTATCGAACTCTGCTGGCTCTCCTGGCTGGTTGAGTCAAAAGAGATTGACAAGGAATTCTGAATTATTCGTAGATATTTTTCCCGTGCCCAGCGAATAATGAAAAGAAAAAAATAAAGAAAAAGAAAGGAAAAAGGAAAATGAGTTATATTTCCTTTATCCATTTTGCGAGGAACTCGCGTAGTTCTGAGTCTTCTGCTGGAAATCCGAGCCCGCCCTTGTATCGCTTGCTGTCGGCCTTATTGTAGAAGCCCTTGCTGATGGAGATGAATTCCGGAACATCGTCCCCTTCCTTGACTTCGCTTGCTGGTACTCGTTTTCTTGCAACTTCGATGAAGTTGTTTCCGTATTTGTACTCTTCTGCTTTGATTGTTTCAAATTCTGGCATGCCTTATTCCTCCGTTGTTTCCACTCGAGTGTGTGGTTGTGCTTAGTTTCTGGGCAATGTGCTATATATATCTTGCCTTAAAGGTATAGACATGGCCAGATATGCGTTTGTTTTCGGAAAGAATTGGCAACTCAGCCTAGCCGAGCTTTTGAGCTACTTTCAGCATCATGGGATCGGATGGGGATTTGTTGACTTGTCGAAAAAAGCGCTAATGGTGGACCTTGAAGCGCTGAGGAAGGACATGGTGCACGAGCTCGGCGGGACCTTGCGGATCGTCAGGATTGAAAAGGAGTTCACGGCAGATCAAATCCCGCACATCGATTTCGGCGGCGGTGTTGATGACTACCTCAGCGTGCATGGAAGCTACAACATTGTCAAGGTCGCGCGCAAGGTTTTTAACAGGATCCCGAAAGACGCCATGTTGAGCACTGCGGATTTGGCGAAAAAGGACATTCGCGAGGTGAACATTGTCTACGGTTTGAAGAAACTGTACTACGGCCCAACGGTGCAGTTCAGCGATCCATTCTATTATAAGGAGTTGGATTTGAAAAAGCCAGTGACGCGACCCGAACTCGGAATATCGCCGTCTAGGGCGCAGATTCTCTTAAACCTTGCACACTCGGAGGAAAATGTTCTGGATCCATTCTGCGGAATCGGTACTATTGGGATAATGGGTTTTGGCAAGGTCGATAGGATATACTTGTCTGACAATGACAAAAACATTGTCAAGGATGCGCGAAGAAACATGGAGTGGGTCAAGAAACGTACAAATGCAAGCGCAACGGCAAAAACCAAATTCGAAACAAAGCCCATTGATGCACGTGTCTTGCATGAGGCCTTTCCAGAGAATTCGATGCAAAGCGTGGCGACAGAGCCCGATCTTGGGCCGAAAATGAGGTTCAGGCCGGACAAAAGCGACGCGCAGAAGATCCTGAGTTATCTGCACCATACGTATCAGAAGTTTTTCCAGAACGTGCACAAGATAATGAAACCAGGAGCCCTCGTTGCCATCGTGTTCCCGGCCATCAACTCAAAGGCGGGCAAGGTCTTTATGAACAAGAAGTATGAAGGCTTCCGCTTCACGGATTTGTACGATGGAATTCCGCAGCACTACCGCGATGAGTTGAAGCTGCACAAGAACTTTGTTCTTGATGAAGAGCGAGAAAAAGGCAAGTCTAGGGTCACGATAAGGGAATTTGCCGTTTACAGGGTCAAGAAGCATTAAGCATTAGCGCTACTTTTAAATACCAGGTTGTGCAGAATTGCTCATTGTGCAACATAGAATTTGCAAAACAACTTGGAATGGGTGATTGATTAATGTGGACAATTGAACGTGCACAGCAGGAATTTGAACAGGCTAAGGGGATCATGGCCAGCCGCGGCAGTGAGGTGCCACTTGCACCCCTAATAGAGGCTAAAATGCAGGCTGTGGGAGATTACAGGTTTGGCAGAGACTACTACAACGCTTTGCTGCACTTAAAGATCGCATGCAGTGACCTCAGCTACTCAGCGAGGCAGGTACAAGAATCAAATGACGATGGTGTTGTCAGGGATCACTTAATTAGGGCTCGTGACGAACTTGCAGATGAGGCAAAGGACATCATTTGTGAGGCAACATCAGAGCTCGCGTCGTTGAATAATCAGATCCAGCAGCCAGACGTGATTTCCGATTAAGAAATGACGTATTGTTCAAGCACCGCTTTTTCCTTCAACACGTCATTGCCCGTGATGATTTTGGCTTTCTTCACAGGCCCTGACAAGTGGCTGGGCGTGGGCGTCAAAAGCAACTCAGAAATGAGGTCTTCGATCTTTTGCTTGTCGCGTTTTTTCCACGCGAACAGCACTTCATTTTCGAGCCAGTAGTTTGGGTTCCTTGCAATGAAATTCTTGACGTGCTCGTCGTCAAAAACCCGCGGTCCGCGGTGCTTCTTGAACTTGCTCAGTTTTGTTGTGTCTGTTTCGAGAACAACCCAGCAGTTCTTTTGCTCGTCTGTGTAGTGGAAGTTTCTGTAGACCCTGAAGTCCTGGATTTCAAGTTGCTTGGCAAAGTACCCTGATAAGCGCTCTAGCTGCCCCCATACGATTTCCTCAATAACGCCCGTTGGATAACTGAACTTCACGATCGTAATGTGCCTTCCGGCTAGTGCTTTTTTCAAATCTATTTTTTCCGGTTTCCTGAAAAAGAATTCAATATTCTGGTTTTTCATGAATTGTTGCGACATCATGACGAATTTGGCCAGGCTCTGCATTGACACTGCGGAGGCCATGTTGCGTTCCTTGTCGACAGGGTCGATAACAACCAGGGGTTCGTTTTCGAATTTAAGATAGCGGTCGCGCGTTTTCTCGTGGTCAATGATGACCTTTGATTTCCAGCCCTGTGCAGCTGTAATGACGTTAAGGAAGCTGCCATAATGAAGAACGAGAACTTCGCAAAGAACGCCTGAGAAGCCGTGCGTTTTCGTGTTGGCGCCGTAGAGGTTGTTGTTGCGCAGGAACTGTTTCAGTAGGAGGACATCGTCGCGCTTCTTAGCGATTTTGTCTTTTAAGTATTCGTCGTGCAATGGAGATCGGTCGACGGCAGAGATGATCTTGTCTTTCATGTGATAGCAAGGCACGATCTCCACGTCCAGGCCTTCAACATTGCCCTTGACGTACGGGTGCTCTGCATAATGCACCGTGGGATTGTGCTTTTTCAAGACCCGTTTTCCGAGCTGTATTGACTTGGCCTCGAACTCATTCCTTGCCATGGTTTCCGGGAAGTACACGAAAATGTCCAGGTCGCGCGAGCCTGAAATGAATGTTCCACGGGACCGTGAGCCCACGACGACTGGCTCAAAGCCCTCTAGCAGAATGCCGCTGCACAGCAGGTCGCTTATCTGCCGAGCTTTTTCGACCTCAGTGGCTTTTGGGCGTATCTTTTTCAAAACTTCCTCGAACAGTGTTGACATCATTATTTATATGTGTGGCTGATTTATATAAAGTATGGGGCAACCTGGGAAGTTGGCTGAAGAACGCAGCAATGCGAAGATTTTTTCGGGTGAGCCGTGGAATTTTTATTATATAACGAAACCACATTTGAGCGATGATGAGCGCGAATTCATTGCGCTGATCGAGGAATCGGTTCTTGCTGATTACACAGCCCATGATCTGGAAATCATGATGCTTAAGGACAAGAAGCGTGAGAAGTTCATCGAGAAGGTCAATGATCTTTTGAGGGGTCTGCGGGAAAAAGTGGGTGTGTTTTCGGGCTCTGAGGAGGACAGGCAGCTCATTATCGAGAAGGTTAGCGATTTCATCGGCAAGCATGCGCCTTTTGTCGAGCAAAGGGATTACGTTGTCGGGGCAATCGTGAAGGACATGGTGGGGCTTGGCAGGCTAAGTGACCTCTTGGAAGACGGGTATCTTGAGGAAATAATGGTAAACGGGCCTGCGAAAAAGGTTTTTGTCTATGACAGGACCCACGGGCTGTGCGAAACGAACGTTGAGTTTGAAGACGACGCGCAAATCCAATTTCTAGTAAAGAAAATTTCTGATTACGTTAAGAAAGATGTGTCAACAGAACAGCCGCTTATCGACGCGCGCCTGCCTGATGGCTCACGAGTCAACGCGACAATTCCACCAGCATCCCCCAAGGGCACGTCAATTACTATCCGGAAGTTCAGAAAGAAACCGATAACTATAACTGAACTGATCGCCAGCGGGACACTAACGAGCGACTTGGCCGCGTTTTTCTGGATGGCCATCGAGGGGCTGCATGTTTACCCTGCGAATTTCGTCATCGCCGGCGGCACGGGAAGTGGCAAGACCAGCACGATGAATGCGCTTTCCGTGTTCATCCCGCCGCATGAGCGCCTTGTCACGATTGAGGACACGCTTGAGTTGAATTTGTATGATCGGGAAAACTGGATACAGCTAGAGGCCAGGCCGGGAATAGGCGCGAAACCGCTTGAAATGAATGACCTCTTAGTGAATTCGCTGCGCATGAGGCCCGATAGGGTTTTGGTTGGTGAAGTCAGGGGCCCGGAGGCCAACACCATGTTCATCGCAATGGACACTGGCCATCAGGGGGTCATGTCGACATTGCATGCAAACACGGGCCGTGAAACAATTCTCAGGCTGCAGAGCGCGCCCATGAGTGTGCCAAATGCCCTGTTCAGTTTGCTCGACCTGGTGGTTGTGCAGCACAGGATGTATCATCCGAAAAAGGGGCTTGTGAGGAAGGTCGTCGAGGTTTCGGAAGCCAGCGTGATGGAGGACAAGGTCCTGCTTTCAAACCTCTACAACTACGACCGCGATGCTGACGCAATAAAGCGAAGCAGCCTCCCGTCTAGGTATTTTGAACGCCTTTCATATTACACCGGCCTGAGCATCAACGATGTCAGGGATGAGCACACCGCGCGCAAGCTGGTTCTGGATTACCTTGTTAAGAAAAAAATATTTGACTACCAAACGATCAGGCAGATGGCGTTCGATTACTATTCTGACCCAGAGAAGGTCATCAAGAAAATTGGCACAGCCTAACCCGCAGGGGCATTGTCGCCCTGTACTACAACAGCCGTTATGCGCACCTCTGTTTCTTTGCCGTCAAGCGTGTCCCAGTAATCGATCTGCAGCCCGGGTGTTCTGGTGATGCCGTGGCATATGCCATCTGCAATGCCGAGCATTTCTATCTGCGCTTCCTCATAGGTGAAATTCTGAACAGGGCAGTGAACGCTGACGATCTTTGCAGGAAACAGGAGGTTCCATGAAATAATCATTACCGCGATAAGCAGCGGCACTGCGATTGCAACGGCTATCTTGTGCTTCGAGAGCTTGCCCATCACGGTTTCCGGTTTTTCTTCCTCCTCAAGTTCCATGACCTCTTCGCCCTCAAGCCGCAGGATGTTCTTTTCGTACAGCTTCTCGATCGCGCTTTCAATCAGTTCGGTCGACATTTTCAAGTCAAGTGAGGATTCGCGCAGGTTGATGCGGCCCTTGTTTTTTATCACATAGTTTAGGATGTCTGTAAGGAACGGCGTCGGCGCAGTGTCTTGAAGGATCACGAACGTCTTGTTCATGTCCAGGCGTTGGAGTTTCTTTTTTGGCTTTCGGGTATAGTGTTCTATGAACCGCTGTACGGCCAAGTTGTTGGTTGCCTGGAAACCAAGAAGAATCAACAGTGTCACCGACACGATGATGAAGTAATTCAAAAATGGATTTTTGGGTTTTTCGGAAAACACGAAAGCCGTGGCCTTGAAGTAATTATTGACTGATGAGTTATCGTTTGGCAGCGTGTGCACTTCAGGTATTGGCTCTTCGTATATTATTTCCCTTCTGCCGATGCTTATGTCTGCTGCTGATGCCGCTGAGATGTCTACCCACCCTTCTTCTAAGCCCCTGAACACCCTGATCCAACCAGTTGTTTTGTTTGATACGTCAGTGCCGATCATTACCCTGCAGGGTAGCAGTGCGCTGATGCACAGAGCTTTTACAACCGCGATTTGTTCATTTGATATTAGTTCTTTGCCAATCAGATTTATTGTTGTAAAGTTTTCAAGAATATCCCCTCCTGCTGTGGCGTAGTCCAGCCTCAATCTGTCCCGCAGTGTAAAGAATCTTGTCAGGATGTTGATTCTGCGCACGTCCAACGGGGGGACGGTGCCGTTGATTATGAACAGCGGGTCCCTGAAAAGGCCGGTGAACTCTGTCGGGAATTCCTCAGAGGCTTTCTTTTGCACATTGAACGGAAAGAAGCGCAGGAAATGTTCCTCTTTTTGGCCTGGTGCGAGGGTCTTGCTTATAGCGAATTTTTTCTCTGGCAGCCTGATGAAGTTTTGGGGGGGTTGTTCCAGGCCCCCGGAAAAGAGCACTGCGATGGTCGGACCTTGGGTGTCTTCTGGCATTACTATCAGGTATGTGTTGCGCTCTTCGTCATACTCCTTTGGGCTGAAAACGGTTATAGCACCGCTGATTTTTTTGATTGTGTATTCAATTGTTATGTTTATCGGCGCAGTGTTTCGGTTTTCAAGTTTGATATTGCTTTCAATGTATTCGTCCGCGATGGTCAATTCCCTGATCAGCTCTGCCTTGTCGGTCAGGTCCCGATTTGTCAAAACATACGCATCTTCGCCTGTTTTTGGAACATCAAGATCGAACTCGAGTGGCTTTGAAAGCTCTGTGCCGTCAACTGTTACGCGCGGGCTCAGTGTAATCAGGTAAGTACCGGACACGCGCGAGAATTCCGTGGCATTGATCGGCAGGTGCATGGCGTAATTTTCGCTGTACAGCACGTAATCCTCGTTGTACTTGTTAAAGTAGTCGATCGCCATTGCGGGCGTAAGCATCAGCGTGATGATCAACAGTATGTACAGGTTTTTCTTTTTCATTTGAGTTCAACTTCATGAATCGTTTCATACAAGGGGCCTTGTTCGGTGAGGGTGCTTTTAATGAGCTCTATTTTCATAACACGCACGTCTCTATTATATTCTTTGTTCAGCACATCATGCACTTCCTCAGGGGGCCTTCCCTTGGCGCGCGCCAGGGTTATGTGCGGCTTGTACCCCTGTTCCTTCATAAACCCGAGTCCAGCAAGCTTTTCCTCAAGGTGGCTGTGTAGCTTCATCAATGGCTCTGATTCAACGCCAAGCCAAACCACGCGTATGAATTTTTTGTCCGGAAAAACCCCTAGGTTGCTGAGGCGCAGGTCAAAAGCGTTAGTCTCGGCGCTTGCCGCGATTTCGTCAAGAATACTCTTTATCTGCCCGGCCTGCTCTTCATCTATGTCGCCGAGGAATTTCAGGTTCAGGTGCATGACTTCTGGTTTCACTAGCCGCAGCTCCTTGAATTTCCCCAGCTTGTCGATTATTTCGAGCAGTCCCTTGTCAGCCTTGATTCTTATGCCGATGAAAGCCCTCATGGGTATATGAAGAACCGCGGCTTTTAATTCCTTTTGCTCATTTCTCGGTCCATTCTGCTTTGGCTGCTAGATGATTTTCAGAAAATTAATTTTCTTGTTATTTACCATTTCCTTGTCGCTAGTCTCGAGGCATTTTCCTGCAGGAAAGTACTGCTGCATCTCCTCATGGTTTCCGATGCTTGTTGAGATGGACTTGTTCAGGCCCTCGCGCCGGTTGGAATTCTCGAAATGGCTAAGGCACTCCGGGTCTTCTACGAGACCGAGCTGCACGTTGATTTCCGTGTCTTTTGTAAACTCGCGCAGGTGCTTTTTTGAAAAACGTAGTATGCGGCCGATGATTTTGCTGTCGCCATAATACTCGGCGGTTTCCTGCAGGCCGTAGTATGAGATGATGTTCTGGAAGTTGTTGAACCGTATGTACTCCTCGTTGTCATAGGCCTGCGTTAAGAATCCCAGCGTCTTGTCTTTGTAAAGCCGGTCTTGCATGACGTCTTTCTTTATCCGCATTATCTCCACCGCGGCCTTCATGTCCCTTGCGAGCTCGTCATATAAGGCGTTTTCGTCTTGCGATTTTAGGACATGCTTTAAGACATTTAATGATACAGACTGCATGGTGCCGCTCCTTAATGAACGGGTTTCCCTGCCAGAAAGCACGTTGCCGGCTAGCATGCTTTCGTTGCTTTCCTGTTTCAGGTAGTAGATCCCCTTTTGCAGCTCCGTCTCGGGTTTCTTTATGCGCCTGTGTTTTATGCATATGCGCGGATGATTAAACGGTTTTGCCTCGTAGTCTCCCTGAATGAACGCCTTTACAAGTGCGTCCTTGAATTTTCGGGCTTCTTCGCTGTAATGCGAATACGGGGCCTTTGAGCCTGGCACAGGAGCATGTTCTTTTTTCAAAAAATCCGGGACCTCGTTGTCAAGGTTAATGGTAAACGCGTCCGGGTTTTGTTGCGAATTGCTGAGTTCGTAGAGGAAAACCTGCGCGATCTGCTCGATGTCTTTGTCAGATTTCTTTTCAAGGTATGGGGAAATAAAGATGTTGAAGAAATCGAAGCCAGCGCCCTTGCCGAGGTACTGTTTCGACGTAAGCAATACCCGGGCAGCGTGGGATGCGACAACCTGGGCGTGCTTTGGCGGGCCAGTGCTGGGAATTCCATGAATCCTGACTCCATGGCGCAGGAATGGCCGGAGGTCGTTCTGTATGCTCTCTGGGCACGTTGGAAAGTTGTCTAAGTTGTGTATGAACAGGTCAGCGTTCAGGTGAGACTGCGCAATGTTAAATGGCAGTACCCGTGTTAACGTGTATTCACGCAGCATGGCCTGGCCGAAACCGGTCGTCATTTCTATGGGGCTCTGTTTCTGCTCCTCAATGATTTTTGAGATGTCGTAAACCGGCAAACCTGCCCGCGTGTATCTGGTTTTGTAAGTTGTGAGCCGTTTGTCGAGTAGCATAACGTTCGCCATTTCCCGAATCAGGGGCGAGCTGATGTCCTTCAGCTGGAGCCGCCTGATGTCATCCTCGATCTCTTGCGCGATTTCCATCGCGGTTATCCTTGGGAGCCGCGTTTCCTTGATCAGTGACCGCGTTATAAAGCTGCGGTCGAATGATTCCAGTGTGTTTCTTGATGTCCGGACCTTGATTGAGTGGTAGTCATCGAACTGTTTCGCAGCATCCGGGGACAATTCGCTGAGGACTTTCGCTATTTTGTTTGTGATCGCCTTGTTTGTCTCAGGCAGCGTGTCGATTTCTAGCGCAACTTGGGACGCAAGCCAGAACGAGAGGCCCGCTTCTTGGCACTTCTTCACTATAATGTTCTTGGACACACTCATACCTTTATTTACACCTTTTCACAAATAATAAGGTATGGAAGACGTTGACGAAATCGATGCAAAGCTGCTTTCAATGCTCGCAGAGGACTCAAGGCAGTCGTACACCGACCTTGCTAAGACCCTGAATTTGAGCGACGTGGCCGTGAAAAAACGCATCGACAAACTCATGGAGAAAAAAATCATTACGAACTTTTCAATAACCGTAGACCAGGCAAAGCTCGGCAAGGCGCTGCACTCATTTCTCCTGCTTCGCACAAATCCGACAGAGACGGACAGCATCCTCGCGGAACTAAGGAAGATACCGGACATTGGAAGGATATCGAGCGCCCTCGGCCCTTTTGACATCGTTATTGAAATACACACGTCAAAAATCAGCGACCTGAAACGCCTAACCGAGGAGGACATCGGAAACCTAAAGGGCGTTATTGAAGTTAGAACCCTCATTATGACATGACATTAAGGCATGACATAGTGCAGGGGCACTGGGGCATTGTTATGAAAGTCGAAATTGATTTGATGAAAACCGAATCCCCTGAGGCACTTGTTGACGCGCTCCGCGGCGTGTTCAGCTCCTTCAGCGTCACAGGGCAGCGCGCGGACAAAATACTCGGAAGCATTGATGATGCGGACTTCGAAAGTGAATTCAAGCTGCGGGGGCCTGAATTCCTCAAGCAGTCAATGGAGGAACAAGGGTACATAGACCTTAGCAAGATGGCATTGCTGGCCAAAAAGCTGGGGCCCGACCAGGGCTTTCCGCTGGGCAAAATCAGGGTTTTTCGATGAAAACCATATATAATAAGAAGGCCATAATATGCTCATGAGCAAGCTCTGGAAGCCATTGGTGCTTTTGCTGGTGCTGTTATCCATAGGCCTCTCGACCCTGAATCTGGAGTCCCCGACGCTGTATGAAGGCTCTTCGCTGTGGCAAATCGGGCCGGGCCAGCAAACAACCCTGGTGTTCTCGCGGAAATTTGGCGACCAAACATTTCCATGGGACGCGCTGCAGCTTGACGTTCCAAATGGATGGCAGTACTCGACCTCATTGCAGGCTGACACAATCACTGCTAGCCTGAAAGTTGGGCAAAAAGCAGTGCCTGGAGAATATGTCATTAAAGCCACGCTGCTGACGAACCTCGGAACCAGGATGCCGGAGTCAAAGGATTTTAAGCTCACAGTGACAGACAAGCCATACGTGGTGATGATACCGGCAGAGATCAGGGCACCGGCGGGCAGGAAAACGCAGGTAGAATTTACAATCGAGTCAAGGTCTATAAGCCAGGATGAATTGATGTTCGACAAGATCAGTGGCCTCCCAAGCGCTTGGTCCAGCGAAACGCGGGCGGTGCTTGAACCAGGTGCCAGCCAGGCAATGACATTCTACATAACCCCAGAACAGGAAGGCCTCTTTGAAGTTGAATTCAGATATCAGAGCGCCTCAGGAGACTCAAGGGCGAGAAAGAGCATAGTGATAGTAAAGCCCACCTTGGAGTCAACGCTTAAGGGTTTCAGCCAAGGGGTTGTGCTGACGCCGAATGTGCTGCAGCCGTTCTATTCATTAATCAGTTTGCTCGCGTCCGTACTATACTAATCAATCAATGGGCCAGCCAATCAATCAATAGGCAACTGATGTATAACTCTCATATGATGGTGGGATAATAATGACGACCGAAGCTGTTTTTCAGGGCATAGTTGGAAAAATCGTAAGCGGGGAGATCACGACAAAAGCCCAGTTGACAGAAGAGAAGAAGCGCATCTCGAAAATCAACAGGCTTAACAAGGTCATCCGCGACTCCGATATACTCAGCTGCGCTTCTGAAAACACCGACCAGGTCATTGATCTGCTCAGGAAAAAGGACACGCGGACCATCAGCGGCGTGACACCGTTGGCGATAATGACGCCGCCGCTGGCATGCCCGCCGCAGGCGCAGTGCATCTACTGTCCGGGCGGGCCAAAAGTAGGCTCAGCAAAGGCATACACAGGGTTCGAGCCAGCAGCTCGCAGAGCTAAGGCATTCAACTTCGACTCATATGAACAAGCCAAAAACCGCATTCAGCAATTCCTCAATACAGGCCACAGTGCAGACAAACTCGAGCTCATTATTATGGGCGGCACATTCACGTACCAAAACCCGCGCTTCCAGGACAGGTTCATGAAAGGCTGCCTAGACGCCATGAACAACAACATTTCGGAAACGTATGACCAAGCCAAACTTTTTAACGAAACCGCACAGCACAGGTGCATTGGAATGACCTTCGAAACGCGCCCCGACTGCTGCGGAAAAAACGAAATCGATAGGATGCTGTACTATGGAGGCACCCGAGTAGAACTCGGGGTTCAAAATCCAGACAACGAAATTTACAAAATCATCAAGCGGGGGCACACCCGCGAGCACGTCATTCAAGCAACGCGCGATCTAAAGGAATCAGCGTTTAAGGTCTTGTACCACGTGATGCCAGGGCTGCCGGGATCAAGTCCGGGCAAGGACGTTGAAATGTTTAAGGGTCTTTTCGAGAACCAGGACTTCAGACCCGACATGCTCAAGATCTACCCATGCCTTTTGGTAGACCAGAAGTACGGCCTCACAGGCACTTATGACTTATGGAAAAACGGAGAATGGGAACCGTACAACGACGAGCAGGCCGCGCAAGTAATAGCACAGGCGCACAAATACATTCCAAGGTATTGCCGAGTAATGCGAATTCAGAGAGACATACCAACAAACCTCCTCGTTACGGGAATCAAGTACGCTAACCTCAGGCAGCTCGTTGACGCGGAAATGCAAAACCAAGGTATACAGTGCCAGTGCATCCGCTGCAGGGAAATCAAAAACCGCGTACCAGAAAAAATCGAGTTGCGAAGAATCGATTACGAAGCCTCACAAGGCCGAGAAGTTTTCCTATCGCTCGACGACGCCGACAGAGATAAGATCATCGGCTTCATCAGGCTCAGGCTACCAAGGAAGCCATGGAGGTCAGAACTGCAAGGCAACACGGCCCTTGTCCGAGAATTGCACGTGTACGGAAAATCGTTGCAAGTCGGCCACAAAGACGACAAGGCGGTGCAGCACAAAGGCCACGGCAAGCGATTACTGAAAGAGGCAGAAGAAATCGCCAAGGACGAGTTTGGAATGGACAACCTCGCTGTGATTTCCGGCATTGGGGTCAGGCCATATTATTACAAGCAGGGCTACAAGCCAGAAGGAGCCTACGTCACGAAGAAACTTTAAATGAAACAAACGCATAAAGGGATATAATGTACTCAAAACAATTAGAGAAAGTCTTAAAGGACAACAAAATCGCTGTCGGCGATCCAATACAGATAGAAAAGCACAAGAAGCTCTACCAGGGAGTGCTAATGCCGGGCACGGAAACGCAAGCAAACGACACACTTATGATCAAACTCGTGAACGGCTACAACGTAGGCATTAGCATTGACGCAACAACAAGGATCACAAAATCAGCACATCCAAAGCAAGAAAAAGAAAAACACGAGCATCGAAAGCAGGACAAGACAAAGCCATCAATTTCTTTGGTCAGCACTGGTGGCACCATCGCGAGCCGTGTTGACTACACTACCGGCGGGGTTTCCCCGGCACTAGACGCGCACGAAATCATTGATAGCATTCCAGAACTCTTGGACTTTGTTTACATCGCGGACATGACAAACCCGATGAATGTGGCAAGCGAAGACATACTCCCAAGTGACTGGCAAAACTTGGCAAAGGAACTTGAAAAAAAGCTAAACAGCGACATTGAAGGAGTTGTGGTGACGCACGGAACCGACACGATGCACTACACCACAGCTGCAATGTCATTTATGCTCGACACGCCGAAGCCCGTTGTCTTTGTTGGATCGCAGAGGTCGAGCGACAGGCCGAGCAGCGACGCGTCAATGAATCTGCTCTGCGCATCATACCTAGCCGGCTACAGTGACATCGCCGAGATTGGGGTTTGCATGCACGCGAACACCAGCGATTCATTCTGTTTGTTCAACCGAGGAACTAAAGTAAAAAAGCTCCACACCTCCCGCCGCGATGCATTCAGGCCGATAAATGACCTTCCATTGGCGAGGGTTTTCCCGCACGGCGAAATCAGCATCCTGAACAAGAATTACAAAAAGAAATCCGATGACGCTAAAGCACGGGCGATGACGAAATTCGAGGACAAGGTCGCGATCATCAAAGCTTACCCCGGATGCGACCCTGAAATCATAGACCACTACGTGTCAAAAGGTTACCGTGGCCTAGTTGTAGAAGCGACAGGCCTCGGGCACGTGCCGACGAACAGCAAAAAGAGTTGGAAGGCAAGCATCCAAAGCGCCATCAAAAAAGACGTCATTGTCGCCTTCGCGCCGCAGACACAATACGGTCGCCTCGACCCGAACGTGTACGCCAACGGCAGAATAATGAAAGACAGCGGTGTTGTATATTGCGAAGACATGCTGCCAGAAACAGCGTACGTCAAGTTGGGCTGGCTGCTCGGAAACTACAAAAATATCGATGAGGCCAGACAGCTGATGGCACAGAACCTTAAGGGTGAAATCACTGCCCGGACGTTGCCGGAGACTTTTTTGTACTAACTAACTCAAAGTATGGGATTCAAAAAAATGATAATAGGACTCACCGGCTTGGCGCTATCAGGAAAAGACCAAGTCGCGAAGCATCTACAAGACAAATACGGCTACAGGATGCTTGTTTTTAGCGATGAACTCAAAAATGAAGTGGAAGCAAAAGGCTTGGAAATGACTAAAATGAACAAGTAAATAGTAGGGGATGAATTAAGAGACGCGGAAGGTCCAGCAGGCGCGGCAAAGCAGATCCGGATGACATCGACTCATTCATGGCGCGCGATGAAAGGGACATCCAGAACAAGGGGCTCGACAAGGTAATCCGCATGGTGGATTACAAGCTCATCAACAATGGCACAATCGAAACACTGCACTGCGACATTGAACTCCTATTTGAGGAACTTGAAAAGGAAGAAATCACCCTAGGGGATTTAACCGATGTTGGTGTAAACTGGTTTAAACCAGTGAACGTTGCAAAAACCGCTTAAAGGAAGCCATGCACAAATAACGGCATGGCTTATTATTTCGATAAGCATCTGGATCGCGTTTTTAAGGTCACAGGACCTGCTTGAGGAAAACCCTGTAAGTCCGTATGGCGAATGGTTTTCTGAAGAAGCGGCAATGTGGTTTGATTACATTGAGAAGAAAAATGAGATGTTGTACGTGTCGTCAATTATTCAGGATGAAATAAAAAACTTCGATATGGAAAATGGCACTAATCTCGTTGGTCCGTATTTTGAGAAGTGCGGGGACTTTTATGTGGTCGATAAACTAAAGGTAATTGAGCCGACAGTTAATGAGAGGGGCCTTGCAAGGTCAAATAACCGTGTGTATAAGATAGGGTATGATGATTGTCTACAAGGTGCCATGATAAAGAACAATAACCTAATTGGGGTTAGTGCTGACAAACATTGGGTTAAACTCTCACGGTTTGAGAACTTCATTTTTTATTTCGTGACTGAGATACATAATTTCTCTTTCTAGCCTCAAGCCGTGCCATGGTTTCATTGTGTATCTTTGAATGCTCCGCAGCCATAAGTTCAATCATCTTGTCCTCGTCACCGCCAGCGCGCTTCAGGTAGTCCTGTTCCATTCTGCGTCTGATTTCCCGCACCTCTTTTACCAGGGGGTCATTTTCCAACGCCAGGATCCTTGCCCGGGCAGCTTCGCGGATGAACTCCGAGCGGGTACCGTAGTGCTTTTCAACATACCAGTCTATATCGCTTACCAAGTTTGTTGGTAGCCTTACCTGCACTGCAGTTGTTCGTGATGACATATGCATCCCCATTAGCGAGGCACACAAAGTGTACTCCATTTGTATACCAAATGTATACTATTTGTATCGCTGCTGTTTTATATACCATTCGGTGCAGAACGCTTAATATATCTCAAGCTCCATCTTTAACAACAAGGATGAGAGCATGGATTACAAAAAACTCGGACTGAAGGCAGGCCTGGAATTCCACCAGCGGCTCGACACGCACAAGCTGTTCTGCAATTGTTCCTCGGTCCTGGAAGAAAATCCCAGCGTTGAATTCACGCGCCGCCTCCGCCCAACAGCCAGCGAACTAGGCAAGGTCGATCCGGCAGCCCTCAACGAATTTTTATCCAAAAAGACGTTCAACTATCAAGGCTTCGAAAACAGCGTCTGCCTTGTGGAGCAAGATGAAGAGCCGCCGCACGAAGTCAACAAACAAGCGCTCGAAATCGCGCTCAAAATCGGTCTAATGCTGGACATGAACTTTTTCGACCAAGTTCAAGTAATGAGGAAAACAGTCATCGACGGCTCAAACACTGCAGGTTTCCAGCGAACCATGATGTTGGGCCACAACGGCGAGCTGAAAACGCCGTACGGCGAGGTTGGAATTCTCGGAATCTTTTTGGAAGAGGAATCGTCTGGCATCGTTGGCGAAAAAGGCAAGGCGGCGTACCGCCTCGACCGCTTGGGCATACCGTTAATCGAAATCGCCACAGACCTCATTCCAGAACCCACACCGGAAAAAGTAAAAGACGTGGCGCTATATCTCGGTTCACTGTTGCGGACCACACGGCAAGTCCAACGGGGGCAGGGCACGATAAGGCAGGACGTCAACATCTCGATCAAGGACGGCGCGCGCGTCGAGCTAAAGGGCGTTCAGGATATACGCATGCTTGAGCAGGTAATTGAATTCGAAGTACAGCGACAGCTCAAACTCCTGGAACTAAAAGATGAAATGAAAAAGCGCAAGCTGGAAAAGCCGAAGGTAAAGCCAATAGACGTAACAGAAATATTCCGGGACACAAAGAACGAGTTCATAAAAAAAGCAATACATTCCAACGGGGTCGTCAAGCTTCTAGTTCTCAAGAATTACAAAGGAGTCATTGGCGCCGAGCTAAATCCCAACAGAAGGTTCGGAAGCGAATTAGGTGATTATGCAAAAGCAGTAGGCGTCGGGGGCATAATTCACACCGATGAAAACTTAGGTAAGTACAAGATCCAAAACGAAGTTCTTGAAATCGTCGCCAAGAATAAACTTGAAGAAAGCGATGCATTCATTCTCATCGCCGAGTCAGAAGACAAAGTCGACAACGCGTTCAATGCAATCAGCAAGAGGATCGGTGCAGCGTTCAGCGAAATTCCAAATGAGACACGTAATGTGATGCCTGATGGGGTTTCAATGTACATGAGGCCACTGGCAGGGGCCTCGCGAATGTATCCTGAAACCGACATCTCGTATGTGAACATCACACAGAAAATGCTAGGCGAGCTGAAAAAGCAGCTGCCTAAGACGCCTGAACAGATCTCGGCAGAGCTTGAAAAGAAACACCGCTTGTCGAAACAGCTAGCGGGGATTATGATGCTGTCAAAGAACTATGAACTCTTTGAATCACTTGTTGGAAAAGGACACGACGCAAGGCTCGTGGCTCCGACACTCGAATACACATTGACTGAATTAAGGCGGCAGGGCGTCGACGTTGAAGTGTTTACTGAAGCGCATTTTGACGCGCTCTTCAAAGCACTTAAGGAAAACAAGTTCGCAAAAGAAGCCATTCCAAAGGTACTCGCTGCGTGGGCCAGCAAGCCTCACTATAATATAGTGCAGGTCATCGAAGAAGCAGGGCTTGGGGGGGTTTCAGAAAAGGAAATCCGCGACTATGCTGTCGGGGCAATGAAGAAAATCGACACCAGCGGGCCTAGGGCGTTTAACATGCTCATGGGTGATTTAATGAAGAAGTACCGTGGCAAGGCCGACGGCGCGTTGATTGCGCGGATCGCGAAAGAGGTATTAAGTTAGGGTTCCTTTTTTATTTATGAATAAGCAAGGTATTCTCCGGGGCCTTACGGAAAAGCGTAAGGTTCAAAAGGCCAGCCGACAAAACGTATGTTTTTTAAAAAGAACAAAATTGCACTTTTTGTTCTTTATATAGAACAGTTCTCAAGCAGCTTCTTGCAAAACCTGAAGCATCTCGCACTTCTTGCACACCAGGGAGCTTGTCAGCTCGCCGCATTTTTCGCACTGCAACGGCGCAGAGATGTTTTCAAGCCCACTTTGCAGTATCGGCAGCATCCGGTCGTACGCGTTCAGTATGCCGAATTTTGTTCCAGGGCGCTTTTCTTCCATTTGGTTCATGAAGTTCCGGATATCTCTACGGAACGCGTCAGTGCTGTACGGGCACTCGATGTCATCGTACTCGATTCCGTTAACCAGTGCATAGACCACGTTTTCTTTTTCCGGCGAGTCGCGCAGCGGTTTTATTCTGGGAACGAAAAGCTCATTTTCTACCAAGCCCGCTACTGGCCCTGTGCGCGCCATCCGCTGCACTTCGCCGCGGAAGAAGTTCATTAGTATTACTTGGACCTCATCATCAAGGTTGTGCCCTGTAGCCAACTTAGTCATTCCAAGTTCCCGTGCAGTCCGGTTTAACTGTTCACGCCTGAACACGCCGCAGTAGCTGCACGCGGGTTTCGCTGGGTCACGCTTTCTCGCATCATCAATCGTTATGCCGTACTGGTCTTTGTTGCGTACGATGGTTAGCGGAATTTCACGCTGTTCGCAAAACCGCTCCACGTAAGGAATGGTCTTGTCCCTGTATCCGGAAATGCCTTCATCAACACAAATTGCGTTCACGTCGTAATGCATGTCCTTCAGCACGTACAGCGTCACGAGTGAGTCCTTGCCACCGGAAACGCCGACGCCTACTTTGTCGTGGCGCGAGAGCATGTTGTTCCGTACAATGTTTCTTTTCACGCGCTGCCAGTAGTACCTTGAAAAGCAGTAGCTACAGAGCTGTTTCTGCATGTACCTCATGTCAATGACGGCGCGGTTACTGCACTTGCTGCACTTCATTTTTTCAGCCCCCGCTTACGACGCGTATGAGCTTGACTGCCGCGTTTTCTTCAAGGGCGTCTTGGGGCAGCATTAGTTCCCTGTTCACCGAGACGACGTAGTCTTCGAAAAACAGCTTGCGTTGGCTAAACAAGTCCTGCACTGTTGCACCTTCGAATTCTACAGGTGCCGTGTTGCCGTCAAGCTCTAGTTTGACTTGCATTGCTTACACCGAAATTAGACGTCCTTGTTTTACCGAATAAAAATCGGCGCCCTGTCACATGGACAGGGCCTGTCGTGTTTTTTCTATGTCGTTTGTCGTCAAAGCGATTCTTGTTGTACCTTTTCCTGAACCGAGTATAAAAAGATTGTCTATGTTTACGCCCTTGTGGGCCAGCTTGTGCGTGGCCTTTGCCAATTCGCCTGGCTTATCGGGTAATTCGACCACGTGCAAGTCCTTCACATCATATTTGAAGCCCCCGAGTTTCAGGGCTCGCGTTGCCGCGTTTTCGTCATGCACTGCCATTCTCACAACGCCGCTCTTGTCATTATAGTTTGTCTGTTCTGCATATAATGAGAGAATGTTCACGCCGCTTTTTGCGAGCACGTCGCACACGTTATAAAGAGTGCCTGGCCTGTTAGGCAGACTTACAGATATCTGTTTCACTGAAATCACCCCTTTTTAATTAGAGCGTAACTTCCATAAAAGCATATGGCATGAATTGAATCCCGCGTCAACATCAAGAACGGTACTTTCCGCCGCCTATCCGTTGTGCGATTTGGTTGTAGAGCCACGCGAGCAGGTAGCCGAAAACGAAGCTGTAGACTAGGTTGTATACCAACAGGGCGATGATTGCAATTCCCGGGGGCATTCCACTGAAAAGGGGCATGGTCGCCATTATAATGGGCATCACTCCAGGCATCGCAGACATAAACGCTACACCGAGGATGGCAAACAAGGTGCTGAAAATCGCAGACAATTTCGCAATTGGCATCTCGAGAACTGAAGTGATTTCAATCATCTTATCGGCAGCGGTTTTTGTTTTATACGTAATGCCGTCCGTGAAGTCAGTTATTATGTTGTAAACCACACCCTGGATAGCCACAACAATCGCTGCAATGACCACAAAGATGATTGGGAGCATGATTAGACCTCCAAATGCCACCATCCCTCCGAGTAAACCAAACAAAAAACTGATAAGCCCAAGGAGAATGCCAAGGATCGCCGCCACCAATGCAAATACCTTGACCAGCTGGGCAACTCCGAATTTTTTCAATTCGATTCTTTGTGATCGCTTGGGGGACTTCGAATTTATGGTAAGCTCAATGCCGCCGATTTTTGAGGCCATGTAATTGTAAACCCGTATTAGGACATATGTAAAAATAAAGACAAAGATGATAGAAAACAATGGCACCAGAATGATGTCTGTACCACCGAAAATCGCTGCACTGTCACGCTGCGGCATTACGGGCAGCACGAGTTCAAGTAGCCCCTGGATAAACGCAATGACTGCAATAACGATAGCTGTGATTTTTGCATTAGACATCGGGTCGAAATACCTGAACTGCAATTTCGACATGCTTGCCGTCATGCATGCATTATGTTTCGCTGATATAAATACTTGCTTAGCACGGTATGCTGGCATGGCCATGTTTCATATTATCCATCTGCTATGCACCATGCCACCAGAAACGTTTATTAAACCAAAAACTCAAAAGAGGATTGAGGAAAAATGAAAATCATAGCACTGCACTCGGACTTCATAGAATACAAAGCGGTAAAAGAAGCGATCAAAAACCCGCCAGCGGCCGACAAAGAGCTGCACAAAGTGGAAGATTGCCTCGTCGTCTTTACGGCTATCGAAAAGCAAGACGAGGGCCACGAGGACACCGTTGCAAAGAACGCAGCATCTGAAATAAAAAAGATCGCGGGCCAGGTCAAAGCAGATACGGTCGTCATATACCCATGGGTGCACCTTTCGTCAAATCCGTCAAGCCCCGGCAGCGCGCAAAGCGTACTGAAGCTGCTGAACGAGAAACTCAAGAAAGAATTCAAGACCGTGGAGCAGAGCCCCTTCGGCTGGTACAAGCAATTCGAGATCAAGGTAAAAGGCCACCCGCTCGCGGAACTGTCGCGTGAGATAAAAACAGTGGACGTAGAGGACGCTAAAGAAGACCAGGAAGAATCGCAAGCTCTCAAAGCAGAAAAAAAGCTCGTGTCGCACTGGCACATTCTTGACATGAACGGAACACTGCATGATATTAGCATTAATGATGATAAAATCAAAGGTTTCGATTTCGCTGGCCGCAAGAATCTGGAGAAATTCACCCGGTATGAGATGGCCAAGGTGCGGGTTGCAAAAGAAGAGCCGCCGCATGTGAAAATCATGCGCGACCTCGAACTTGTTGATTATGAACCGGGTACAGATCCCGGGCACTTCAGGTACTATCCAAAAGGCCGCCTCGTAAAATCGCTACTGGAGGACCTCATCACGAAAGAAGTTATTGACTACGGCGGCATGGAGGTCGAGACGCCGATAATGTATGATTACGAGCACCCGTCACTGAAAGCCTACCTAAATAGGTTTCCGGCAAGGCAGTATTCAATACAAACGCCGAACAAAAAAGTATTCCTGCGTTTCGCTGCATGTTTCGGGCAATTCCTGATGGCAAACCATGCTACGATTTCCTACAAGAACTTACCAATGAGGCTGTACGAGCTGACGCGATATTCGTTCAGGGTTGAACAACGCGGCGAGCTCACGGGGCTTCGCAGGCTCAGGGCATTTTCGATGCCGGACTGCCATGCCTTTTGTCAGGATTTGGAACAGGCAAAACAGGAAATGCACGCCCGCTTCGATCTGGCGGAGAGGATACACTCAAAGATCGGATTCAAGCTACCTGACGACTTTGAATTTGCCATTCGAACAACAAAGGAATTCTACAACGAGAACAAGCCGCACATCATGTCACTGATTGAAAAATGGGGCAAGCCAGCGCTTGTGGAAATGTGGGACGAGAAGTTTTTCTACTACAACATGAAATACGAGTGGAATTTCGTTGACGCGCTCGACAAAGCCTCGGCATTGACAACAGACCAGGTTGACACGGAAAACGCCAAGAACTACGACATCACGTACATCGACACCGAGGGCAAGGCACAGAATCCCTTGATTTTGCATTTCAGCCCCGGCGCAGTAGAACGCATTATCTACGCAATGCTAGAGAAAATCTACATGGAGAGCCAAAACAACAGCAAGGTGCCCATGCTGCCCATCTGGCTCTCGCCGGCGCAAGTGCGTATAATACCGGTTTCAGAAAAGCAACGAGATTACGCGATCAATTTGTCGGAGAAATTCAACAACGTGCGCGTTGATGTCGATGACAGGGACGAAAAGCTCGGAAAGAAGATTATGCAAGCTGGAACTGAGTGGGTACCCCGCATAGTAGTTATCGGAGACAGGGAAGTGCAAGACGGAACCCTGACAGTGACGCTGCGCGAAACCGGCGAGAAGAAACAGATGTCAATTTCCGAATTACAGAACAACATCGACGAGGCCATGGAAAGCCGGCCGTTCAAGGCCCTCTCACTGCCGAAGCTGCTTTCGAAAAGGCCGGTTTTTGTAGGCTGACGCGGCGCGTCCGGTGCAGGCGCACCTGGGGCACAATATCTATATAAAGCCAGAGCTCTTTTTGTAAAACAATGGGATATCTAGATGATCTTTTAAATAAAAAAGGCAAGGAAAAGCCACGCGAGGGCGCAGCAGAAGCGCCAGAAGCCGAAGTGCCACCAGAGGCTGCACAGCCGGCGCAAGTTGCAGAGGCACCACAGGCCTCACAGACCCCTCAGGTATCACAGGCCCCACCAGTTGAACTGGCAGAGAAGCCTGTGGAAATTGTTGAGGTAAAACCAAAGCCGCTGGCGAAAGCAGCAGCACCTGCCAAGGTAAGCAAGCCATTAGCGCTTGAACAAAAGCCGTCTGCGCTGGACCAGATCATCAAGCCGAAGAAGCAATCGAAAGCCCTCGAAGCAGTTCTCGGCGCCAGTGTAAAGGAAGCAGTGGCAGAAGCCAAGCAAATTGCAGAAGCAGAGCAGGCAAGGGAAGAGGCCAAAATAGAGGAGCTCAAAAAAGCAGGCCCCGGCGAAGGCACGGAAGAGCTCATAAAAGAGGCGGCAGAGGAAGCAAAGGAACTCGAAATCACAGGCAAGAAACACTTATTGACATCATACGGTGACGTTAAAATCTACAGGGTCGAGGGTGAAGACCTCCCGGTTTATTCGATTCCAGTGATCAAGCCGACAGGGCCCGAGAAAATCATTGTTAACACAATAAAGGAAGCAGCCACGCGCCTTATCACGATAAGCCCTGAAGAAATCCGCGACCCGGAAAAGCGCCGCGACTTCTTTTTCAAACGCATTCAGGACATCATCGAATCAAGTCCGGAACTCGGCGTGCCGAGGACCCAGATAAAGTTCTACACAGAAATGGTCGTTAGGGAAATGATAGGCTTCGGTATACTGGATCCGTTGATCAAGGACGACAAGCTGGAAGAAATCATGGTCATCGGACCAAGAAAGCCAGTGTACATCGCCCATCGCGATTACGACGTAATGAAGACAAACTTGTTGTTTGCCAAAGACGACGAAATCAGGAACATCATTGACAGAATCGCTAGGCAGGTAAACAGGCGTGTAGATCAGTCTGCCCCAATGATGGACGCCCGTCTGATAGACGGCTCAAGGGTCAACGCAACCATCCCTCCGATTTCGATAGACGGATCAAGCCTCACCATCAGGAAGTTCAAGGCGGACCCATACACTATAGTCGACCTGATTAACTTCGGCGCAACAGACACAAAGCTTGCAGCGTTTATGTGGCTCTGCGTCGACGGCCTCGGCGCGAAACCGGCAAACATCATAGTTGCCGGCGGAACTGGCAGTGGCAAGACCACGACGCTGAACTGCCTTGCGAGTTTCATTCCGTCATCAGAGCGCGTCCTGTCCATTGAGGACACTGCAGAACTTCAACTGCCTATTGATCACTGGATACGCTTTGAAACGCGAGTCAAGGGCCTCGAGGGCACCGGTGAGGTATCGATGGAAGACCTTCTAAAAAACAGCCTGCGTATGAGGCCTGACAGAATCGTTGTCGGGGAAGTCAGGGGCGCAGAGGCTGAAACACTTTTTACGGCAATCAACACGGGACACGATGGTTCTGTCAGTACGATACACGCCAACAGCGCGAAGGAAACTGTAGTGAGGTTGCAAAGCTCACCAATGAACGTGCCGAACATAATGCTTGGCGCGCTGCACTTCATCTTGTTGCAGAAGCGTATTTACGATAGGCGCAAGGGCTCAATAAGGCGCTGGACAGAACTCGGGGAGCTGCAGAAAACAGAATCCGGCGCGCCTCAGGTAAACATTCTTTTCCGATGGAACCCTGTTGATGATACATTTGAGTTTACAGGAACGCCGTCAAGGTACATCCAGGAGCTGCAGCAGTTCACAGGCCTCTCTAGCAAGCAGATCCAGCAAAACGTTGACGAGAGGGCAAAGATTCTCGACAGGCTCGTTAAAACAAAAACACGCTCCCTTGATGAAGTCAAGGAAGAATTCAGAAACTACTATGCCTCAAAGAGGGTAAAGAAATGACTGACTTGAAGAAGCTCCTAAAAAAAAGGGGCCCAGTCGAGGAAAAGAAAACCAGCGAACAAAAAATGAAGGAGGCAATCACTAGGCTTGAGGCAGGTGCATCGGTAGAAGAAGCTGAAGAGGGCGACGAAATCGATAGAAAGGCGCTCGCGAGCATGCTCGGCCGCCTGAGAGAAAAGTACAAGCGCGAAGGCTACCTCAAGGAGGTTTCTGAAGAAGAATCAGAGCGCTCAAAGCAAATGAAAAAAATAATGGAAGGGGGCGTCATCGGCGTAAAGGAAGCAGGCGCAGAAGAGCTCTTGGGGGTGCAGAGCCCAATAGTAAAGGTCTTCGCGCAATTCTACTTATCCCTGGAGGCGCCGCTGAAGTTTTTCAGAAACGCGCTGCAGGCAACCTTTGGAAAAAGCCTCGAAAGAAACCTGATTGCGGCAAGGATGAATTACACGCCAAGCCAATACCTCACGATAGTTACGAGCGCCACAATCATAACATGGCTCGTTTATTTTCTCTTCGCAACCCTGTTCATAGTTACGGGTACAGCCGCGCTCGGCCCGCTGATCGCTGGCGCGCTCTTCGCGCCATTCTTAATACTGATAGTTGGAATCCTTATACCGAGCAGCAACGCGGCCAAGGTCGCGTCAAACATTGAGAAGGACCTGCCATTTGCGCTGAGGCACATGAGCATCGAAATCAGGGCCGGTGTCGGTATTTTCAAGACAATGCAGTCGATCGCGGAGTCTGGCTACGGCGAACTGAGCATCGGTTTTCAGAAGGTCCTTAGCGACATCAGCAAGGGCGTGCCGACAGAAGACGCGCTCGAAAATTGGTCGAACCTGATGGGATCAGAAGCCCTCAAGCGTGTCGTGACGCACATTGTCAGGGCGCTCAAGACTGGCAGCAATCTCTCAGATATAATGGTGACAATTGCAGAGGACGTGACTTTCGAACGCAAAGCAAAAATCCAGGATTATGCGCAGAAGCTCAACTTGATGAGCCTGTTCCTGATGATGATCGCCATTGTCCTGCCGGTCATGGCGGGCGTCCTTACCGCCGTCGCCAGTTCGCCCAGCATAACGCGCTTCGTGTCATTTTTTGCGGGCTTTGACACGAGCTTCCTAACAGTGATTTACTTCATCATAATTCCGGGCCTTCTTACCATGTTCCTGTTCTTCATCAAGGCGGGAGACCCGGGAACGTAACATAATGAAAAATAATGAAAACATGTAATACATCAGATAAAATGAGTTGATAAAAATGGCAGAAATTGAAATGACGTCGCAGCAAGGCCCAATAACAAAAGCGGTAAAGGGCATCATGGGTAAGTACACTGCGGCGTTTGAGTACACGGGCATCAAGTTTCCCCCCCGGCTGGCGATTCTTGGAACCATTGGCGCTGCATTTTTCGTTGGCTTGATAACGATTTTGATCGACCCTGTTTTATCGCTGCTGCTCGTTGTTCTCATACTGGACATCGGCATGGGCCTCCCGTTTTTCCTCGTTGACAAAAAAATCGCACAGCTCGAAGGCAGTTTGCCCGATGTGCTGCATCACATGGGAACCACCCTGAAAACCGGGGGAACTATTGAGGTTGCGCTTCGCGAAATTTCAGAAGTGGACTATGGCCCGCTGACATTCGAGACCAAAAAGATGCTCAGGGAAATCAATGAAGGCAGGACATTTGAGGACGCCTTCTTCCGCTTTGCAGATCAGTCAAGAAGCGAGCTAATCAGGAGGACGGCCACTATAATAGTAGCCGCGCGCAGGGCGGGCGGGGGTCTGGTTGATACGTTGGCGTCAATGTCCGATGACATCCGGGAAATCGCGCGCCTAAAGCGTGAACGCGTTTCGGCAACCGCGATGCCTTTCATGTTCCTGCTCGCAGCCGGCGTCTTCCTTGCGCCGCTAGTCTTCGGCATAGTGAAATCAGTGCTCGAGATCCTGCTGCAGTCTGCAGTTGATGAGGCAACAAAGGCCCAGAGCGTCATCCTGCTCAATTCATTCGACACAACCTTCAAGCTCTATCTCGTAATAGAGACCGCGTTTAACACAGTCGGCGCAGTCCTCATCAGGACCGGCCAGTTCACGAAATCCATACCCTATCTGCCGTTCACCATGCTGATTTCGTATGTTATATATACCGCAGTATCAACGACATTCCTTTCACTAATCGGGGGGTGAGGAAAAGGTTGAGGAAAGGTTTATAAACAAATGCTGATTTCATAACTCAGTTATACTAACAATATGGAGGTAAAATGAATGAGCGGAACAAAAGGTCAAGGTTCACTTGAGTACCTGTTTATCATCGCAGGCGTTTTAGCAGTAGCAGCAATTGCTGTCTTGTTTTTGACAAGCGCAGGAGCAGGCGCAGCACAATCACAGCTAAGAGCAACATGCGTCGCAGCAGCGCAACAGTGCGGTTCCTTGCAATTGACTCAGCCAGGCGTAACGTGTCCAAACACCTGCGGCAGGGCGTGTAGCGACCCAAGAACCGGCACAGACGTACTGGGTATAGAGGACGTCTGGAATGTCCAAGTGCAGCAACTCGCACCATCAGGAAGATGCTTTAATGAGGATGGTGGGGAGATCCTTGTTGACGGTGCGCCCATTGATGACCAGGTTACCTGCGAAGACGATAATGGCGGAATCTTCTTCGACAACAACTGCGTACCTGGAACAGCGTGTTACCAGTGTTCAATAGCAGGGCCAATACCAGCGTAAAACCAATTATTAATAAAACCGGAAAAGGGGAACGCGTTCCCCACTTCCAATTTAATAACCTAATTCTTATTTTATTGACAACTTCACTGTGGGGCAGCTTTTAAACGAACCCAGTTCTTGCCTGAACAAGGTTTTTAAACCACGTGCGCATTCATTACTTCATGCAAAAGGGCCAGGGTTCACTTGAGTACCTGTTTATCATCGCAGGCGTCCTCGCTGTCGCGTCCTTAGTTGTGCTTTTCTTGGCAAGCAGCGCAGCCCAGAGCGCGGAACAGCAGATAATAAGCGCGTGTGTCGGCGCGGCTGCTGAGTGCCAAACCCTTAGATTGGGAAACAAAAACCTTGAATGCCCCAATTTGTGCAGCAGGGCGTGCAGCGACCCGCGCAATGGCCTCGACTTAAAGACAAAGCAGAAGATCTATGACCCGGACACGCAGAAGCTCATCATCTGCCCGCCAGGTTCCGCGTGCGGGTCATGCAAGGTCGGCAGCATACAACACGTTACACAACAGGAGGCGGTGCGTTTAAGCCAAGACCTGCTGCTGAAAGTCAACGAGCCGGTGGTGCTGGACAACGGTTATACTTTACTGTTCACGCTTGAACCATACCCAAGTGATTCAGCACTAACGTTGTTCGCGTTCACGCTAACGGATCTGCAAGGAACCAAACATAAGCAAGGCTTCCCAGTAGAGACTGACGACACGCTGATTGAACTGAACCAGAAGCGCATTATTCAGCAGGCTGCGGTGCTGTTTGATACAGTCTCCCCAGTGCTTGCCATGAATTTTGACGCCATCGCGACGCAGCAGAACAAGCTGATACTGATCGGCATGATCACAGATTCAGTAACAGGGGATGTACTGAGGCTGCCTAAGCCGACATTGTATCTGAGCCCGTTTGACTGGTCAAAAATTGAGGGGGCATGCTTTGGCGAAGACACGCGGAATTGTGGTACTACAATGGATTCCATGGTTGGCAAGGTAGCACAGTTTAGCCCGTATCTTTACTTCACGGCGACACAAGCTACGCATCCCGAAACAGGCATCAGCGGCACAAGGTATGACTTCAGCATGTTTCTCTCAAGTACGCTTCTTGATCTCTGTATTGAAAGTGGTGATAGGACTAAATACCCTGATGGGGTGGCGCTTGTGAAGGATTATAAAAATCTCAACGACCTTCAAAAGGGGTGCATTGATTTCTATATTTCAGAAAATGGAAACCCGTTTGCTGCAGAGTTATTTGGGCAGGGCACATTCGGGCCCGCAAAATCATACCTAGGCGCAACTGTTGCCATCTCAAGCTATCGGGTACGGATCGTTGACATCAAGGGAACGCGGCTTGGCCTGGCGCCAGTGTTCCAGTGAAATAAACCCGTGCTGGTTTAAACTGGTTAACTTCACAAAATCGTTATAAGGAAACCGTGTGCTGGCCGTGACTGCGTTGCCAATAACTCCCATTATCTATAATAGTGAACGCAAAGTATTTAATGATTTTGTAAACTAGGTATAGTTAAAACCGAGCAATGGAATAAACGGGTTTAAACCCGCGGCTGTTGCAAAATCAATATATAATTCGTATGCTATAAAAAGCGTGTGTTTCTCAACATCGCGGTGTTCATGCTGCTCGCGCTCGCGGCACTGAACGACATAAAGACAAGGATAATTCCGCCATTGTTTTCGCATGTCTTGATAGCAATTGGCATCGTTAGCGTGTTCTTTGAATTCTCGCCAGTAAAAATGCTTCTGCCGATAGTGTTTTATGCTCTCTACAAGGTTGGTGCGATGGGGGGTGGCGATGCCAAGGTCTTAATGGGCTTAGGCATGCTGTTTTCCCAGCAAGTGCTTGTGATCTTGGGCATCGCGGTGCTCTTGTCAGGCGGGTTTCTGTTGGCCAGCGCAACGCCTCTCCGGGCTGTTGTGGAGTATGTCATGTCATCACTGCGGAGATTCAGAGGCTCAAAATTATCCCTGATGATTGCGCTTTTCATTCTGCGCGAAAACACCATGGCATCGTTGTGGGCGTTTTTAGGCTTCTTTGCGCTCTGGGTTGCTGCTGACGTGTTTTTTTCATCAATCAGCAATGCGAGAAAAACACACAGGAAAACCAGCGTGCCGTTCATTCCCTTTGTGGCGATGTCCTTTGCCCTGTGGGCTTTACTGGCTGCATACACGGAAATTTGTGTGCTTTGTTAAGCGTAGCGTACAA
Organism: Nanobdellati archaeon; assembly: GCA_018304505.1. Taxonomy (GTDB): domain Archaea; phylum B1Sed10-29; class B1Sed10-29; order B1Sed10-29; family JAGVWA01; genus JAGVWA01. The sequence continues at coordinate 74,602 of JAGVWA010000002.1, forward strand.
AAGTATTTTGTTAAGTTTGTTTTACAATATGCATGCATTTCGTAAAGTTTACTTTACAATATGCCAATGCGACGCCAAATGGGGGCGCTATCGAGGCTGCATGAAGCTTTAAATATGTGCGTTTGTTATCCATAGGTATATGACGGCCGTACGAAACATCAATGAGTCGCGTGGACAGTTGTCACTTGAAGTTCTTGTTATTCTAGCTGTCGGCCTAGTGTCAGCGGCCCTCGTCGGCGTGTTCGCGTCAAACTTAATCAGCATCAGCGAGGGCATCGAGGCCCAGACCGAGGCCTTTGGGGGCGTCGTAGCCGAGACACTGGAGCAGCCAGAGTTCGAGCGGGCACAGCAGTTTCTCCCTGACTTGACGATTACGGAAAACATCCGGTTTGTTTCGGCAGCGGAAACAGCTGCCGCAGCCGCAGAAAGTGGGGTCATTGGCAGTGCACTTGTTGAAGTAGGGGAAATAAAAGCCAGTGAGTCGGCAACACTAACACTGACACAAGATCAGGCAACGCAGACAGGCATCAGCGAAATCACAATCAGTGCAGCAAATCAAATCCCGGACAGGTCACAGGTTACCGTGCAAAAGTTCTCAGACAAACCGGCAACGCTCGCAATCGCGCCGCTGGCTGTGCAAGAAGACGCTGCAATACCCGTGTATGCGTACCTCGAAATCACAGCAGTGGGCTTCACAAACAATGATGTTGAAGAGGCCACCATCAAGTTCCAAGTAGAAAAAGCGTGGCTCACAGAGAACGGTTTGTCTGACGCCCAAATCGTGCTGAGCAGGTTCTCTGGTGATGCATGGGCTGAACTGCCGACAACAGTTGTTACTCCAGACGACACTCAGGACGATACGTATGTATATTATAGTGCGGTCTCTCCTGGCTTCAGCACCTTCGCGATCACGCCACAGGCGCCAGTACGTCCATCGTCAGTAGTCCCGGTTGCGTTGTGGCAGTTTAACGGCAACAGCCGTGCTGACTCTACAGGCCAGGCTGGCCAGGTCATTGGCGGGAATCTTGTGTCTGGGCGTTTTGCTGGTGGCCTTGAGTTAACTTCAGGTAGTGCGACCTTGAATTCAGACTGGTTTTCATCAAGTGGTAGTATAGAGCTTTGGTTTAAGCCTTCGTTGGAATACTCGCCGAGTAGTCCTGCATCTCAGAGAGCCTATCTTTTTAGTGGTTTTGAAGAGTCTCCTGTTGCCTGGATCCGTGAAGTTAACAATAATCCGGGTGTGTTGTCTGTGTGCATCAAAAACACAGCTGGCCAGAATGCATGTGTGAATTCACAGACAAAAGCATGGCTTAAAGGCAGGTGGTATCATCTGGCGGTCACTTGGGAAGGTATTGGTACCACGGGGATTTTAAAGGTATACGTGAATGGCGTGCTTGAATCTGAGAATCGAAATGCTGGCGTGCCTAAAGCGGGCAGTGTACCTAATAATAAATGGCAATTGGGCAGAGGCTATGGCGAAACAAAGCCAATAAAGGCTGTGTTTGACGAAGTCGGCATTTACAATGTCGTGAAAAGCACCACTGAGATAGCGGAAGACGCGGCTGCACACGTGGAGTATGTTTATGTTGCTCCGAGCCTTCCACTTTTAAACGCCGCGCCTGAGCGGGATTTACAAAACCCAGAAATCGAGTTTGCCACGATTCAGGGAAGCAACGTCTACCTATCCCCCGCAGCTTCCTTCATAAGCACGCCGACACTGCCATCGATTTCAGAATTCACTGATGTAGATCATTTGTTGTCTACGCAGCTCGGTATCTTCAATTCTTTGACGAAGTTCTATGTTGCTAAATACACAACAGTACAGGGGTTCAAGAGAATCGAGGGATATTACAAGGTGCCGGATTCAACAGCATCATATCCTTTGTACATTGACCTCAATGGAGACGACTTGGCAGACTATTGGTTTTCGAGGAGCGGAATCGCAAATTGGTATAATAGGTACTGTGCAAGGACAGACAGGACAGGCTCCTGGCTGTATGGTAGCTCGGCAGGGCTTAAGACCGAACACAATTGTGAACAAGGTAGCGTAGTGACTAATATGGCTGATAACTATGCTTTTAAATTCCACATAACAACGCGTGACGAGATAAGGGTATCAACAGGGCTGGCAGGCACAGATCCGCTGAAAGACAAAATGACGAATGCAGTGACGCTGTCTATTCAAGCGCCGCCAACAGCAGGGGAGGTTGCAGAACCTATGCCCTCGAAGCCTGTCGACACCTGCGTTGCAAGTACACTTTCAACTATTGCCCCGAATGAGATTAAGGAAAGGGCAGTATTAACACTTGATGGCAGCAAGGATGACTTTGATTGCGCTGACAGGTATAGTTTACAGGGTGATGCCGATGCACAAAGAAAAATCTACGTTGCTAGGGCAGCTAACACTCGCAAGACCCACGTGCACTTTGACGCGGACATTAATGAACTAAACAACTTTGTGTTGGCACACGCGTACATTGACATTGACAATGACAACACTGCAGACATTGATATGATGAAGCAATTCTCAAGGTCGCAGGTAACTTCTGGCGGGCAGACAAGCACAACAGAACGCACCCTGTACTCAATCAGCTGCTTTAATGCCCGGGCAACTACAAAATGGGAGGTTGGGAACTGCGCAGACCGGGGAGTACAACATACCCAAACGGGCGTCAGTTCAGACAAGCCCATAGAAGCCAGTTTCGAACCCAGGTTTCCTTCAATAAAAATAGCTACACAAGAACCGTCAAACATTCAAAGCCCGATTCTCAGGGGCACGGTTTATGAATTCTTAACTGGCGTACGAGCTGTTGTAGAGCAGGTGGTTTCAAGGGACATTGTTTCTGCTTCAGCCACCCTGAATTTGCTGACCACGCTTAACGCGCCGAAGGACTTTAAACTCACCACCCCAATTGCAGGCTTCACTGCAACGTCAGTAAAATCAATAAGCATATCGTCAAGCAAACAGTTGTCTCCAGGAAGCATAACCATAGAAAAATTATCCCGCATGCCGGCTGGCCTAACAGACCCCGGGCTAGACAACATCTTTACCAGGCTGTCGATCACTAGCCAGGGCTTTTACATTGCAGACGTTACCCAGGCGACGCTTGAATTCGACATACCCAAGACTTGGCTACAAGCTAATATACCGAGGACTTGGCTACAAGCTAATAATGCAGGGTCACAAGCCATTTCTGTTTATCGGTATGAGGTAGATAAGTGGACAGAATACAAAGCTGAATTGGTTTCACAAGACATAGCAACAGCGTCCTTCAAAGCTGTGTTGCCCGGCTTATCAGTGCTCGTCATTGGGGAACGCACAGTACCAACAGCACCTGCAGCTCCAACAGAAGCAGAACCTGCAGCAGAGGAGCCTGAAGTGCCAGCAGTTACAGCACCTGCAGTAGGCACAGCAGTATCAGCAACGCCGCGCGGTGAACCCATTTCAGGGAACCTTGAATTCGATGTGTACAACATCGGCAGGGTTGATTATCCGCCAACGCGGCTGCCAGTGTTAGCAGCTTCTTCCAAGCCCCGGGTTTTGCAATACCCCCAAATCGGTTTCCAAACCCCTGCGCAAACAACTCCAGAGCTTACTGTAAGCGACTACACCAAAATCCAGGATGCCTTGGCGCTGGAGCAAAACACATTTTCAGAGCAAGAACTCATTATTGCCGCGCAGTACGCGAAGCAAAAATGCACCGAAACAGGGGCCCTTGGACCGAGCGTATCAGTAATCAATACGCCATTCACCAACCTTAACGACTTGGCAGGTCCAAGAAACGGTGAGGCTAGCTGGTACATAACCAATACAGGCAGCACTGCTGCTACAGGCGTGCAGATAAAAATCGACGTTAGGGTATTCTTTGATGGAGGCAGGACCTTTACAGCAATAGAAAAGAGGGACGTCCCTGCAGGGCAAACCATTGTCATAAACCTTGCGGATCCATCAATATTATATAGGATAACTCCAAGCGGCTCCCCAGTTCGGTGGAGTGATATGTTAACAACCCTCAGGGGAATAGACACTGTTACTATGACAGCCACAGTAGCAAATGACCCGAACCAAAATGACAACAGGGGCACAGCGAAACTAACCTCAACGTCACCCTACACCTGGCAACTAACCTCGCCAGACTTCAACACTCAGGTGGCTTCGACAGTGCAAGTTGATTACTGTCGGTACCAGCCGCTGTTGCTCGTTGCAATTTTAAAAAGCCCTGACCAATACGGCTTTAACTTAGAATCTTTCCTGCAGCAGCGCGTGGCAGAGCAACTCATAACGCAGGCAGAAATCGTTGTGCCCGGCCGTGGAGCCCTTGTAGACGCCTCACTGTACACCGCAGAGTGCTACGCAGAGCTGCCGTTGTTGACAGAAGAAGGAGGGGCAGAAACAACAGACGAAGGGCAAGCGCAGTCCAGTGCGGTTTGCCAGGGCCAGCCAATAGCGTCAGTGCGTGTTCCTTCGACACAAGCAGGCACGTTCAACACGTTGAGAATGCAGAACCTCGAGCTATATACAGGGCAGGACTACGTGCTTGTTGTGGACCCCCAAGATGGTTTGGTTGAGTCAAGGGAAGACAACAACGCCATTCGATTTAAAGGCGCAGACCTTGTGGCGCTAAGACCTGTCGAGGCGCCATTAATTAGCCTGCCGCGGGAAATAATCGACATACTTCTGCCGCCGACAGCAGGCGCAGTAGGCGACGTCACGGTAGGCAGCTTCGACACAGCAACATCGTATCAACTCAACGACCCCTTCGGCGGCGCGTACTCGATTGCCTCGCTGGATGCGAAAATCGCGTCGTTGCAGGGTGTTCTGTTGCGCACTGAGGACTTATCCTTTACCCGTGCTGCAGGGGAGAACATCCAGGATCTTGTATTTCAGGATAATATGCTATCCATGCCCGTCAAGCCATCAGCGCTGCCCCAGGGAATTGACACCACATCTTTTTTCTATGTTAACTCAGCATGGCAGCGGGACAGCTATGGATTGCAGTTTATAGACAAGTCACAGCAAGGCGTTTCTGACGGGCTGAGTAAAATAGATTACTCAGGGCTCGGAATACAGGATATACATTTCAGTGACCCGAATAACGGCGTGATTGGGGGGTTGATTATATCAGGTGGAAATACATATGCAATGCTTGCAATTACTGAAACAGGTGGTGACGATTGGGTAATTTACTTGGTCCGTGAAGCGGCAACACATACGGTTCTTGTAGGTCACAGTTTAGGCAAGCCAGTTGCCTTGCTTTCAGACAGCCGCCTAGTCTACATTGAGGACGGCAAGGTCAAGAAATCAATAGACTTGGCAAATCTCGGCGGCGGATTTGACATGATGGCCACATCGAGCACGGATGTATATCTTGGGGAAAAAGCCACAGGCAAGGTTTACAAAATCAGCGCGCTTGACGCAACGCAGGCAAAACTTGATTATCAAGCAGTGCAGTCAAATGCAGAATCGCTAGCTGGATTGGCGGGAGCGCGTGGGCTGTTCGCAAGTGATGATCGTGACATTGGTTATCCTATAATAGAGTTCCAATTTCCTTCTCTGTCAACAGGAAGACGCATTGTTGACACCAGCGCTCAACAAACCACCACGCTAGGCGCGCAGCGCACACTTGTCGCGAACTCAAAGAAGCGCGACAACGCGATCCTCGTTTTGAACAACGTGAAATCAACAGGCGGAACGCGAATTACGGGCTACACAGTTCGATTGAAGGACTCTACCAAGATCCTCGCCTCGGGCCTCGCGTTGCAGCCCTCGATTTCGCAATTACTAATATCACTGCCATTGCAGGCCGTCGAATTCAACAGCCAGGGTATTACTGATCAGCCCTTGCAGATCACGTTCCAGCAGGAGAACGGCGCAACCACAACCATTGATGGGCCGAAGGTGTACGACATCGCTAAGGACACAAGGTCCAAGGCTGCCCTGGATTTGCTTGAGCGCGACATTAGCAAGAGCATAACCGAAATTCCCAGCATCAGCTTCGGAGTTAAAAAAAAAGAGCAAGTCCCCTTTGAAGTGAAGACCGAAGTCACCGTGACGAAGTTTGTCTGCCCAGATGGTAGTACAGTTGATGCTGTGGCTAACTGCCCAAGTGTTCCAGGCGCCCCTGCAATTGACTTTGATGCGCTGAGGCAACAAAACTTCGGAGCATTTTGTGAGGCGGTTGATGATGAACTATCCAACAGGATCTCGGTCGATTGTTTGAAGACTATCGCGGAGTTTGGTATTTCTATGTTGCCTTCCAACCTAGTATTGAAGGAGGGGCACTTAAATGGCATGTGCGATTTGTTTGAAACTAGGCACCCAGAACTAGCGGAGTACATTTCTGCTTACTGCCCATTAGCAGTTGCCAGCGTTATAAACACAGAAGCGATCGCTGCTGTTTTGGGAACGGGGTCGGCTTCTGCCCCCACAGTCAATGATCTAGGAGGTGAATCGCATGCCCTTGCTATTGATCAAGTAAATGAGAGAGAAATTAAGGGCAGTAAGGTATTTGCGAATATCAAAAAGGGCACTAAAATATATCTTTACTCTATAAAGCAAGGTGCAGAGAAGAGATACCAGATAAAAGATTTTGCTTCATTAGCTGCTTATTACGATAGGATGTTTGTACTTAATAGTGAGTTCTATATTGTTGGGGTTAACATAGTGTTGCCAGTGATGGTCTCTTCTGATGGTGTGGAGAATGCTAAGCTTGGCGTTATATTATCCCCTGACTTTGGTGATACGTGGGACTTTATAGAGATTGCAGAGAAGCCAGCTGATTTAGATACCGACGTTAGCTCCTATGTCCATGTTCAACATGAATATGATTTTAAATTTGGGGATATGGCTTGCAATACAGGGGCCTGTGTCTTTGGGTATTACCGTGGCACGTACTCCGGCACAGATTACAAAATTCCTAAGAGTCTCGGGTACATAAAGTTCTTCCTGATCGATGAGGAATTACCTCGGGTGCGTAAGCAATTTTCAGAAACAACGGAATCTTGGACCATATCGGCTGTGACCACATCCCCCCCATCAATTACTTATACCTTTGTTGGCTATCAAACAGAGACCGGGCCAATCTACAACATTCGACGTATTAAGTATGTGCTTGGGGAGATCTATGACATTAGTATTGATGAACAGAGCGTAGTAGTGTTTGATGCAGATAAAGCCAGCAGGGATGTGTCTTTCTGGGGCGGAGCGGATCAGTGGGCATATACCCGTATGACTCTAAAGATACCCGTTGGATCAGATAAGGATTATAGTTTAGCGAGGGGTTTAGGTTAGCACCCGCAGATGACAACTTTTATTACCCCGGCGCTGTTTTTCATTTCATGTTTTGTGATGCTTGTTCTTTGATGTCTTTGGTTATTTCCCGGAAATGATTCGTTTTGTATCAAATAGCAAAACGTCTTTGCTTTCTTTTATCGTAAATCCTTTTTTATTGAACAAGACCCATTTTACCGGCTTCTTTGTTTTTAGTGCCCCTGCGGATTGCTTAAGCTGTTCGAGCACCTTGTCCTTGTTGTAGAACTTCATATTATCCCATTGTAGGATTATCCTATTCTAGGATAAATATGAAAAGCTTGCGGTTAAAACCGTATTGCTTCGCGGAAGACCGCTGAGGACTTCATAAGTTTTATTAACCCACAATACTTTCCATAACACATGAACAAATTCGGGCAAGGCGGGCACCTGCAAATGGCACAGCGCAAAGGCCGCAAAGCCGACAAAGGCCAGATCGCCATTGAGTTCCTTGTGGTGATTGGCTTGATGGTCGTGATTTTCGGATCTGTCAGTTTCACGCTGCTGAACAACTCCATTGCCGACCTGAGGACGGCGCAGACAGACCAGATGTCGAAGGCCACTGATTTACTGATCAAGAATGCGGTCGAAGAACTACAACTACAAGGCTCTGGGGCAAAGAAAACCATTTTCTTAAGGGCGCCGCTGGACTGCGATTACTTTATTTCAAGGCAGGTAATCAAGCTGAGTTGCCCGGCAGACTCCGCGTCAGCTGAGTTAAGCCAGCGCCTGATTGGTTCGCAGTTCCCGTTCGCGATTACTTATGACTGCCCCGCCTGTTCAGTAGAAGCAGATCCTGATGTTTCAGGATCAACGGTGCAAAAGGTAACACGGGGGCTTATTCAGAGGCTTGAGATAAGGCGCTTAGACACCTTCACCACTACTGTCGGTGGTTCATAATGAAGCGCGGTCAGGTAAGCTTTGAGCTAATGATCATTGTTGCCCTAGTCCTGGCTATCTCGTCAGTGCTCGCAGCACAGGTAAGGACCACTTCACTTACTGCGTTTTCAACGGCACAGATAAAATCAGCAGCATTCGCCTTAACTGGGCTATGCGAGAACGCATTCGTGCAGTCCATAGAAAAAATACAGGTTGATGAGCAGTACAAGCACATGCGTGTTACCTCGATTGATTGTGCAATGAACTGGAATCAGCTTGCGGGAATCGCTAACGACCGGCTTTGTAGCCGCCCGAGCAAAGCCAATTTGGTTGACTGCGGCGAATTCCCAAAGTACGCAGTCACTACGCTGAGCAAGCTGCTTAAGGACTTCAGGGCCCCTGATTTGATCCCTGTGTTTTTTTATGTGCCTGATTCTCCAAGTGTCGGCGGCGCAATTACGGTGAAATTCGCTGTGCAAAATCAGGGCACTGAAAGCTTCAGGCAAAGCACAGCGGTAATTCAGCTGGCCCCGGCAAACCCCGGGGACCTGC